>NZ_JBEUPD010000002.1:0-499606 GCF_040492135.1 Actinomadura sp. NPDC000600
TCGTCCGCCTCGTCGGCGCCGTGCTGATGGAGCAGACCGATGAGTGGACCGAGGCCCGCCGCTACATGGGCCTGGAATTCCTCGCCAAAGCCCGCCTGCGCGTCATCGACGGAACCACACCCGACCCCAAGATCGACAACCAGGAACTCACCGCTTAACCTGCAGAAACAGGATCACGCGGAGGCCAACTCATACACCACTCCGCTGGACGTGACCCTGCGCCACGTAACGTTCATCAGTGAGTCCAGTGTCTTGGCGTTGATGGCACGGGATCCTCGACGGACAGCGGCAACGCTCCGAGCGGCGAGTTGCTTCACTCTGACACGAGCCGCGGGCGCGCGGGTCAGTGCGGCAGTTCGTCTTGTTTGGCGCGGGCGAGGAGGTCGGCGAACGCGTGAGGGGTGAGGGCGAGGTAGCCGCTCTTTGGGGCTTTGCTGTCGCGGATGGCGATCGCGTGGGGGAGCGCGGCGAGTTCTACGCACTGGCCACCGGTCTCATCGCTGTGAGTGGATTTGCGCCATGTGATCACTGAATCAACCCCAACATGTGCTTGATCAGCGTTGCTGACTGATCCTCGGGGAGCGCAAGCGCTCCGATCTTGTCATAGCTTACGCCGAACTCCCTTATTTCCGGCTGGCGATCGACCAGACGTCCCATGCGTCCAGACTCTAAGTACGCGACTTCTGCGTCTCGTGTGGCCATGAGGCTGAGCGAACCGCTCACACCTGGCCATCCTGCTGAGACGGGGAGAACTCGCAGGCTGACGTGGTCGAGTTCCGCCATACGGAGCAGGTGGGCGAGTTGTTCGGCCATCACGTCCGGGCTGCCGACCTGCCACCACAGGACAGGCTGGGCGAGTACCACCCACAGATGAGGCGGGTTCGCCTTGTAAAGGCGTTGTTGTCGCTCCAAGCGATCAGTGACGGCTCTTTCGACGTCCTCCACCACGCCGCCCCTCTGGAACAGTGCGCGAGCATAGCCCTCGCTCTGGAGCAGACCGAATACGACGTCGGACGTGTAGGCCTTGATGGACGTAGCGGCGCGCTCATACTCCAAGAAGGCGCCTACGCGTGGGCGGTCGTGGCCGTCCTTGGCATGTTCGGCGAGGGAGGTGAGGAGGCCTGCCGTGTCCCATGCCTCGTCCAGCGGCGCGAGGTTGGCTTGGTTGGGACGTCTGCGGCCGGCCTCCCAATTTGAAACATGTGACCGGGAGGCGTTCGCCACGTCTCCCACCTGCTGGCATGTCCAGCCGTGGTTCAGGCGAAGAAGTCGCAGCTGAACGGCTACGAGGTCCCAAAGGGACGACCGTGGGTCGAGCGCGTCGTGGCTCTCCATCTCGGGCGCTCCTGAAGATCTTTTGTATTCGGTGTAATTGAAAGTGTGGCCAAAATAACTTGGCGATCGCACCGTTGTCCTCGGAATATCGCGGAAGGAGGGTGGCGGAAATGGCGGTAGAAGCCGTGGATGCGGGCGAGGTGGACATTTCTTGTCTGGCTGATCGGACGGTGCCGGGGATGGTGCGGACGGTGGTCGGGATGCGGCTTGTGGAATGGGGCTTGGAGGGGGTCGCTGACAGCGTTCTGTTGATCGTCGCGGAGCTTGTCACCAACGCCGTGCGGGCTGCGGGGGAGCGGGAGATCCGGGTCAGGTGCGCGCGTGAGGCGGGGGGCGTTCTGGTGGCCGTCTGGGACTCGTCTGCGGAGCGGCCAGTGACGCGGCCGGTGATGGGGCCTGAGGATTTCGGGGCGGACGCTCGGGCGCTGGAGGACGGGTACGACGACGGGACGGGCGGGTGGGGGTTGCCGCTCGTCCAGGCGCTGGCGGCGGCGTGCGGGGTGGCCGAGGGCGAGACCGGCAAGTGGGTGTGGGCGAGGGTCCCGTGCTGAGGCGGTGGCGGGGGCGGCGGAAAGCCGTCCGGTATCTGGATCTGCTTGCGCTCGCGGTCGGGGTGCGGGGGTGGCGGTGCGTGAAGTTGTACGGGCGCGAGTTCCCTACGCCGCTGCTCTGGGTGTACGCCAGTGGGGTCGCCGAAGACGTGGGCGTGGTCGTGCGGGCGCGGGTCGTTGGTGGAACGTGGGTCTACCAGGACGTCCGGCGGGGGCGGGTTCTCTTTCCGTGCGGGGACGCCAAGGCCGCCGGGGAACGGGTCGACTCGGTGCTGAAGGGGCGGTTGTTTCCGGCCACGTGGTGAGGCGGCTACGTGGTGAGGCGGCTACGTGGTGAGGCGGCTACGTGGTGAGGCGGCTACGTGGTGAGGCGGCTACGTGGTGAGGCGGCTACGTGGTGAGGCGGCTACGTGGTGAGGCGGTGGCGTAGGCGGCGGATGTTGCGTTGGACCAGGGTTTCCTGGAGGGCGGCCTCCGCCAGGGCGATCGCTGCTTCCGCGCCGGCCCGGGCGGTTTCCTCTGGGGTCGGCGGGCGTGTTGTTTCCGAGGACGGGTCGTAGCGCAGCTCGTCCAGGGTGCCGTGGCCGCGCTCGCGGGAGTCGACCTGCCGGCCGGCTGAGGTTGCCGCCCTGCTATCCCGGAAGTCCACCGTGCGTTCCTTCGTATCGCTGGGGGCGGAGTGGCCTCGGGATCATCATGGAGGCGCGGTCAGCACCTGTGCCAGGGTGCGGTGCAGCCAGGCGCGGTATTGCTCGTGCGTCCATCCCGTGGTGCGTCGCAGTAGCAGGTAGGTTTCCGCTTGCCCTGCCAAGGCCACCGTCTCTTCCTGCCACGCCGGGTCTGCCGTCTCGGTGAGCAGGCCGTCGGTGCGGGCGCTTCGGACGAACTGGTGCAGCAGCTCGCGGGTGGCGGCGCGGCCGGCCTGGAAGGCTTCCGCCAGTTCGGGCTCCGTGGCCTGAGCCTGCAGCACCGCCTCGAACAGATCAGCCGCGCGTTCCATCAGGGCGGCGGTTCCTTCGACCAGCGCCTCGATCCGGTCTGCGAGAGTCCGGCCAGTGAGGGCCGCCTGGTACCAGTCCCTTTCGGCGACCGCTTGTTCCGCGGTGTCCCCCGCCACGGCCACATCGACGACGTGTCGCAGCAGCGCCGCCTTCGTGCCGAATCGGACGTAGACAGTCCGGTGTCCGACCTTGGCGCGTTCCGCGACCGCGGTCAGGGTCGTCCCGCGGTAGCCGTCGCGGACGAACAGTGCCCGCGCGGCTTGGAGGATGCGCTGTTCGGTCTCGGCCACCCTGGCGGCGCGGAGTCCCTTGACAGGATCATTCATCGGATGCAGTCTAACTGCATTGATGCAGTATCACTGCAATGCCGGGGGAAGATCTCCATGGACACCAACGACGCCCCTGCTCTGGACGGGGTGCACCACGTGAAGCTACCGGTCGGTGACATCGAGCGTTCGCGCTCGTGGTACGCGTCCCGGCTCGGCTACGTGACGTTGATCGAGTTCACCAAGGGCGGCCGGACGACCGGGATCACCATGGCTCACCCGGTCGGCGGGCCGATGTTCGGACTGGTCCTCGATCCTGAGCTCGCCCGGCGGGCGAGCGGCTTCGACTACTTCGCGATCGGGGTGCCGGGCAGGGCCGAGCTCGAGGACCTGGCCGCTCGGCTCGCCGCGCTCGGCGAGAAGCACGCCGGGGTCCACTTCGCCACCATCGGCTGGATCCTGCCCGGCACGCAGGACCCCGACGGGCACGAGGTCCGCTTCTACACCACCGACCACCACACCCAGATTCCCGCCGACGGTACGCCCTTGGTCGTGGACGACCCCGTCGGCACCGAAGCCGAGCGTGAGCAGACCCACCGGGCGCGCAACGCCGGCGATCCCGGCATCCATGGGTCCTGATCAACACGATGACCGGGACGCATGTGGATCGAGAACCGGGCGGTGGCGCTGCCCGTCGGCCGGACGCGCAGGGCTTGCTCCGAAGCGCGAAGTCAGGTGATCGCCCGTAATGTCCCCGCCAGTGCTGGAGAGCCCTGGTGGCCGATCCGCAACAGCGTCCCCGTGCGAGACCCCGGCCGACGGCGTGGCCTGCCCGATCAAGGGCACCGGCTTCAAGCCCGGAACGGAGTAGGGCGGTCGGCGACCACGAACCCACCAGTGGTGTGCCCCTACGGGGAACCGCGCGCCGGCTACGTGGTGAGGCGGTGGCGTAGGCGGCGGATGTTGCGTTGGACCAGGGTTTCCTGGAGGGCGGCCTCCGCCAGGGCGATCGCTGCTTCCGCGCCGGCCCGGGCGGTTTCCTCTGGGGTCGGCGGGCGTGTTGTTTCCGAGGACGGGTCGTAGCGCAGCTCGTCCAGGTCACCGACGATGTGCGCGGGAGAGTCCCGGAGGGCGGCGAGGTCTTCCTCGCTCCACTGCGCGAGGCGGGTCCGCCATTCGGGTGGGGTGACGACCTTGCCGCCGCGTTCGGCGCGGGCCTGGAAGCGGCCGATGATGATCTTCCGAACCCAGTCGGCGTTCTGGCCGCTCCAGGTGGTCTGCCGGATGGCCGCGTTGAGTGCCGAGAGCACCTGCGTCTCCGGTGCGGTCAGGCCGGTGTGGGCCCGCTCGGCGGGCAGGCCGGCGGACTCGGCGAAGGCGGGGAGGCCGATCGCCTCCGCGAAACGCTGCCACAGAAGGCGCGGGGGTGTGCCGGGGGTGGTGACGACGCGGACGCGGGCGGCTCCCGCGTCCGACCAGCGTCGGGCGAGGCCGCCAAGGCCGAACGCCCGCCATAGGTGCGCGGACGGGTCCGTCTCGATTTGGTCCCGGCTCTTCTCACGTTGGGCTGCCAGACCGGCCAGGTAGGTGCCGAAACTCACCGTCCGGCCGTTGCGGATGTGCTGTTGCCAGAGGGAGGGCAGCGACCGGCCCAGGCCTCGGGCCGTGACCACCACCTCGACGTCTTCGACGGCGAGCGCGTCCAAGAGGCGGTGGATCGCGGGCTTGCGGATGACGGAGAGCGCCTCGGCCGACAGCAGCACCGTGCCGGGCGTCGACCGCACGCCGTCCAGCAGGGTCTGCCAGGAGAGGGTCTCCTCGGACGCGCGGTCCCGCGACACCCAGGGGAACTCCGTGCCCAGCAGTCCGTAGCTCGCCCATTCGTGGTTGGCGACCGTCCGCCGCCCCCGGGCCCAGTCAAGGCTGACGGGGTAGCGGACGCCCTCGCTGGCGAGCGCCTCGGCGTTGGCTTGCAGCACATGCTGCAGGAACGTCGTGCCCGACTTCTGCACGCCGATATGAAGGATGATCTTCGCTGCCACCCGGGCACCCCCCCCGCGACCTGTTGGTCACGAAGAGTAGTGGCCGCGGGAGGTGGGGCGTGGGACGTGGTCAGGTTCGGGACGTGGTCAGGCTCGGGACGTGGTCAGGTTCGGGACGTGGTCAGGCTCGGGACGTGCTCAGGCCTGGGTCGTGGTGATGGGCTTGCCGAGGGCGCTGCCGCTGGCCCACTGGGAGAAGGGGAGCTGCCAGTAGCCCCAGCCGTTCGTCCACTGGAGGCTGCGCTTGGTGCCGGTGATGGTGACGAGGTCGCCCCGGTAGGACCAGTGGAAGAACCACTGCGCGTCGTTCGCGGGGGAGCGGACGCAGCCGTGGCTGCAGTTGCGGTTACCGAGGCAGGACGGGTCGTCCATGTTCTGGTGGATGTACTCGCCGCTGTTGGAGATGCGGGTCGCCCACGGAACCTTCTCGTCGTACCAGCCGGGGTCGCCCTTCTTCTTGCCGGGCGGGCGCATGCGCTCCAGGCGGACGTGGTCCATGGTCAGGTGGACGCCGCTGGTGGTGAGCAGGTGGTCGACGCCGTCGCGCTGGACGTCGCCGCCGCTGCCGAGGCTGACGCCCCAGTTGCGGACGACGCGGCCGTTCTTCTTCACGACGAGGCGGTGCGTCTTGGCGTTGATGTTGATGACGTGGGAGTCGCCGACCTTGAAGGTCTGGGTGACGTCGCGGTCGCCGAAGACGTTGGCGCCGATCTTCAGGCCCGCGTAGTGGACCTTGACCGTGACGGTCTGGTGCGGCTTCCACGGGTGCTTCGGGCGGAAGACGACGGAGGGCAGGCCGTTGAAGGACTCGCCCGCGCTCAGCCAGCGCCACGCGCCCTCGGTGGGAGTGGTCGAGGAGATCTCGATGGCGCGCTCGATGGCGGGCTTTGCCTTCTCCGGGACGGCCTTGTTGAACTGGACGAAGACCGGCATCCCGGTGCCGACCGTCTCGTTCTGGCTCGGCACGACGTTGTTGACGCGGGTCAGGGCGGTCGCGCGGGTCGTGCGGAACACGCTCTTCGCGGTGGTGGACTTGCCCTTGTCGGACGTCGCCGTCGCCGAGACCTGGTAGCTGGCGCCCGGCTGCAAGGTCCACGTGGAGCGCCACTTGGTCTTGTCGGCGGAGAGGGCGCCGGGGACGTCGGCCCCCTTCAGCTTCACGGAGACGTCGCCGAGCTTGCCGCCCGCCGCGGTCACCGTCACGCCCTGGTCGGGGCGGGCCTTGCCGCTGCCGTCCGCCGGAGTGATCGTCACCTGGGGCGCGCCGTCGTCGCCCTTCGTGGTCGTTCCGCCGCCGCCCTCGCCGCCACCGCCGCTGCTCCCGCCGCACGCGGTCGCCAGGCCCAGGACGAGCGCCATGACCAACGCCTTACCTCGCACCGTTCTCCCTCAACAGCCCGCCGGATCCCGCGCGATGCGGGACGGCAACAAGATCCCGGAACGGCCGTTTATTCCCGTCCCGCCCCTAGAAGGGCGCGGACGGCCGGTTTCGGCGTCCGACTCACTTGTAGACGTCCATGGTCCCGCGAAGGTTCGCATCCGGTGGCCACTTCGCATGATCTTTCTCGGGCCATCGCCGCCGCGGGGGCCGAGCGGAGGTCGAGTCGATCTTCTCCGTCCAGCCCGTTGATCTTCTCTCCAAGACTGCGGCGGCCCCGGTTAAAAGCGGCGATTTGTGCTCTGACCAGGTGCGATGCTGATCACTGGCCGCCTGCGACGGCCCCGCAAGGTGTCTTGTCCATGAAGGGGACCGCGATGAGAGCCCAGGGGCTGAGTTTCTCCGTCGACTCCGGCGCGGCCCCTCCGGAACCCGTTTCGGCGGGCGCCCGCCCGGTCGCCGCGCGCGGGACGCGGCTGCCGGCCTGGCTGTGCCCGGTGTGCCTCGCCGTGCTGGACGGCTGGACGATGGCCGCCGCCGTGTTCCTCACCGGGGGCGGCCCCCTGCCGGGCCTGGCCGCCGCGGCGGTCGTCGTGCTCAACGGCGCGGGCGGGCTGTACCGGGCGCGCCGCGCGCCGTCCCTGCTCACCGACGCGCCCCCGCTCCTGTTCCGCACGCTGCTCGTCTGCGGGATCGCCGCGCTGCTGCGCTCGGACGGCCCGGCCTGGCTGTGGACGGCGGCCCTGTGCGGAACGGTCCAACTCGGCGCGCGGGGATTCGTCAACTCGGCGGTCCGCGGCTACCGGGGCCGCCGCTCCAGGGCCCGTCCGGCCCTGGTCGTCGGGACGGGCGGAACCGCCGCCCACGTGCTCGACGTCCTGCGCGAACGCGGTGACCTCGGGCTCGCGGTGGCGGGGCAGGTGTCCGCGGGAGAGCCGGACGACACTCCGGGCGACCCCCCGGGCGCGGTGCCCGTCCTCGGGGCGGACACCGACCTCCCGTCGCTCGTCGAGGAGCACGGCGTCGAGACGCTGGTCGTCGTCGCCGAGGACGTGCCGCCCGACCGGCTGGACGCGGTTCTGCGCATGTCGTTCGCCCTGCCGTGCGAGACGCTGCTCGTCCAGCCGCCGTCGGACGTCGTCCCGGTGGTGCCGGCGCGGCGCGAGTACCTCGCCGGGCTGCCGTGCGCGCGGGTCGAGTGGGGCCTGCGCACCCCGTTCGCCCGCTGCGCCAAGCGGATGCTGGACGTCGTCGTGGCGTCCCTCGCCCTGGTGCTCGCGCTGCCGGTGCTCGCGGCGTGCGCGGTCGCCGTCCGGATCGAGGGCGGCCCCGGGGTGCTGTTCCGGCAGCGGCGGATCGGGCTCGGCGGCGAGGAGTTCGTCCTGCTGAAGTTCCGGACGCTGAAGCCCGCGGACGAGAAGGAGGCCGACACCCGCTGGACCGTCAAGGACGACGAGCGGGTGGGACGCGTCGGCCGGTTCCTGCGCGACACGTCGCTGGACGAGCTGCCGCAGCTGTGGAACGTCCTCCGCGGCGAGATGAGCCTCGTGGGGCCGCGCCCGGAGCGGCCGCACTTCGTGGAGCAGTTCTCCCGCACCTGCCCCGGCTATATGCTGCGGCACCGCGTCCCGGCCGGGATGACGGGCTGGGCCCAGATCCACGGGTTCCGGGGCGACACGTCCATCGAGCTGCGGGCGAGGCTCGACAATCACTACATCGACCACTGGTCGTTCACCGGCGATCTGCGGATCCTGTTGCTGACGGCCCGGACGGTCCTCTTCCGGGACCCCGCATGACGGCCCGAACCGAAGGCGCCGCGCAGACCGCAGGTGGCGAGCGGACGGCAGGTGCCGAGCAGGCCGCGGGTGCCGAGCAGGCGGTAGGTGGCGAGCGGACGGCGGGTGTCGAGCAGGCCGCGGGTGCCGAGCAGGGCGCGGATGCCGAGCAGGCTGCGGGTGCCGGCCGGGGCGCGGGTGCCGGACAGGCCGCGGAGGCTGCACAGGGTGCGGTTGGTGCGCAGACGGCAGGCGGTCCGCGAACCGCCGGCGCGGTGTGGACCGCCGGTGCTCCGCCCGCCGCCGCGCTGCTCCTCGCGAGGCGGCTGCCGAGGCGCCCGAGCCTGCTGATCGCGGCGACCGTGGCCTGCGTCGGGATCCCGCCCGGCGCGCAGCCGTTCGGCGCCGGCGCGCAGGTCACGCTCGGGGACGTCGCCGGCGCCGTGCTCGTGCTCGTCGCTGCCGGGATGCTGGCCACGGGCCGGGCGCGCCTGCCCGGCCGGGCGGCGCTGGCGGTCGGGCCGCTGATCGCGGCGCTCGGGATCAGCACCGTGCACTCGGCCGACATCGGCACGAGCCTCGTCGGGTTCGTCCGCGACCTCCAGGTCTTCGTGCTGGTGCCGCTCGCCGTGGTCGTGCTGGTCCGCGACCGGCGCGACCTCGGCGTCGTCTGCTGGTCGGTGCTCGGCCTCGGCCTCGTGGAGGCGGTGTACGGGATCTGGCAGACGCTCACGGGGAACGGCGCGTCGATGGGCGGCCAGAACATCCGCGCGGTCGGCACGTTCGGCGCGCTCGACGTGATGGCCATGTCGATCGTCGTCGGGTTCGCGTTCCTGGTGCTCACCGCGTTCGCGCTGACGGCGCCCCGGCACGGTCCCGCGGCCGTGCCGTCCGCGCTCGCCGGGATCGCGGTGCTGGCCGCCGCGCTGGCGTTCGCGCTCAGCCGCGGGACGTGGATCGCGCTCGGCGCCGCCGCCGTCCTGGTCCTGGTGCTCTTCGACCGGTGGACGGCCGTCAAGGTGCTGACCTGCTGCGGGGCCCTGATGCTCGTCCTGCTCGGGGCGGGGGGCGGCGGTTCGCAGGCCGTCGTCGAGCGCGCCAAGTCGACGGTCGGCTCGGTCAGCGACCCGGACCAGTCCGTGGACGACCGCTACAACCTGTGGGCGGCGGCCGTCCGGATCTGGGAGGACCACCCGGTCACCGGCGTCGGCGTGAAGAACTTCCCGGCCTACCGCGACACCTACGCCACGATCGAGCTGTCGTCCGGCAGCGAGACCGACGACCCCGTCAACGGGTACGTCCGGCAGCCGCTCCTGTCGCCGCACAACGAGTACCTGCTGTTCCTGTCCGAGCAGGGCGTGGTGGGGCTCGCCGGGTTCGCCGTGCTGCTCGCCATGATCGTCGCCGGGCTGTGGACGCGCCGCGACGTCCGCGACCCGTTCTGGCTCGCGAGCGTCGCGCTCATGGCCTTCCTGCTGGTCAACTTCCTCTACGCGGACCTCGGCGGACCGACATGCGCCCTCGTCGGCGTCATCCTCGGCTTCACCGCGGCCTACGCGCTCGGAACGGTCGACCTCTCCGGCGGGAGGCTCCATGACCGGACGCGGTGAGGGCGGCCCTGGATCCGAGCGGCCCGCTGGTGCCGGCGGGCAGTCCGCTGCGGGTTCCGTGGGGCGGGCCGCGGCGGTGTCGGGGGTGCTCATCGCGGCCGGGACGGGCCTCGGGTTCCTGCGCGACCTCGTGATGGCGGATCTGTTCGGCGCCAGCGGCAGCACCGACGCGTTCCTCGTCGCCTGGACGATCCCCGAGACCGTCTCGCCGCTGCTGATCGAGGACGCCATGGCGCTGCTCATGGTCCCGGTCGTCACGCGGCTGCTCGCCCGAGGGGACGGCCTGCGCCCCCTCGTCGGCACGACGCTGCCCCGCATGGTGCTCGGCCTGTCGGTGGTCACCGGCGCGCTCGCCGTCGCGGCGCCCGCCGTGGTGGACGTCCTCGCGCCCGGGCTGGCCGAGCAGGGGCCCGCCGTCCGGTGCGTCCGGCTGACCGCGGTCACCGTCGTGACGTTCGGCCTCGCGGGCTTCATGAGCGCGACGCTGCGCGCCCACCACAGGTTCGGGCCGCCCGCCGCCATCTACCTCGCCTACAACACCGGCATCCTCGCGCTGATCGCGGGCCTGTCCGGCGCCGTCGGCATCACCAGCGCGGCGATCGGCGTCGCCTGCGGCAGCGTCCTGATGGTCGCGGTGCAGGCCCCGGCGTTCGTCCGCTGTTTGCGGGAGGCGCCCGGGGGACAGGCCGCGGTGCCGTCCGGGAGCGTGGACGTGCGGCTCGGACTCGCGGCCATCGCCCCGATCGTCGTCTACACGGTGACGCGGCAGTCGCAGGTGTTCGTGGAGCGCTTCCTCGGGGCCGGGCTCGCCGCCGGGTCGATCTCGCACCTCAACTACGCGCAGAAGGTCGCGCAGGTGCCGATGGTGCTGTCGCTGCTGATCGTGACGGTGACGTTCCCGAGGCTCGCCCGCGCGTCGGCGGACGGGGACACCGCGCAGGTCGCCCGCCGCATCCGCCAGGACCTGGCCGTCGCGAGCGCGATGGTGCTGGCCGCGACCGCGTTCCTCGTGGCGCTCGCGCCGGCCGTCATCCGGGTGCTGTTCGAGCGCGGTGAGTTCACGTCCGCGGACACCGCGAGCACCGCGGCCATCCTGCGCGTGTACGCGCTCGGCCTGTGGGGGCAGACGGCGGTCGGCCTCGCCGCCCGCGCGTTCTTCGCGCGCAGGCGGCCGACCTGGAGCCCGGCGGCCGTGCTCGGCGCGGGGCTGGCCGTCACGGCGGCGATCGGCGCCGCGTTCGCCGCGTCCGCCGGCACCCTCGCGCTGGCCGCCGCGAACGCCACCGGGATCACCCTCGCCGCCGTCCTGCTCCTCGCCGGGCTGCGGCGCGGGGTCGCGCCGATCCCGCTGCGCCGGATCGCCGCCGACGTGGCCGGGCTCGCGCTCGCCGCCGCGGCGGCCTGCGCGGCGGGCCTGCTCGCCGCCGCGACCGTGGACGCGCCGCCGATCGCCGACCTGGCGGCAGGCGGACTCGCGGTGGCCGCCGCCTTCGCCGCCTTCGCCGTCCTGGCGGTCCCCGGCCTCGTCGCCCCATGGATCGCTTCACAGTCGCGGATCGCCTCAAGGGCACGCATCGCCTCAAGGGCACGCATCGGTTGGAGGGCGCGGGCCGGTTCGGGGCTGCGGATCGGTTCACGGGCGCGGATCGCTTCAGGGGCGTGGATCGCTTCAGGGCCGCTTGGTGCGCTTGGTGCGCGCCTTCGGCGCGGTCGCATCGAATCGGGGGAGAGCAGTGAGCAAGCCGACAGAACCGACTTCTCTCACGGGGCCGGGAAGCTTGACGGAGCCGGAGAGCCTGCCGGAAACGGGAAGCCTGACGGAATCGGGGAGCATGCCCGAGCCGGGGGTTCTGCCCGGGCCGGCGAGCCTGACGGAGCCGCCGAGTCCGGCCGGGCCGGGGCGTCCGCCGAGGCCGGCGCGGACGGGACAGACCGTCCGGCACGCTCCGCCGGTGCTGATGTACCACTCGGTCGACCACTTCGATGAGGACCCGCACCTGGTGACGGTGTCGCCGGCGCGGTTCGGGCGGCAGATGGCGTGGCTGCGGGCGCACGGCCTGCGCGGCGTCTCCATGCGCGAGCTGCTGGAGGCGCACGCCGCCGGCCGGTCGCGCGGCCTGGTCGGGCTCACCTTCGACGACGGGTACGCCGACTTCGCGACCCGTGCCGTCCCGGCGCTGGTGCGGTACGGGTTCGGCGCGACGGTGTTCGTCGTGACCGGGCGGATCGGCACCTACAACGCGTGGGACGACGGTCCGCGCAAGCCGCTCATGACGGCCGAGCAGATCCGTGCCGTGGCGGGCGTCGGCATGGAGATCGCCTCGCATGGCCGCCACCACGTCTCGCTTCCCGAAGCGGACGGCACCGAGCTGCGCGAGGAGCTGGAGGAGAGCCGCGCCGTCCTGGAGGACCTCGTCGAGGCCCCGGTCACCGGCTTCGCCTACCCGTACGGGCACGCCACCGCCCGCGAGGTCGAGGCCGTGCGCGCCGCCGGGTACGACTACGCGTGCAACATCCGGCCCGAGGAGCCGGGACGGCATGCGCTGCCGCGCACCTACGTCGGCGACCAGGACGGCCCGCTGCGGCTGCGCGCCAAGCTCGTCCTCCACGAGCTGCGGCGGAGGGGCCGCGTGTGACCCGGGTCCTGCACGTCATCACCGGGCTGGAGTACGGCGGCGCGGAACGCCAGCTCGCGATGCTGCTGCGCCACCTGCCGGTGTCCTGCGAGGTCGCGACCCTCACCCGGGCGGGGGCCGTCGGAGCGGAGATCCGCCGCTCGGGCGTGCCCGTCCACGAGATCGGGATGCGCGGCAACCGGGACCTCGGGGCGCTGCCGCGGCTGGTCCGGCTGATCCGCCGGGGACGGTACGACGTCGTCCACACCCATCTCTACCGGGCGTGCGTCTACGGCAGGATCGCCGCGCGCCTGGCCGGGATGAGCATGGCCGGGACGCCCCGCATCATCGCCACCGAGCACTCGCTCGGCGACGGCCGCATCGAAGGGCGGGCCACCACGCGCGGCGTCCGGGCCCTGTACCGGGCGACCGAGCGGCTGGGCTCCGCGACCGTCGCGGTGTCGCCCGCCGTGGCCGCCCGGCTGTGCGCCTGGGGCGTGCGGCCCGGCCGGATCGTCGTGATCCCGAACGGCGTCGACGCCGCCGCGTTCGCGTTCGACCCCGCCCGGCGCGCCGCGGTGCGCCGCCGCTTCGGGATCGGCCCGGACGAGCCCGTCGTCGGCGGCGTCGGGCGGCTCGTCCCGGGCAAGCGGTTCGACCTGCTGATCGAGGCCGTCGCGAGGTTGAACGGCGCTCGGATGGACGGCGCTCGGATGGACGGCGCGGGATCGGACGGCGTCCGGCTGCTGCTGGTCGGCGCGGGCCCGCTGCGGGAGGAGCTCGCCCGGTCGGCGCGCGACCTCGGCATCGCCGAGCGCGTCGTCTTCGCCGGGGCGACCGCGGACGTCGCGGGCGCCCTCGCCGCCATGGACGTGCTCGCCGCGCCGTCCGTCCAGGAGACGTTCGGGCTCGGCGTCCTGGAGGGGCTGGCCGCCGGGCTGCCCGTCCGCTACACCGCGTGCCCGGCCATCGACGCCCTCCCGCCCGCCGACGCCCCCGACGCCCGCCGCCTCCCCTCCGACCCCGGGATCTGGAGCGCCGAACTCGGGCGCGTCCTGCGCGCACCCCGCGACCGTACGCGGGTGCCGCCGGCCGTCGCCCGCTACGCCATCGCCGAGCAGGCCGCCGAGCTCGCCCGGCTCTACCGCCCCGAGCGGTTGGACCGCGGGGCCGCACCGACACGAGAAAGGGCTCAAGATGCAGCGACGTGACGCCAGGAGGAGGCCGCCGAGGCCGACCAGGCGGGCGGGCCGGTCCACCCCGGCCACGCGGCGGCTGCGCGGGCGGATCGCCGCGGCGGCGCGGCGCTTCGGCCTGCCCGTCGCCTTCGTGCTCGCCGGGTTGCTCGGCGGGCTGGGCTACGCCGTGTTCGCGCCCACGACCTACACCGCGACGGCGTTCGTCATGGTCGTGGACGACGGGGAGGGCCAGTCCGGCCCGGCCGCGGTCAGCTTCGCGCAGGCGTTCGGGCGGCTCGCGCCGCTCCCGGAGACCCTCGCCTACTCCTCGCTCCCGCTGCCGGACGCGGGCGGGTCCACCCGCGCGCACATCCAGGCGTCCACCTCGCCGGACACGCCGCTGATCAAGCTCGCGGGCGTCGGCGGGACGGCCCGCGAGGCCGCCGCGTTCGCCAACGCCGCGGCCGACGCGCTCGTCCGGTACGGGACGTCCCACCGCACCGACACCGGCGTCCGCGTCGCGCTGATGACGCTCGCCGAGCCGCCCGTCGAACCGTCGTCGCCGAACCTGCCGCTCGGCGTCGCCGTCGGCACCGCGTCGGGGGTCCTGCTCGCCGGGCTCACCGCCGCCGTCATGAGCGGGCGGCGCGGACGCCCCGGCCGCAGGGAGAAGGGCCGCGCCACCACCACCGCCGCCCTCCCCGACCCCGTCCCCGCCGGCCGTGTGGAGGTGGGACCGTGACCGTGACCGCACCCTCCCGGCTCGCCGCCTCGTCCTGGAGCGCCTCCACCGAGTGGTCGGCCGAGGTTCACCGCCACGAGCAGGCCCTCGTCGCGCTGGCGGACGACCTGCGCGACCTCTACGACCGGAGCCCGTCCGCGACGCCCTTCCAGACCCACGAGTGGATCAAGGCGTGGTGGGGCTGGTACGGGACGCGCGGGCGGCTCCGCCTCGTCACGGTCCGGCACCGCGGCCGGCTCGTCGCGGCGGCGCCGCTGGCGGCGGATGCCCGGCACGGGTTCCCGGTGCTCGTCCCGATCGCCGCGGACCAGAGCGACTTCACCGACTTCCTCCTCGACCCCGTCCACGCGGACGGCGCCGTCCGGCACCTCGTCCGGGCCCTGCTGGACGAGCGCGGATGGTGCGCGCTCGACCTGCGGGAGGTCCGCCCCGGCTCGGCGGCGCACCTGGTCGCGGCGCAGTGGCCGCGCCGGGCGTGGCGGACGCCGTCCTCGGTCTGCCTCGAACTGTCGACGGCCGGCACCGGCGGGGGCGGCGGCGGGAGCGCCGGCGGGGGCGTCGGCGGCGGCATCGACGCCGTCCTGGACGGGCTCCCGGGCCGCACCGCCGGGAAGATGCGCGCGAAGCTCCGCAAGATCGACGTTCGCGGCATCACGGCCGAGCACGTCCCCGCGGACCAGGTCCCGGACGCCGTCCACGCGCTGCTCGACCTGCACGCCCGGCAGTGGCGGGGCCGCCCGATCAACCCCGAGCACACCCGCGAGCGGTTCCGCCGCCACCTCGCCGAGGCCGCCGCCGGGATGGTCCGCGACGGGCGCGCCGCCGTCGTGCAGTACCGGTGGGACGGCCGGCTGGTCGCCAGCGACCTCGTCCTGATCGGCCATCGCCATGTCGGCGCCTACCTGTACGGGGCGCTCCCGGACCTGCGGTCCTGCGTGGACGTCTCCCTGATGATGCTGCGCGAGAACCTCGCCCTCGCCCGCGACCGGCGGCGGCAGGGCGTCAGCCTCCTGCGCGGGGACGAACCGTACAAGCTGAAATGGCGGCCGACGCCCGTCCGGAACGAGCGGATCATCCTCGGGCGGTCCGCCCCGGCCGCCGCCTACGCCGGCCTCGCCCGGACGCGCGCGCACCTGGCGGAGCGGCGGCGCGGGGGGCTGGGAGCGCGCGGCCTCGCCGGTGCCTCCGGCCGCGCCGGGACCCGCGGCCGGGCCGAGGGCTCGCCCTGGCTCCTCCATGACTGACCCGCGGGACACTGACCCGCGGGACACTGACCCGCGGGACACTGACCCGCGGGACACTGACCCGCGGGACACTGACCCGCGGGACACTGGCCCGCTGCGGATCCTGCACGTCAGCCAGCCGAACGCGGGCGGGGTCGCCGTCTACGTCGGGCAGGCGGCGGGCGACCAGCGCCGGCGTGGCTGGGAGGTAGCGGTCGCCTGCCCGCCGGGCGGCGACCTGCCCGAGCGGTGCATGGCGGCGGGGGTGCCCTGGCTCAGCTGGAACGCCGGGCGCGCCCCGGGACCCCGCACGATCCTGGAGGCGCTCAGCCTGCGCCGCCTGGTGAAGGGCTTCGCGCCGGACGTCGTCCACCTGCACTCCTCGAAGGCGGGCCTCGCCGGCCGGCTGCTGCGGCGCCCCCTCGGCACGCCGACGATCTTCCAGCCGCACGGCTGGTCGTGGCTCGCCGCCACCGGGCGGCAGGACGCACTCAGCCGCCTGTGGGAGCGCCTCGGCGCGCGGTGGAGCGACGCCCTGGTCTGCGTCGGGATCGGCGAGCTGCGCGAGGGGATGCGGGCGGGCGTGCGCGGCCCGTACCGGCTCGTCCGCAACGGCGTCGACCGGCGCCGGTTCAGGCCCGCCGACGGCGCCGCCCGCCTCGCCGCCCGCATCCGGCTCGGCCTGCCGCCCGCCGCGCCGCTCGCGGTCTGCATCGGGCGGCTGACCCGGCAGAAGGGGCAGGACGTCCTGGTCGCGGCGTGGCCCGGCGTCACCGCGCGCTGCCCGGCCGCCCGGCTCGCCATCGTCGGGGACGGCGAGGACCTGGAGCGGCTGCGCCGCGAGCGCGTGGCCGGGGTCCGGTTCGTCCCGGCCGTGGAGGACCCGCGCGACTGGCTCTCGGCGTCCGACCTCGTCGTCCTGCCGTCCCGGTGGGAGGGCCTGCCGCTGACCGCGCTGGAGGCGATCGCCACCGGGCGCCCCCTCGTCGGGTCGGACATCCCGGGCATCACCGAGGTCGTCCGCCCGGGGCTGGGCGCGCTGGTGCCCGCGGACGACCCCGCCGCGCTCGCCGAAGAGATGGCCGGGCGGCTGCTGTCACCCGGGATCGCCGAGCGGGAGGGGCGCGCGGCGGCCGCCGCGTCCGCCGCCTACGACATCGGCCGGACGGTGGCCCTCCTCGCGGCCGTCACCCGCGACGTGGCCGGGCTCGGGGAGACCCCGGCGGAGGCCCTGGTGGACGCGGCCCTGGTGGACGCGCGCGCGGTGGCGGGCGGCCCCTTCCACGGCGGTCTGCGCGGCTTCGCCGGCTTGGCGGACGGCCTGGAGGGCGGCTTGACCGAAGGCTTGGACGGCGGCTTGGCGGACGGCTTGGCCGGCGGTTTGGCGGACGGTTTGGCGGACGGTTTGGCGGAGGGTTCGACGGCCGGCTTGATGGGGGGCGCTTCGGGCGAGGGCACCGGAGGCGCGGACGGTGCCGAACTCGGAGCGGCCGAGGCGGCTGGGGCGGAGGTGGCCGGAGTGGGGGTGAACGGCCCGTTGCCCGAGGGCGGCGGGGCGGTCACGCCGCCGAACAGCTCCCGGTAGGCGGCGGAGGAGCGCGGGTTGCCGCCGCACGACCAGACCCCGTGCGGGCAGTAGTCCGTGATCGTCTGGTAGACGACGTCGTGCGACATGATCCAGTCGTGCATTCCCCGAATGAAGGCGGGGTTGTCAGAATTGCGAAAGAGGCCCCATTCCGGGAATGAGATCCGCTTCCCGTGCGCGGCCGCGAACTCCGCCTGCCGGCGCAGCCCGTACGGCTCGTTCACGTAATCCTGGAACGACTTTCCTTGGGGTTGGTCGTAACTGTCCGATCCGATGATGTCGACGACGTCGTCCCCCGGATAGCAGTCCGTCCACGGGATCGCGTCCCGCCCCCGCGCCGGCGCGAAATCGAAGCGGAAGCGCGCGCCGGGAACCGCGCGCATGGCGCCGACGATCCTCCTCCAGTACTCCTTCCACGCGGACGGATCCGGGGCGCACCGCCCGGAGTACGAATCGCCGTTCATCTCCCAGCCGAGGACGATGACCGAGTCTCCCGCGTGCAGGGAGACGAGCCGCTCGGCGAGCGTCCGGTAGTGGTGGTCGAACGTGCCCGCCGCGCCGCCGCGCAGCAGGCCGGCCAGCGCCTCCGCCGGGAGCCACCCCTCGTTCGGGGCCATCATCGGGACGTTGACGACCAGCATGCGGCGCTGGTCGGCGGCCTTCCAGTGCGCCCACGGCTCCAGGATCCGCTGCGGTCCCTCGATGTCCTCCCACTGGTGGCCCGGCAGGTACGTGCGCCCGACCGTCACGGTCGAGCCGAGCCAGCGCTCGAAGCGGGCAACCCTGTCGACCCCCTCCGGGCCCGAACCGAGAAACGCGCCGAGCGGCACATGGGCCGCCCATCGGTGAACCGCCCGCGGCTGCTGCCATGTCGACAGCGCCGACACCATGAGCGCGAACAAAACCACGGATGCGGCCAGAATAGGAGGGAGTGGACACCAGAACGGCGACCTTTTCCGCCGGGGCTCGAACGGCCGTCCCGCTGAATGGATATCCGCTGCTCGCATGCGTATCGTATTCCCTCGGAAGCCCGCCGCGAAAAAGCCGGTCGGGCGGAACGCGCGAAAATTTACGGAAAGGATGCCGTGCGCTGCGATAAGAGGGAATGGGGCTGAGCTAATGTTCTTCGGCACCGCGCTGCGGACGGCCCGGCCCCGTACCGGCCGCCCCGACACCGCGCGCCTCGCCACCGTGCGCCTCGACCCTGGCCTTCCCGTTCTGCTGCTGCGCACCGACCGCAACCTCTTCCACCACGGGACGCTCGCGGTGATCCGCAGCCTCGGCCGGGGCGGCGTCCCCGTGCACGCCGTCCTGGAGGGGCGCGCCAACCCGTCGTCCCGCTCCCGCTACCTGTTCCGGGGGCACCCCTGGGGGCCGCCCGTCGAGCGGCCGGACGATCTGCTGGCCCACCTGCGGGCCATCGGCGAGCGGATCGGCCGCCCCGCGCTGCTCGTCCCCATGGACGACGCGGGGGCGATCTTCACCGCCGAGCACGCGGACGGGCTGGACGCCCACTTCGTCTTCCCCCGCCAGGATCCCGCCGCGCCCCGCGGCGTCGCCGACAAGGCGCGGCTGCTGGAGGCGTGCCGGCGGCACGGCGTCCCGTGCCCGCCGAGCCTGATGCCGGAGTCGGCCGCCGACGTCGACGAGGCCGCCGCCGCGTTCGGGCTGCCGCTGATCGCCAAGTGGGCGCGCCCGTGGCGGCTGCGCCCCGGCATGCGCAGCACCACGCTGGTGCCCACCCTCGGCGAACTGCACCGCCTTTTCGCCGCCACCCGCGACCGCACCCCGAACAGGTATGCGGACGGCGCCGCGGCCGGGGGCCCGAACGGTGGCGCGAGCGGCGGAGCGGGCCCGCTGATCCTGCAGCGGCGCATCCCGCCCGCCGGCGGAGACTGGTTCTTCCAGGGCTACTTCGACGAGAACGGCGACTGCCTGTTCGGCGGGGCCGGGCGCAAGCACCTCGCACACCCTCCGCAGGCCGGTCACACGGTCGCGGGGGAGTGGGTGGAGAGCCCCGACCTCGAACGCCTCGCGGTCCGGATCGTCCGGCTGCTCGGCTGCCGCGGCCTCGTCGACCTCGACTTCCGGCTCGACGCGCGCACCGGCGAGTACCACCTGCTGGACTTCAACCCCCGGATCGGGGCGCAGTTCCGTCTCTTCACCGACCTGGACGGCCTCGACCTCGCCCGCGCCATGCACCTGCACAAGTCAGGCCGCCCCATCCCGCCTCCGCGCCCCGCCCACGGCCGCAACCTGCTAGTCGAAAACCACTACCTCGCCCACTCGACCCGCCGCCCACGCCCGGAACCCCCGCCGAGCCTTGGGGTGCCGCCGAGCCCTGAAGCGCCAGCGGGCCTTGCAACACCGGCAAGCGCTGCAACACCGGCAAGCCCTGCAACACCGGCGAGCCCTGCAACGCCGGCGAGCCTTGGAACGCCGTCGAGCCCCGGAGTCTCGTCGAGCCCCGGAGGACAGGCGGGGCGTGTATCTCTGGCAAGCCCCGGCACGCCGCCGAGCCCCGGAGAACCAGCGGGTCACGTAACACCGGCGAGCTTTGAAACACCGGCAAGCACAGAGGCGCCAACGAGTCTTCGAATACCACCGAGTCCCGGAGCGTCGGAGAGTCCTGGAGCTGCGGCGAATTCTGGGACAGCGGTGAGCTTTGAAGCGCCGCCTGGTTTTGGAGCGCAGTCGCATGCCGGGGCGGAGGCGTCTTTCGGGAGCAGGGCGCGGGGGCGGCTCTGGTCGTTGCGGGAGGCCCTCCGGCCGCTGCGGGAGGCCGACGAGTTCGCCTGGTTCGCCGGTGACGACCTGCCGCCCTTCCTCGCCATGGGACGGCGCAGCGCGCTCCGCGCGGTCGAGCGGCTCCGCACCAGGTAACACACGAACACACGGGGGGAATGGAACATGAGCGACTCGGCCAGCGACGTCGTCATCGCGGGCGCCGGGCCCTACGGCCTGTCGACCGCCGCCTACCTGCAGAACATCGGGCTGGACGTCCGGGTCATCGGTGAGCCGATGCGGTTCTGGGACGAGAACATGCCGCTCGGCATGTACCTCAAGTCCGAGCCGGCCGCATCCAGCCTCGGGGCGCCGCAGGCGGGCATGCGGTTCACCGACCGCCATCCGGGCTGGCGGGTCGGGCACCCGATCCCGCTGGAGACGTTCGTGGAGTACGGGCGCTGGTTCGCCGCCGAGGCCGTCTCGGGCACCGAGGACGCGCAGGTCGTGAACGTCGAGCAGCGGGGGGCGGGCGGCTACCGCGTCACGCTCTCGTCGGGCGAGACGATCGCGGCGCGCGCGGTGGTCGTGGCCGTCGGCGTCGGGCCGTTCGCGCACCTCCCCGACCAGCTGGCGGGGATGCCGTCCTGGCTCGTCTCGCACAGCAGCGCCCACAGCGACCTCGGCCTGTTCGCGGGCAAGGAGGTCGCGGTCGTCGGCGCCGGTCAGTCCGCGCTGGAGACGGCGGTGCTGCTGGCCGACGCGGGAGCGCGGCCGCACCTGATCGCCCGGCGGCGCGTCCTGGACTGGAACACCGTCCCCGAGGAGAACCGGCCGCTGCGCTCCAGGCTGCTGGAGGGCCCGAGGTCCGGGCTCGGCACCGGCTACCGGACGTGGGTGTGGGCCGAGCGGCCGGGGCTCGTCCGGTACCTGCCGGAGCGGACCCGGCAGCGGATCGTCCGCGAGACGCTCCCGCCGGCGGGCGCCTGGTGGCTGCGCGACCGGCTGGACGAGCGGATCCGCGTCTCGACCGGCCGCCGCCTCGCCAAGGCCGTGGAGCAGGACGACGGCATCGCCCTCACCACGACCGACCACGACGGGCGCCGCCTCGTCACGGAGGTGGAGCACGTCATCGCCGCCACCGGGTTCGTCCCCGACCTGGAGCGGCTCGCCCTGCTCTCGCCGGAGCTGCGCGGCCGCATCGCGACCCGGCTCGGCGCGCCGGTGCTCAGCCGCGACTTCGAGGCCTCGACGCCCGGGCTCTTCTTCGCCGGCCTCGCCGCCGCGTACACCTTCGGGCCGGTCATGCGGTTCGTGCACGGCGCCGACTTCGCCGCGCGGCGGATCGCGCACCACATCGTCCGGCGGACGCCGCGCGTGCGCGTCCCGGTGGGCCGGCCGACCGGGCTGCTGGAGCCGGGCGCCTCCCAGCGGTAGAAGAATCCTCCTCCGGCCGGCGGGCGCGCCCAGGGCGCCCGCCGGCTTTCGGTCTTCCGGAAACGGCCGGGCGCCCTACGTCCACGGCGGGCGCGCCCGGCGGCGGGCGCGCTCGGCCTTGGCGACGGCCACGGACCACTCCAGGCGCGAGTACAGCGTCCACGCGCCCGACCGGCCGCGCCTCGGCGGCGCGCTCTGACCGGTGGAAACGCCGGAGAGCAGGATGAGGTCGGCGTCGGCGCGGGTGACGAACCGGCGGGTCTCGCGGCGGGGGCGGTGGGACCGCGCGGGCAGCAGGCGCGCCATCGCGGACGAGGGATCGATCATCGCAGGCTCCTCGGTGGGGATGGTGCGGGAGTGACCGTCCGTTCACTGAATGTAGCGCACGGATACCGTCCACCATGCTTCTCCCGGACGTCCGGCGAGCGGGCGGGGCCTGGCGGTGCCGCCAGGGCACCGGATCCCCGAGGTGAGCGCCTGCGTCCCCACAAAAAGAAAGAGCCTGGCAAAACGAACGACAGGGCCCCGGAAACCGGCCGCGACAAAAGGCGGATCAATGTCAGGGTAAATGATGGGGAGACACGGCGGAAGCCGAAGCAATGGCTCCTTGATCGCCTCCATCGCGGTGCTACGTTCATGCCGTCCGGGACGACCGGGCCCAGAAAACAGGCCTTAACAGGTCGCGGCGACGAGGGGAAACGGCTGTGCATTCAGTGCCGATCCACCGCGGGGTCAATCGCCCGCAGGGTCGGCCGCGGCACGCCCTCCTTCCCTTTCTGGCGCGGCTGGCGGCCATCGCGGGCTTCGCGTTCGCCGGCTGGCTCGTGCTCTCCGCGCTGACCCATTCCGCGTTCGCCGCCGAGCGTGCCGAGCAGACCGATCGACCCGCCGCCGGCCCCGACGCTCCGGGTCATGGCGCCACGGGTCATAGCACCCCGGGCGTCACTCCCGGGCGGGTCCGGAAGGTCGAGAGTCCGATCGGTGCCGTCTCCGGCGCCGTCCGTGGTGCCGTTCCCGGCGCCGTCTCCGGCGGTGTGGGGGAGATCGGCGGCCACCCCGTCCGGTACCTCCGGGCGCGGCAGCAGGACGTGCTCGACGGTAAGGACCGGGCCGTACGCCATGTGGTGAACGTGGTCGACGAGGCGGGTGCACCGCAGGTGGGCGGTCTTCTTCAGGGCCATCCCGTCCTCGCGGGCATCGTCCACCCGGCGACGGAGCGGCAGCCCCTTCTGCACGGCGGTCTCCCGTCCGACGCCCAGCAGGCGCCCGAAGCGCAGCCGGGGCCCGAGGCTGCCCAGCCCGATGCCGAGCAGGCGCGGGACAAGGCGGCGCACGCCGCGAAGGCGCACGCCCGGTACGCCCGCGTCCCGCTCACGGAGACCGCGGGCGTGCCGGCGCAAGAGCGCGCCGACCTCTGCCCCGACTGCGGGGGCGATCACCGCTCCCCGTCGCCCGACCCGGCGCTGCCGTCCGGTCCGGACGGTTCACGCGGCGGCGGCTCGCCGGGCGGGCACCAGTTCGCCCCGGTCGCCGACCTGCTGAACAACCGGTACCCGGCGGCGCCGTCCGCCGCGGACACGGGGACCTTCCGCCGCACGGCGCTGAGCGACGTGGCCGCGCCCGGCGGCCCGTCCATCGTCCCCGACTAGGGACCCCGCCCGGCCGTGAACGGCCGGCTCCCGGCGGCCGCGTGCGCGACGCACGCCGCCCGCCCTCACCTGGATCTTTCCAGAACGCAGATCTCTCCCGGAACGGGATCTTTCCCGGAACGCAGATCTTTCCCGCAACGCAGATCTTTCCCGGACGGCACGGCCGCGCATGGCCGCTGCCAGGGCTGCGCCCACCCGCACGGTGCCGCGCAGCGATCACCACCGATCAACGATTCGCAACGAACCGACAGGAGCAATACATCATGCGCATCTGGTCCAGGAACACCGGCCGCGCCGCCCTGGTGGCCGCGAGCGCCCTCGCCGTCGGAGCCGCCTTCACCACCTCGGTCCCGGCCATCGCCGTCGAGGGCGCGTACGGCGGCGCACACGGCGGCTCGCACGACGTCCGCAGCGTCAACATGACGAGCACCGGCAATTTCGGGCTGCTGAACGGCAACCAGGTGTTCGCGCCGATCAGCATGCCGATCAACGTGTGCGGCAACGCCCTCGCGATCGGCGGGATCGCCCGCGCCAAGTGCAAGGGCGGCGCGTTCATCAAGGAGGGCGACCACAAGCACGGCCACAAGCACGGGCACGAGCACGGGTACAAGCACTGCCACGAGCACAAGCACTGCCACGAGCACGGGCACAAGCACTGCGACAAGCACGGTCACGAGCACGGCCATGGGCACGGCGACGTCCGCAGCGTGAACATGACCACCGCCGGCAACTTCGGGCTGCTGAACGGCAACCAGGTGTTCGCGCCGATCAGCATGCCGATCAACGCGTGCGGCAACGCCCTCTCCCTGTTCGGCTTCGCGGAGGCGGAGTGCAAGGGCGGGGCGGGCATCGTGAGGGAGCACGGACACGAGGAGCACGGGCACAAGGGGCACCCGCACTGCTGCCACGCTCCGAAGAAGAAGCCGTGCAAGCACAAGCACCGTCCGGCGGGCAAGCACAAGAAGCTGCCCTCGACACTGCGCGCGGATGGCTCCCGCACGGCGAACGCCGCCCCGAACCAGCGCATCGCCGACGCCGCTCCGAACCACCGCGGTGCCGGCACTGCGCCGAACCAGCGCAGCGCGGCCCCTCTGCCCGCACTGAAGAGGCTCCTGAACAAGATCACGGGTGCCGTGAAGCTGCCCGGCGGGGAGGCGCAGCCCGGCCAGACCGGATCGACGGCGCCCGTGGGCCAGGACGCGCCCGCCGCCCTCGGCTCTCAACTCACGCACTGAGCACGCGTCGGCCTGGGTGACGACCCGCGGCCGATGAACGGCGGAGAAGGGGCGGCAGACGTGTCGCCCCTTCCCACGCCGACACGACCCGGCAGCCGACACGACCCCGGCAGCCGACATGCCCCGGCAGCCGACATGCCCCGGTGCGACCCGACGCGGTGCCGGCGTGACCGCGATGGCGGCGCGGCCCTGCTGGCGGGACAGGCCTGATGCCGGGGGCGGTCTCGATTGATGGAGAGGGAATCATGCTCGACCGAAGGGCCTTGTGCGCGGCGGCTCTCGTCGCGGGCTGCGCTGTGCCCGTCCTCGGCGTCCCCGGGGCGCATGCCGCTCCGGTGGCGGGCTCCGGCCGTGCGGCGGTCGCCGGTTCGGCGGTGGTCGCCGCGGCGCGGCCGCGGGCCGGGGCGGTGATCGCGCAGATCCGGATCAGGCGGATGCGGCTGAAGACGAGCGTCAGGCAGGGCGTCGGCGCGGCGGTGCTGCGGCGCGGCGTCGGCCACTATCCGGGGACGGCGCTGCCCGGGAAGGAGGGCAACACCGTCCTGCTCGGCCACCGCACGACCTGGCTGCACCCGTTCAACCGGCTCGACAGGATGCGGCGCGGTGACCGGATCGTCCTGCGCGTGGGCCGCGCGTCCTACGTGTACAGGGTGCGGGCCAAGCGCGTCATCGACCCGAGGGACCGGCGGGCCCTGGAAGCGGTGCCGTTCAAGCGGGCCAGCGAGCCCCACGGCAAGTACGTCACGCTCATCACCTGCACGCCGAAGGGCTCCGACCGGCACCGCCTCGTCGTCGTCGGCAAGATCGACTCCGGGCGCTGACCTCCGCGGCGCGCTCGTCCGCGGCCGGAGGCCGGGCCGGCGCGCCGCCGCTCGGCTCAGCGCCTGCCGTAGAGCGCGATCAGCCCCTCGTAGTCGCCTTTGCCGAGGGTGGTGGGCCCGTCGTCGCAGGACCTGAGGAACGGCGTCATCGCGAGCCCGGCGTGCTCGGTGCCCTCGACGTGGGCGAGGCCGAAGACGTGGCCCGCCTCATGGGTCGCGACCCCCTCGGCGGAGTAGTTCCCCGCCGGGCAGCTCCCGCTCGTCCACCACCGCTTGCCCTGCGCCTGGACCGCCATGTCCGTCTCGACCGTCGTCGGGCCGTTGAACCACGCGCAGGTCGCCGCGAGGACGGGGGTGTCCGCGTTCGGCATGGCCAGCCAGCCGAACGTGTTGACCCCGTCCCGGGTCCCGCAGGTGGCGCCGCCCGTCACGTTCGGCCGGCGGGTGGTCTCCCCCGCGTAACGCTCGGTCACGGCGGGCGGCGGCGTGAAGCGGCCCGCGCCCGTGCAGTCGGTGCGGGCGCCGGCCATGTTGGCGACGCCGTCGGCGATGGGCTTCCTCGGCAGCCTGGCCGCGCCCGCGTAGTAGTTCCACCGGACGGCGGTGCCCTTCGGCCACTTGCTGGGTTCGGGACGGTACGCGTCGTCCTTGCATCCGTCCGACGGCGCCCGGAACCGGCGGGGCCTGCCCGCCGGCTCCCGCCCGGCGTGCGTGCCGATGCTGATCTCACCCGCCCGGTCGTCCACCTCGATGCGCAGCTCGGCGCCGCCGTCGGTGCGCAGCGTGTGCGCCACCAGGGACGTCCCGTCGGACGGGACGACCGCCGCGAGCCCGTTCGCGCCGCGCACCGTCCGGCCGCGCAGGTCGCAGTCGGCGATCTTGATCTTCTGCGGCATCGTGCGGGCCGTGAGCATCCCGCCGGGCCTGCACCAGGTGGGCGGGCGCCGGACCGGCGCGGCCCCGGCCTCCGTGAACGACGTGCACGCCAGGACGGCGGACGCCGCGGCCGCAACCGCGACGGGCCCCGTCCATGGCCGCCGCACCGCTCGTGAAATGTCGCGCATATCGGTTCTCCGAATGTGTGGAAGCGTTGCTCGGAGTCTTCGCGCGGAGCGGGGTGATAAAAACCGCAATCGGATAAAATGATCACCATATCGACAAAGGCGTCATTCGGGAATTGGGCGCTTCCGGATATATGCGGAGAAAGCGGGCTGCGAGGGACGCTGGCGTGCGCGGCAAGAACTTGGTAAATCGTTCCCCATAACTCTGCAAACACGTTTATAGCGACCCTATCCGGAAAAGCAGCAGGTAATGCGGCAACTCGGGATCAAATAGAACACTGCTACCGAGTGGCGGGCACCGCCTCCCCCCTGCCCCCCGCCGTCCGGGAGCGTTCACGGAAGCGGAGGTGCTCAACGTGCAGACGCAGACACAGGTGCGGGAGCTCATGGGCATGAGCGTGACCGACACCCATGGGACGAAGGTCGGCACGGTCAAGCAGGTCTACCTCAACGACGACTCCGGGGCCCCGGAGTGGGTGACCGTGCACACTGGCTGGTTCGGAATGCGTGAGAGCTTCGTCCCGCTGTCCGGGGGCCGCAAGGGCCAGGACACTCTGCAGGTCCCCTACGACAAGGAGACCATCAAGGGCGCGCCGAACGTCGATGCCGACGAGCACCTTTCGCATGCGCAGATCGTGGACCTGTACAGGCACTACGGCGTGCGTCCCCCGGCCGGCCGCCGCACCGGCGGGGAGACGGGCACGTCCGAGACGACCGAGAGCGCGCGCACGGCCGGCACCACCGAGACGAGTGAGACCACCCGCCCCGCGGGCACCGCCCCGCCGAAGGGCGCCGCCGAGACCGCGGGCACGGCCGGAACCGGCGCTGCGGAGACCGGAGGCCGTGCCGAGGCCGCCGGCAGTGCGAACCCCCCAGGGCCGACGGGTCCTGCGGGTATGGCCGTCCACCCCGAGCGCGGCAAGCGCGGTGCGGCCGGCGAGCGGGCCCCCGGGCGGACCATGCCGCCCCAGTCGGCGCGCGAGGGCGCGGAAGCGCCGATGACCGAGATCACCCGCTCCGAGGAGCAGATGCGCATCGGCACCGAGCGGCACGAGGCCGGCCGCGTCCGGGTGCGCAAGTGGATCGAGACCGAGATGGTCGAGCAGACGATCCCGGTCTCGCACGAGGAGATCCGGATCGACCGGGAGCCCATCACGGGCGGCGGCCCGGACCCGAAGGTGACCATCTCCGAGGCCGACCAGGAGATCATCCTTTACGAGGAGCGCGCGGTCATCACCAAGGAGACCGTGCCGGTCGAGCGCGTCCGGCTCCGCACCGAGCAGGTGCAGGACGAGCAGACGGTGCGCGGCGAGCTCCGCAAGGAGCGCATCGAGGTCACGCGTGACGACGGCGCGCGCGGCCCCCACCTGGAGGAGCGAGGTGAGGGCGGCAGCCCGTCCGCGTGACCCGATCCTGAGCCACCCCGGATGACGGCGCGCCCCGTCGGCCGATTCTCACCCGCCGGCCGACGGGGCGCCCGTCCCGGCGCGTGCCGCGAGGCCGCCGGTGGCCGGGTGTGGTCAGCGGGGGTGGTGTGGCGGAGCCTTCAGGGGCGTCCGCCCGCTTCTCGATGCCTGCGTCCACTTCTCGGGACGCGGTGGCCGGGTGGGCGGGGGATGTGCGGGCCACCCGTGCGAGCGGCTTAGTTCGGCCCATGATTCAACTTGTGAATTTAGTACCCGTCAAGCCCTCTTCCATGATTTCCACAAGGCGGCGGCCGGTGCTGTGAAGATCCATTGACAGCCGGCCGGGCGCCGGGGGAGGTTCCAGATGACGTCGCCGGCGCAGGGGTCATGGCCGTCCGGGCGAGCCATGACCCCGGCGTCCGGCCGCGCGCGGTCCGCCGGGCCGCGCGGCGTCCTTCGGAGCGACCCAGGAGGGACGAGTTGCCACACTCCCACAGACGTGTCATCGCCACCCGGATCGGGCGATCACTGGTCGCGCTCGCGACCGTCGCCGCCCTGCCGTCGGCCGTGGCGGCGCAGCCCGCGCTGGCCGAGGCGCCCCAGCGGGCCCCCTACCTGAACCCGCGGCTCCCCGTCGCGCAGCGGGTGCAGGACCTGCTCGGCCGCATGACGCTGCAGGAGAAGGTCGGCCAGATGACGCAGGCCGAGCGCGGCGCCGTCGACGGCGACCGCGACCAGATCACGAAGCTGGCCCTCGGGTCGGTGCTGTCCGGCGGCGGATCGGTGCCCGCCGACAACACCCCCGCGGGCTGGGCGGACATGGTCGACGCCTACCAGTCCAAGGCGCTCGCCACCCGCCTGAAGATCCCGCTGCTGTACGGGATCGACTCGGTGCACGGCCACAACAACCTCGTCGGCGCCACCGTCTTCCCGCACAACATCGCGATGGGCGCGACCCGCGACCCCGGCCTCGTCCGCCGGGAGGAGCAGATCACGGCCATGGAGACGAGGGCGACCGGACCCCAGTGGGCATTCGCCCCCTGCGTCTGCGTCACCCGCGACCTGCGGTGGGGACGCGCGTACGAGAGCTTCGGCGAGGACCCGCGGCTCGTCATCCAGATGGAGACCGGCCTGGAGGGCTTCCAGGGACGGCGCAAGAGCGACCTGGCCACGAACCGGCACGTCCTGGCGTCCGCCAAGCACTACGCGGGCGACGGCGACACGAAGTTCGGGTCGTCCACCAGCGGGACGTACACGATCGACCAGGGCGTCACCGTCACCGACCGCAAGCACTTCGCCGCGGTCGACCTCGCCCCCTACGTCGTGGCGGTCAAGAAGTACGGCGTCGGCAGCATCATGCCGTCGTTCTCCAGCGTGGACTGGAAGGAGGACGGCGTCGGCAACCCGGTCAAGATGAGCGCGAGCAAGGAGCTGCTGACCGACGTCCTCAAGCAGAAGATCGGGTTCGACGGCTTCCTCATCAGCGACTGGGAGGCCATCCACCAGATCCCGGGCGACTACGCCACGCAGGTCCGCACGTCCGTGAACGCCGGCATGGACATGTTCATGGAGCCCTACAGCGCGCCGCAGTTCGTCCAGACGCTGCTCGCGGAGGTGCAGGCGGGCCGCGTGCCGATGGCGCGGATCGACGACGCGGTCGGCCGGATCCTGAAGGCGAAGTTCGAGCTCGGCCTGTTCGAGCGCCCCTACACCGACCGGAGCAACGCCAAGACGATCGGGTCGCCCGAGCACCGCGCGGTCGCTCGCGAGGCCGTCGCCAAGTCGCAGGTCCTGCTGAAGAACTCCGGGAACGCGCTGCCGCTGAGGAAGAACCAGCGGATCTACGTGGCCGGGACAAACGCCGACGACATCGGCAACCAGGCCGGCGGCTGGACGGTCACGTGGCAGGGCTCGTCCGGCGACATCATCCCGGGCACGACGATCCTGGACGGCATCAAGCAGAACTCGTCCCACGTCACCTACAGCGAGGACGCCTCGGCGCCCACCGCCGGCAGTGACGTCGGCATCGTGGTGGTCGGCGAGACGCCCTACGCGGAGGGCGTCGGCGACGTCGGCAACGGCCACACGCTGAACCTGTCCGACGCGGACAAGGCCGCGATCGACAAGGTCTGCTCGGCGATCAGGACCTGCGTCGTCCTGGACGTCGCCGGACGCCCGCAGATCGTCACCGACCAGCTGCCGAAGACGGACGCGTTCGTCATGTCCTGGCTGCCGGGCAGCGAGGGCGCCGGCGTCGCGGACGTCCTGTTCGGCAAGCGCCCGTTCACCGGCAGGCTGTCGGTGACCTGGCCCACCGGCGAGGGCCAGGAGCCGATCAACGTCGGCGACCGGGACTACCGGCCGCTGTTCCCCTACGGCTACGGCCTGAAGACCCGCGTCCGCGGCTGACGGACGTCCCGCCGGGGGCCGGTCGCCCGCCCCACCCCCAGGGCGGCCGGCCCCCTCGGGCAGCCGTGCGGGTCACGGACCCGCAGGTCACGGCCACCGTGCTCCCCGGCCCGTTTATCCCGTTTCCCACGGGTGAGGCTGCTTCCAGCGCCCGACTGGCGGAGCGCGAAGGGAGAGCGGGTGGAACGGAAGCCGCGGGTGGCGTTCGTCCTCGGGGGCGGAGGCGTGCTCGGCGCGCACGAGGTCGGCATGCTCCGGGCGCTGCGGGAGACCGGCGTGCGCCCCGACCTCGTCGTCGGGACGTCCATCGGCGCGCTCAACGGCGTGCTCGTCGCGGCCGGACCGGACGCGGCGGTCGAGCGGCTCACCAGCCTGTGGTCGGACGAGTCCGTCCGCGAGGTGTTCGGCTCACCCTTCATCTCCCGGCTGTGGCGGCTGGCCCGGTCCGGTACCCACCTGCACTCGAACGAGCCGCTGCGCCGCATGCTGGACGAGCTGCTCCCCGTCCCGTCGTTCGAGGAGCTGGAGATCCCGTTCCAGTGCGTCGCCGCGGGGATCGAGACCGCGATGGCGCACTGGTTCACCGAGGGCCCGCTGGTCCCGGCGGTGCTCGCGTCGTCGGCCGCGCCGGGGCTGCTGCCGCCCGTCCGGATCGGGGAGCGGCACTACTACGACGGCGGGCTCGTCCACAGCATCCCGGTGAGCCGGGCCGTCATGCTCGGCGCCACCGAGATCTACGTCCTGCACGTCGGGCGGATCGAACGCGACCTCGCGCCCCCGCGCTGGCCCTGGGAGGTCGGCCTCGTCGCGTTCGAGATCGCGCGCCGGCACCGGTTCTTCGAGGAGATGGCGACCCTCCCGGAGGGCCTGACCGTCCACGTCATGCCCGCCGGGGCCAGGTCGCAGAAGGCCGGAGTCGACCTCACCCAGGTCCGCTACAGGAACGCGTCCGGAATCCGGGGTCACATCGAACGCGCCTATCAGGCATCGTTGGAGTATCTGAAAGAACGAGCGTGAGATGCTGCCACCCCGAATCGTGCGCCGCCTGGTGTGCACGCCGCTGCTGTTCCTCCTGACCCTCCTGGTCGTGGTGCTGTTCCCGGTCGCCTATGCGGTGGCGTATCTGGCCGGACGCGAGCGGAAGCGGGCCCTGCGCCTGCTGTTCTTCACCCTCACGTGGGGGACCCGGGAGACGTCGGCCGTCCTGGAGTGCGGATGGCTGTGGGTCCGCGGCCGCGCCCGCGACGACCGGAACTACGACATCATCGGCCGCTATGTCGGCGCCCTCTACGCGTCGGCGCAGCGGCGGCTCGGCCTGGACGTCGAGGTGGACGGCACGTGGGACGGCTCCGGCGGCGACCGCCCCCTGATCGTGCTCAGCCGGCACGCGGGACCGGGCGACGCGCTCCTGATCGTCCACCACCTGCTGAGCGAGTACCGGCGCCGCCCCCGCGTGGTCATGAAGGCGATGCTCCAGCTGGACCCCTGCATCGACATCGTCGCCAACCGGGTGCCGAACGTGTTCGTCACCCCGGGCGGCGCCGCCGACGCCGTCGGCCGACTCGCCGAGGGCCTCGGCGGACGCGAGGCGCTGCTGATCTTCCCCGAGGGCGGCAACTTCTCGCCGGAGCGCCGCCGCCGCGCGATCCGCCGGCTGAGCCGGATGAAGCGTGCCGAGGAGGCGACCCGCGCCGCCGCGATGCGCAACGTCATGCCGCCGCGCCCCGGCGGCGTGCTGGCCGCGCTCGAATCCGCCCCCACCGCCGACGTGGTGTTCGTCGCGCACTGCGGGCTCGACCACATGGCCACCGCCGGGGACATCTGGCGGCGCGTCCCGCTGACCGGCCCCGTCCGCGCCCGCTGGTGGCGCGTCCCCGCCGAGGACATCCCCGGCGACCGCGACGCCCGCGTCCGCTGGCTCTACGAGAACTGGGAGCGCGCCGACGCGTGGATCAGCACGCAGCGAGCCCCGGCGCCCAAGTGACATCATGGACGCAGTGACATCATGGACACAGTGACATCATGGACGCATGGGCGATGAGGGGTCCGTGCGGGTCGATCTGTGGATCTGGTCCGTTCGGCTGCTGAAGACCCGCTCGATGGCGACGACCGCGTGCCGGGCGGGGCATGTCCGCGTGAACGACGAGCGCGCCAAGCCGTCCACCGCGGTCAAGCCCGGCGACGTCGTCCGGCTCCGCCATGACGGGCGGGAGCGGATCGTCGTCGTGCAGAAGATCGTCCGCAAGCGGGTCGGCGCGCCCGCCGCCCAGGAGTGCCTGATCGACAAGAGCCCGCCCCCGCCGCCGCGCGAGGCGCTCATCCCGGTCGGCCGCCGGGATCGCGGCGCGGGCCGCCCCACCAAGCGCGACCGCCGCGAGCTCGAACGCATCCTCGACCGCTACCGCATCCTGAACAACCCGCCGGAGGACGAGTAGCGGCGAGGCGGGCGAATCAGGGCAGGCCGGGTCAGGGGCCCGCTCCGAAGCGGCGTTCGGACTCCAGCGCAGACGCCACGTCCCGCGGATAGGCGCTCCGCGCCCAGAGCAGCAGCAGGCCGTTGGCCGCCAGCGGCAGCAGCGCCAGCAGGAACACCCGGTCCAGGCCGACCGCCGCCTCCCCGCCGTCCCCGAGCACACCCGACAGCCAGCCGAACAGCACCGGTGCCGCCGCCTCCCCGGACATGCGCACGATCGTCCGGATGGCCTCCGCGCGCCCCCACAGCCGGAAGTGGACGACGTCCAGCCGCACCGCGTCCAGCGGGGGGTTGGCCGCGGCCAGCGCGGCGGCGCCGAGCGCGAACAGCGGCAGCGCGATCAGTGCCTGCTCGGTGAGCAGGCCGGGCAGGAAGAGCAGCGCCGCCACGGCGAACGCCACGGTCGGCACGTCGACCCGTGCGTTCAGCGCGCCGCCGCGCAGGAGCCGGTCGGACAGCCGTCCGCCGACGAGCACCCCGGCGAACGCGGCCACGCCGAGGGCCAGCAGGAACGCCGACAGGCCGCCCCGCCCGACCGCGTACCGGTCCAGCACGAACACCATCCCGAACGTGCGCAGCCCGGAGAAGAAGAAGTAGCCGGCCGCGGACGCCAGGATGATGATCACGTTCGTCCGGATGGTGAGCACGTGCCGGGCCGCCTGGAGCAGCGTCAGGCGCTCGGGGTCGGTGGTGAGGACGTTCCTCGGGTCCGGCTCCACGCCGGCCGCCTGCACCTGCCGCTGCGCGAGCTCCTCTCCGCCGCGTCCGCCGGAGGGCGCCTGCGCGCCGCGCTCCGGCTCGGCCAGCATCCACCACAGCAGCGCGGCGAGGACGAACCCCAGCGCCGCGACGAACCAGAACGCCACCCGCCAGCTCAGGAACGCGGCGATGTTGCCGCCGGCGAGGAGCCCGAACCCGACCCCGACCAGCTCGCCGGCGAGGACGCGCCCGTACGTCGCGGCCCGTTCCTCCGGCGGGAACAGGTCCCCGATCAGCGACGCCACTGTGGGCCCCGCCGTCGCCGTCACGGCGCCCAGCGCCACCCGCGACGCCAGCAGCGACTCGAACGAGTCCGCCAGCCCGCCGACGACCATCGCGAGGCTCCACAGCACCACGCTTCCCGCCAGCAGCGGCACCCGCCGCACCCGGTCGGTGAGCTGCCCCACCGGCACCGTCGCGACCGCGCCGACCGCCGCCGGCGCGGCCGTCAGCACCCCGACCTGCGTGTTGGTGACGTGCAGGGACTGCCGCAGTTCGTGGACGATCGCCCCGATCACCCCGGCGTCCGCCGCGTTCAGCGCCATGACGCAGGCCATCAGCACGACGACGTGAGCCTTGCCGCGGCCCCCCAGCCGGTCCGCCAGCGCGGTTCTCATCTGCCTCCACGGCCGCGGGGTCGGCGCCGGTGCCACCCGGCGTCACCGCCCGTGCGCGACCCGGGTATGTGCGGCCGGGCCGCGGACTCGATGACCTCGTATTCCGCCCCCGGCGCCCCGCCGGGGCGTCAGTCCGCTCTCGCGCCGGGGGCGGGGGCGATGAGCGCGTACATCATCAGGACGCACAGCGCGATGGTCAGCACCGACCAGATCGGGAACGCGGCCAGGAACGCCAGGTGCCCGAGGGCGGCGAGGAAGGCGAAGACGATGCCGATCACCCGCGCCCACATCTGCCCGGCCAGGACCCCGAAACCGATGATGATCTGCAGGGCGCCGAGAGTGAGCCAGAACACCCCCCACGCGGTGAAGTCGAACACCAGGATCTGGCCGGAGTTCGCGACGTAGTAGTCGTCCTTGAACAGGGCCACCACCCCGTCGATGACGTTGAAGGCGCCCACCACGAGGGAGAGGATCCCCGCGAAGGCGAGCCATCCGGAGATCTGGTAGTCCTGGCGGCTCGGGGTCGCCCGACCCCCGTGGGTCATTCTCGTCGTCATGGGACCTCCTGATCGAGCTGCGAGTTCATGCTGTGAAGTCCCCTTTGTCGGATCATGGGGAACCGGGTCGCCGAGGCATTTGAACGCCCCTTGAGGCAAACGTGGGATGGGCGTGCCCGTGGATGACCAAGCCGCCTACGCGGGCTGCGCGAGCTCGGCGACGATGCGCTCGATCTCCCTGAGCGCGTAGCCGGCGATGGCCCGCTGACCCGCCTCGGCGTCCTCGCGGGTCTCCTCCAGGTCGCCCAGGACGACGATGTTCTCGTCGTTCAGCGTCGTCGCGGGCGCGGTGTAGTTGAAGCTTCCGGCGATCACCAGCCGCTCGTCCACGACCATCAGCTTGTGGTGCACCTTCCGCACCCCGGTGCCCGGCCTGTTCGCGAACAGCTTCACCCCGGCGGCCTTCAGCGGCTCGGTCGCGGCCCACGCCTGGACGCCCTGCCCGTGGTCCAGAACCCCGCGGATCCGCAGCGACGGGGCGAGCCGGATCATGGTGTCGTCGATGCCGGACGAGCGGGCGAAGGTGAACATCGCGAAGTCCACGCTCGCCGACGCCTTGAGCATCTGCTTCATGATCTCCATCTCGGGCCCGTGCCGGGGTGCGAACAGCGGCTTCACGCGGACCCCGCCCAGCCGGAACTCCGCCGGACGCGCCTCGGCCCGCTCGTGCAGGGCCCCGAACGTCCCCGACCGCATCCGCAGGAACTCCTCCAGGTAGAGGGAGGAGGCCCGCTGCCCCCGCAGCACCACCACGTGGTTGAGGTTGTTGCCCGCCTTGCCTCCGCTGCCGGCCCCCGCAGGGTTGGTGCCGGTATCGGTGAGCGTGAAGTTCGCCGACCCGGTCAGCACCGCCGCCGTCGACTCCCCCTCGTCCCGCACGATGAACTTCTGGTGGAAGATCGCCGGGTTCAGGTCGGTGACGAGGTCGACCCCCGCCCGCAGCAGCGCCGCGTAGATGAGCCGGTTCTCCTCGTTGGGCCCCGCCGCCGCCCACGGGTCCGCGAGGGGCCGCTCCTCCCGCAGGTAGTCCCCCTCCAGGATGATCTGCACCCGCACCCCGGCCGCCCGAGCCGTCAGGACCGCCTCCGCGATCCCCCGGGAGTCCAGCTCCTGGACCGCTATGCGCAGCGTGTGCCGCGCCCCGCCGATGAACTCCCGGACCACCGCGTCGAGATCGTCGGGCCCGCCCAGCGACGTCGGACCCGCGAACAACTCGATTCCGCCCACGCGAACCGGCATAACATCCCCCAAATCCGACCATCTGCTGACAGTTTTCCCCTGTCCGCCTCCTCCGCTCACCATCGGCGAGGCCACCACCGGCCCAATTCGTGCAGTGGTCATTGTGCAAGAGTTGTTGTGCAAGATGCTTTGTGCATGTGAGGATGAGCGCGTGATCGATTCGGACGACGTGCCCAAGGTGACCGACTCCCGGGTGCTGGCCGCGATGTCGCATCCGCTCCGCCGGCGCCTCATGGACGTGCTCAAGGTCTACGGGCCGTCCACAGCGAGCGTCCTCGCCGACCGGACCGACCAGGCCGTGGCCAACATCAGCCACCACGTGAAGGTGCTCGCCGCCGCGGGCCTGATCGCGGAGGCGCCGGAACTCGCCCGGGACCGCCGCGAACGCTGGTGGCGGCTCGCCGCGCCCGAGCTCCGCTGGGTGACGGGCGACTTCGACGACGACCCGTCCCGTCAGGCGGTGGCCGACGCGGCGGTCTCGCTCGGCCTCGACCGCCAGATCGGCCTGGTCCGCGCCTGGCACGCCGTCCGGGAGCAGCGGGCGGCGTGGAACGGCGCGGCCTTCTCCGTCGACAAGTGGCTGCACCTGACCCCCGCCGAGCTGGGCGAGCTCGAGCAGGAGATCCTCGCCGTGCTCGACCGGTGGGAGCGGCGGGACGTCCCCGACGACGGGCAGGACCGCGAGCCGGTCTTCCTGTTCGCCCACGGGGTCCCGGCGGAGCCGTGACCGTCCTCGCCCCGGCGCCCGGCGGCCTGCGCCGGCGCCGCGACTTCCGGCTGCTCTGGACCGGCCAGGCCACCGGCAAGCTGGGCAGCAGCGTCACCGGCGTGGCGCTTCCGCTGGTCGCGGTCGCCGTCCTCGACGCGGGCACCTTCCAGGTGGCGCTGCTCTCGGCCGCGGCCTGGCTGCCCTGGCTGCTCATCGGCCTCCCGGCGGGCGCCTGGGTGGACCGCCTTCCCCGCCGGCCGGTGATGCTGGCGTGCGACGTGACGGCCCTGCTGCTCTTCCTCAGCGTCCCGGTGGCCGCCTGGCTCGACCGGCTGACGATCGCCCAGCTGTCGGCCGTCGCACTGGGCGCCGGGTGCACGGGCGTGTTCTTCCAGACGGCCTACCAGGTCTACCTGCCGTCCCTGCTGGAGCGTGACGAACTGGCCGAGGGCAACGCCAAGGTGCAGGCGACCGAGGCCGCCGCCCAGGTGGGCGGCCCTGGCGTGGCAGGCCTGGTCACCCAGCTCGCGGGCGCGGTGAACGCGCTGCTCATCGACGCGGCGAGCTACCTCGTCTCGACCCTGTGCCTCCTGGCCGTCCGGACCCGCGAGCCCCGCCCCGCCCGCGTGCGGCGCGGGTCGCTGCGCGAGGAGATCGCCGAGGGCCTCCGGTTCGTGGCCGGCGATCCCTACCTCCGGGTGCTGACGCTGTTCTCGGCCGCCAGCAACGTCTGCCTGTTCGGATACCAGTCGATCCTGGTCGTGTTCCTGGTCCGCGAGGTGGGCGTCACCCCGGGCATGGTGGGGGCCCTCGCCGCCGCGGCGAGCCTGGGCGCCGTCGCCGGCGCCGCCGCGGCCCCCGTCCCGTCCCGGCGCTTCGGTTCGGCGCGCACCCTGCTCGCCGCCGAGATCGGCGCGGCGCCGTTCGGCCTGCTGATCCCCCTCACCGCACCGGGAGCCGGACTGCTGCTGACCGTCGCCGGCGGGTTCGTCATCGCGGCTGGAGTCGCGGCGGGCAACGTCATCAAGGGCAGCTTCCGCCAGACCTACAGCCCGCGCGCCCTGCTCGGCCGGATCACGGTGACCATGCAACTGGTCAGCTACGGCACCATCCCGCTCGGCGCCCTCCTGGGCGGCGCCCTGGGCACCGCCTTGGGCGTCCGCCCCGCCATGTGGATCAGCACGGGCGGCCTGGCCCTCACGGGCCTGATCCTCCTGACGGGCCCTCTCCGCCACCACAGGGATCTGCCGTCCCACCCCGTCTGAGTGGGGTTTCAGCCGCCGGGTTTGCGTGCCAGGACGAGCCGCCCCCGCGGAGTGCCGTCCTCGCGCGTGCCCAAGGCCGTCAGGGGGACGGTCGTCACGGTGAACCCGGCGGCCGCCAGGTCGCTGCGGAGCGCGTGCAACGGACACGTCCGGTAGTACATGACGAACGGGGGACGCCAGACGGCGTTCCGGACACGCATGACCACGTCGAACCCGAGCAGCGCCCAATACTGGAGGGACGCGATGGGCGGCGGCGCACCGACAGGGAAGGCGAACAGCCCACCGGGCCGCAGGGCGCGGTACACCCCGCCGAAGAGCGCCGGCCGCTCGCTCGGGAGCACGTGCCCGAGCGCCCCGAAGGTGACCGCGAGGTCGAAGGCCTCCCGGAAGGGCAGGTCGCGGACGTCGGCCCGCACCCACCCGGCATCCGGATGTGCTCGCCGCGCCTGCTCGAGCATCCCCGAGCTGAAGTCGACCCCGGTGACCCGCCCATCGCACAGGGGCCCGAGGACCCGCATGCCCGCGCCGGTTCCGCAGCACACGTCCAGCCCCTGACCGAACGGACCGAACGGCCGCAGGGCGTCGGCGGTGGCGTCCAGGACGTGGTCGGGCGTGCGGAAGGGCGTGTGGTCGAACTTGGGAGCGAGCAGGTCATATCCGCGCTCCACCGACGACAACGCCTGAACCGCGAGCTCCCACAAGGACGGCCCTCGCTCCGAAAACACCCCCCAACCCTACGTCCCCGCCCCGTCCGAGGCCCTCACGCCTTGGCGCCGCGTTCGCGCAGGGTCGCCACCCCGTCCCCGCTGAGCTCGTCGCAGTAGTCCGCGCGTCCGGTCATCGCCATGATCAGCGCCAGCGTGGAGCCGGACACCGGGGACCCGGAGCCGGCGGTGAAGGGCCCGTCGGTCGCGGCGAGCCGCAGCCCCTCGATCCGGCCCTTGGCCAGGACGACCTGGTCGGAGTCGGCGTAGTACTCGGCCAGCGGGGTGAGCACCGTGATCGGGTGCTCCCGGCGGATGCCGAGCGGTCGCCGGATGTCCTCGCCGTGCACGATCGTCTCCCCGAGCATCGCCATGACCGGCAGCGGCGGCTTGGTGGTGCTGGTGACGGCGCGTCCGAACCTCTCAAGGGTCTCGGCGGCGGACGCCCCCAACTGCTCGTTCAGCCGCATCGCCACCTGCTTGTCGAAGTCGAAGCGGCAGCGGATCACCCCCGCCATCCATCGCACCGGCCCCAGGCTCGCCCCCGCGGTGAGGTGCGCGAGGACCTCGCGGACCGACAACCCGTCGCACAGCGACGGTGTCGCCCACCGTGCCTCGGGCAGATCGGCGAGGTCGGCCGCCAGCGCCGCCCGCTCCTCATGAACGAGCCCCCACAGCTCCGCGCGTGTCGGCTTGCCCGTCTCCGGCGTTACCTCGGTCATGTCGGCCATCCTGGTGTGAGGTCTGGTCTGCGTGTCCTGCCCGAGTGCGGACCTCCGCCACCGCCCGAAATCATCGCCCGCCGTCGAAGGAAACCCGCTTGCGAGCGATGCGGCGCCTCAGCCCGCCCTCACGTCGAGCCGAGGCCTGTGAGCAGCCGCGCCACGTCGAGTCCGGTGTTCAGGTAGTCCACGAACAGGGAGTTGTTCAGCGCCCATTTCGACCGCCGATACCGAAGCAGGAAGACGGCATCGTCGGTGCTGTGGCCCAGAAGCGTGAGGGCATGGGCGATGACAAGGCCGGAACGGTTGTAGCCGGAATGGCAGCGGACCAGCACGCGCCTTCCTTGCCGGACCGACTCCGCGACCGACTCCGCCGCACGGCAGACCGCCTCGATCTGCTCGGCGGTCAGCGGCCCGTCCGGAACCTCGACACGGCGGTGCTCGACCCCGGCGTCCGGACCGTGCCCTTCGCGCACGTACAGACTGATCACGAGATCGAACTCGCGACCGACCACGGCCGGCGTCCGGACACCGGCCGGATCCCGGTAGTAGTGCCCGCCCATCCAGAGCATCGGGACGATCTCGTCCCAGGGCGACTCCGCGTCAGGCGCTCCCCGGCCCTTGGTCCGCATGGCCTACTCCCGCCACCGCCCGACAGCAGCAGGCCGGGCAAGATCAACTGGTCACGGCGTCACCGTACCACCCGCCCCGCCGATCGCCCCGAACTCCAGCCTCTGCTGCGGCGTGTGGGGAAAACGGGCCCGCTTGGTGCATACGGCCAAGAGTGGTCACTTGGGGGTGGGCAGGTGGTGGGTGTCGCGGAGGACCAGGACGAGGGTGGTCAGCAGGCCGAGCAGTCCGAGGCCGGTCGCGGTCGCCGCCGGGTCGGGACCGTCGTTCAGTGAGAAGCCCAGAAGGGCGGTGGCGTTGGCCGTCGCGCCCGCGGTCAGGAACGCCGTGCCCAGGCGAAGACGACCGGCACTCGGCGGGACGACGTGCGGCCCGGCGGCGGCGATCGTCCGGCAGGACTGGACGGCGCCCAGGGCCAGGGCCGTCCACCAGCAGGAGAGCACGACGGCCCGCACGATGTGCGGCTCGCTCGCGGCCCCGGCGCGGACGGCGATGACGGCGCCCGCCCCGAGCGCTGCCGGTACCGCGAGGCGGGACACGGCGATCCGGCACGTGGCCGTGAGCGCGCGGAAGACGGGGAACGGGGCGAGGAGTGCCAGGCCCGCGAGGAGCAGGGCCATCCCGGCTGACATCAGCGGGGAGTGCCCCGCGGCCTGCGCGGACCGTCCACCCAGTTCGGCGGTGGCCAGCGAGGCGAACCAGCAGGCGAGGGCGACCGCCACGGCCATGGTCGTCATCCGCAGCCTGCGCCGGCGCGGCGACGCGCCCGGCCAGACGACCGGGTGCAGCCACAGGCCGGCGATGCCGGCCAGGGTGTCGGGCAGGCTTCGCCAGCGGGCCTCCCGGATCTCGGCCTCCAGATCGGGGCCCCAGCGCGCGCGGACGGGACGGGGATACAGGCTGAGCAGCAGCGGCGCGAGCCTCATGCCGTCCCCACCCCGAGGTCGCGCAGGCCGACCGCGGCGATGTGCGCCATCGCCCGCAACTCCTGCTCCAGCGTGGTCCGGCCTTCGGGGGTCAGGCGGAGCGTGCGCTGCCGGCCTTCCTCGGGCAGCGGCTCGATGAGGTTCTTCGCCTCCAGCCGGGTCAGCGCGCCGTAGAGGCTGCCCGGGCCGAGCCGACGGCCGGTGAGCCGCTCGATCGCCGTGTTGATCGCGTAACCGTGCAGCGGACCGTTCGCGAGGACGGTGAGCACCAGCATCTGCGCGTCGTTGCCGTGCATGGCTCCGATCGTAGTACGCGCCACGATGCTACGCATTACGTATTATGTTCCGCGTACTACTCGTGGCGTACTACGTGCTGCGTACTAGGCGACCGGCGCGTCCCCGACCTGGAAGGCCCGTGATGAGAACCTCCGCCACCCCCGCGACACCGATGATCTGCGCCCGTGGACTGTCCAAACGGTACGGGCGCACGCAGGCCGTCAGCGGCCTCGGCCTCACCGTGGAGGCCGGCCAGATCTGCGGCCTGCTCGGCCCGAACGGCGCGGGGAAGACCTCCGTGATGCGGATGCTGGTCGGCCTGTCCGCCCCGGACGCCGGCGGCGCGACGATCCTCGGGCGGCCGGTTCGCCTCGGCGCCGCGGTGCTCCGACGCGTCGGCGTGCTCATCGACGGCCCGGCGTTCGTGCCCCACCTGTCCGGCCTCGCCAACCTGAAGCTGCTGTGGTCGGCGACCCGGCGCGCCTGGCCGCCGCCCGCGCTGGACGCCGCGCTCGACCTCGCCGGACTCGGCCCGGCGATCGACCGCAGGGCCAAGGGCTACTCGATGGGGATGAAGCAGCGGCTGATGCTGGCGCAGGCGCTCATGCGGGCGCCCGACGTGCTGATCCTCGACGAGCCCGCCAACGGGCTGGACCCCGCCGAGGTGCGGGCTCTGCGCGAACACCTGCGGGCACTGGCCGGACGGGGAGCGGCGGTGCTGCTCTCCAGCCACCAGCTTGCCGAGGTGCAGCAACTGGCGACCCACGTCGTCGTCATGGACCGCGGCCGCCTGGTCACCGCCGGGCCCCTCGCCGACCTGCTGGACGATACCGGCGCCTATCTCGTCCAGGTCGACGACGGCGAGCGGGCGGCCGCCGTCCTCGGCGAGATGGCGGGCGTCGCCACCGTCACGGCCCAGGGCGGCGAAGTCACCGTCGCCGCCCCTGGGGTCCCCTCACGCGATCTCGTCCACGCCCTGGTCACGGCCGGTATCGGCGTCGCCGGCGTGCACCGGGCGAGCCGGTCCCTGGAAGAGGCGTTCCTCACCATCACCCAAGGAGGCGACGGGCATGCTGCGCGTTGAACTGACCAGCCAACTGCTCCGCGTCCGCACCCTCGTGGCGCTCGCCTGCCTGGCCGCCGTCCCCGTCATGGCCGCGCTCGCGACCGCGTCCCATGCCGGGCACCGCAACGGCACCCAGGGCGGCCTGTTCGGCGCGGCCCCTTACTCCGCCCTCAACCACGCCATGGCGAGCCTCCAGTTCATCGCCCCCCTGCTGCTTCCCATCGTGGTCGCGCTTCTGGCCACGGCCATCGGATCCGCCGACCGAGACTGGGGGACACTGCGCTACCTCTACGTCGCCCCGGTCACCCGCTCACGGCTGCTCGCCGGAAAGCTCGCCGCCGTCGCGATCGTCACCGTGGCCGCCACCGCGTGCGTGCTGGTGGCCGGCCTGCTGAGCGGCCTCGCGCTCTTCGGCTGGCATCCCTTCCACATCATCGACGCGCCCGCCCTCACCACCGGCGACGCCATCGCCCGCGTCCTGGCCGCCGGCGGCTACACCGTCCTCTGCATGCTGAGCATCGCCGCGATCGCCCTCGCGCTCGGCCTGCTCCTGCCCCGCGGCGCCGAAGCCCTCGGTACCGCCATCGCCTTCGTCGTCATGGCGACCATCCTCGACGGCCAATCCGCGCTCCACGCCGTGACGGTCGTCCTCCCCGTGCACTACTGGCAGGCCTGGACGCACCTGTTCGACCCGTCCGGCACCACCCACCTCGCCACCGGAACCATCGCCCAACTCGTCACGATCGGCTTGGCCGCCGCCGTTGCCGCCCTCGTCCTCGCAAGACGGGACCCGGCGGCATGACGCGGAGACGGCGTTCGCGTCAGGCCTGCCAGAGGGCGGCCAGTTGGCGGGTGGCGAGGCGGTCGGGGATCGCGCGGAGGGCGGCGTCCCGGAGCCAGGCGGTGGCGCCGGTCCTCGAGGTCAGCCACGACTGCCGGGACGCTTGCGCCATGAGGCGGTTGGCGCGGGGGCGGCGTTCGGCGTCGTAGCGGCGCAGGCGCTCGGCGACCTGCGACGGTCCGGCGTCCTCCAGATGGCGGGTGATCGCGGCGGCGTCCTCGAAGGCCTGGCTGGCGCCCTGACCGAGGTCGGGGGTCATGGCGTGCGCGGCGTCGCCGAGGAGGGCGATCCGGCCGAGGGCGTAGGTGGGGAGCGGTCTGGCGAGGCAGGCGATCGCGTCGACGTAGACGTCGGCGGGCGGGGTGGCCTCGATCAGGGCCGGGACCGCCGGATGCCAGTCGGCCATCAGGGACAGCATCTGCCGGCGTGCCTCGTCTGGGGCGGGCGGGGTTCCGTGCAATGCGGAGTCGGTGAACCAGTACAGGCCGCCGTCCCTCAGCGGGAACAGGCCGAACATCGACCCGGTGCGCCGGTCGACGAGGATGCCGGCCAGGAGGTCGGTGACGTCGAGGCCGGCGGGTGCGGGCAGCGTTCCGCGCAGGTCCAGGCGGCCGACCCGCCGCAGGCCGGGGTGGCCGGGGAAGAGCCGGACGCGCAGCGTGCTGCCGATGCCGTCGGCCACGATCACCGCGTCCGCCGCGTCCACCCGCTCGCCGCCGCTGATCACCGCGACGCCGCTCTCGGCGGGGTCCAGCCGCTCGATCGCGGTCCCCGTGCGCACGGACTCGGGTGGCAGCGGGGCCCGCAGCGCCTGGTGCAGTTCCGTGCGGCCCACGACGGCCGGGGCTCCGACCGTCCGCCGGGCCTCTCCCGCGTCCGTGACCAGCAGCGGCCGCCCCCGCCAGTCCCGCAGCCCGCCGGTGGCGGCGGGCGTCTCCTCGCCGCGGCCGGAGCGGACGGCGTCGCCCAGCCCCAGCGCGTCGAGCGCGCGGACGCCGTTCGGCATGATCACGACGCCGGTGCCCGCCTCCCGGAGTTCGGCGCCGCGCTCGTACAGCACCACCTCGTGCCCGGCCCGACACAGGCCGACGGCGGCCGAGACGCCGCCCAGACCGGCTCCCACCACGACTACGCGCACGGACTCGCTCCTTACCACTACGATCGTACTAGTACGAAGACTGCCATACGATGACGGGGTGCCGCGGACCAACCCCGGACGGCGCCGAGACCTCACCGATGCCGCCATCGACCTGCTCGCGGCGTCCGGTGCGCATGGCGTGACCCATCGCGCGGTCGAGAAGGCCGCCGGGGTGCCCCAGGGAACGGCCTCGAACTACTTCCCCAGCCGCGAAGCGCTCCTCGTGGCCACCGCGGAACGCGTCGTCGAGCTGCACCACGCCGACATGGACGACGCCGCCCGCCCCGAAAGGGCGAGCGGCGCCGGAATCACCGAGCTGCTGACGGAGTCACTGCTCGCGGCGGCCACCGCGCACCGCACCCGCTATCTCGCGATCTTCGAACTCCAGCTGGAGGCGACACGGCGGCCGGCCCTGGCCGCGGCCCTCGCGGGGTTGCAGGACGCGTCGGTGCGCTTCACCGCCGGCCATCATGCCGAGCTCGACCTCGCCATCCCGACCGAGAAGATCCCCACTCTGATCGCGCTGTACGGCGGCGCGCTGTTCACCCTCGTCACCGCGCCCCCCGAGTACGTGAGCGCGGAATTCGTACGGAGCATCGCGCACTCGATCGTGCACGGCGCCCTCTCCTCATAGCCGCGCCTGAGCAGGGGCCGCAGGAGGTCGCGCCCGTCAGGCCAGTTGGCGAGCGCGCACCGCTCCACCGCCGGGGCGTGGGTGGTGACCGCGCGCGTCCAGGACGGTGCCGGGCAGGGCCTCAGCTGTCAGGCGTGTGGTGCTGCCGGACGGCGTCGAGGACCTCGCCGAGCTGGCCGCGGGCCCGGGCGGAGCGCAGGTGGTCGAGGTAGTCGCGGGACTCGACGATCTTCCCGTCGCGGACCCGCAGGACGAAGACCCCCGGGAACGCGAACGGCTCGCCGGTCTCCACCACGGTCCCCTCGTACTGGAACTCGGCCACGATGACCTCGGGATCCGCGGTCTCGTGGACGGTGATGCCGGTCGGCCGGCGGCGCAGTGTGTGCCCCGTGTGGGCACCGGGCGGGGCGTTGAAGCCGAAGTGCTCGCGCAGCTCCTCGCGGGACCGCAGCGGGGGCGCCTCGAGTGGGTGGAACGGGTGCTCCACGTGCGTCTGCTCGGCGTAGAGGTCGAGCACCTCTTCCCAGCGCTCCTCGCACACGCCGTGCACGAGCTTCAGAAAGACCTCGCGGGGGGTCAGGGGTTCTGGCATGGCATCAAGGTAATTCACTGACGAATTATTCGTCAACGAACTAATTGGAATCGGCGCCGGTGCCATGAGGGCTTCCGTCCGCGCGGTCGCGGGCGAGTGCGACGGTCCCGATTGACGATCTCGGAAGATCGCGACAATCTATGGCTAACCGTTAGCGGTGGCGCCTCCCGAGTCGGCAGGGCGCGGCGGCGGGGGACTCGACGACCTGAACCGGGCTGGGGGCTGAGCGCGATGGGCCGGATGGTGCTGGTGTTCCGCCTCGTGACGGCCGACGTACGCCGGCATCCCGTCCAGGCCGCGATGCTCCTCGTCTCGATCACCGCCGCCACCGCCACGCTGGCCCTGGGGCTGTCACTGGGACAGGCGACCGACACGCTCTTCCGCCAGACCCGCGCGGCCACGGCCGGACCGGACGTCGTAGCGCTCACCCCTGGCACCGGGCGGACCGCGGCTTCGGCCATGGCGGCGCTGGAGCGTGCTCCCGGGGTCGCCGGCCACAGCGGGCCGTACCGCCAGTACTACACGGCGCTGACGGCGCACGGCCTGACGTCGCGCGCGGTGGCGCAGGGCGCCGACGCGGCCCCGGGCCCGATCGATCGCCCGCTGGTGACCTCGGGCGGCTGGGTCCGCCCGGGAGGCGTCGTGGTCGAGCGCGGCTTCGCGGCCGCACTGGGCGTCCGGGTCGGCGACCGCGTCACGGTCGCCGGCCGCTCGCTTCCCGTCGCCGGGATCGCCGTGACCTCGGCGCACACCGTCTACCCGTGGGCGGCGATGAACGGGCCGGGCGGCGGGCCGAGCGACGCCAACGGCCTGGTCTGGGTGAGCCGGACCGACGCCCGGGTGCTGGCGGCCGCCGACCTCCCGGTGACCTCCCTGCTCTACCTGAAGCTGCGGGACCCCGCCGCCGCCCGGGAGTTCGTGGTCTCCCGCCGCCCCTACAGCGACGAGTACCCGACCAACTTCTTCACCTGGCAGTTCATGGCCGAGCAGGACGGGGTCCTGCTCAAGGACAGCCAGCCGGTCCTGGTCGTCGGCAGCTGGCTGCTCAGCCTCCTGGCGATCGCCGGCGTGGCCACGCTGGCCGCAGGACGTGCCGCCGAGCAGACCCGCCGCGTCGGGCTGCTCAAGGCCGTCGGCGCCACTCCCGGCCTGGTCGCCGCCGTCCTGTTCGCCGAGTACCTGACGCTGGCCCTGCTCGCGGACGCGCTGGGCCTGGTGATCGCCCGGCTGGCCGCGCCCGCCGTCGTCAACCCCTCGGGGAGCCTGCTCACCGCCGCCGCCGGCCCGAGCGCCGACACCGTCCTGCTCACGACCGTCGTCGCCCTGGCCGTGGCGGTCCTGACCACTCTCGCCCCGACCGTGCGGGCTCTGCGCACGGAGACCGTCACCGCGCTCGCCGGCACCGCCCGCCGGCCCGAGCGCCGGGCCCGGCTGAACAGGGTGTCGGCGCTGCTGCCGACCCCGCTGCTGCTGGGACTGCGCCTGATCGCCCGCCGTCCCGGCCGCGCCGTCCTGCACGCCTGGAGCATCGCGATCACGATGATCGGTGCGACGGGCATGCTGATGCTCTACGCCCAGCCCGTCTACGACTACGGCCTGGGATCCTCCAAGCTGGGCAACGTGAAGGTCGAGCAAGGACGCCACGCACTGCTCGCCGTCACCGTCGCGCTGGCCGTGCTCGCCGCGGTGAACATCATCACGATCGCCTGGACCACCGCGCTGGAGACCCGCCGCACCATGGCCGTCGCGCGCGCCCTCGGCGCCACCCCCGGGCAGGTCACGGCCGGACTGTCCACCGCGCAACTCCTGCCGACCCTGCCCGGCACCGTCATCGGCATCCCCTTGGGCGTCCTCGCGGCCGGTGAGCTGAGCGCGCCGCCCGCCTGGTGGCTGTGCGCCGCGGCGCTCGTGTCGCTCCTGGCCACGGCGGCGCTCACCGCCCTGCCCGCGCGCATGGCGGCCCGCCGCTCCGTGGCACGCACCCTCAGCGCCGAAGCGCCCTGAGCCCGAACCCGAAGCCGTCCGCCCGCGGGCGGTGAGCGGGCTCCGTGAGGGGGCGCGGACGGGGGACCTTCGGCCCTAGCCCGCCGGGCCCGGGGGTGTGTTCTGGTGGAAGGAGACGTGGTCGCGGGGCAACCGGCTCCACGCGGCCAAAGCGAGCGAACCGGGGGGGAGACGTTCATGGAAACCGGGATTCTGATCAGGTGGGGCGCGCCGCGGCAGGGACGCGAGAAGGACGCGATGGCCCTCTTCCAGAAGTCCGTCGAGCACTACAGCGGCCTCGTCAAGGACGGGAAGCTCACCTACTTCGAGCCCTTCATGCTCGGCAGCGGCGACTCCGAGATCGAAAGCGGCTTCGTCATCATCAAGGGAGAGGTGACCCAGGTATTCGAGCTGCTCGACGATCAGGCGCACCGCGACCTGATGGCCCAGGGCAGCGTGCTGGTCGAGCACTACCGCCTCGACATGCTCGCCGTCGGCGACAGCATCAAGCGGTGGCTCGGCGACTACGAGCGCGGGCTCACGGCCGTGGGAGCCTAGCCCGGCCGACAGAGCGCCAGGCGTGGAGCCCGCGGGACCAGCGGGGTTCCGGCGTCGTCGAAACGCCCCGGGCCATGAGGCCCCGGGGTGTTTTGACGGGCGCCCGCGCCGCCGCGCGGAGGCCCGTCGGCCGCTCGACCGGGACGGCCTGCTCGCCGCAGACGGACGTGGTGCGCCGGACGGCTCAGGGCCGCTGCTGGATGCGGACCAGGTTGCCCGCGGGGTCGCGGAAGGCGCAGTCGCGGATCCCGTACGGCTGATCGGTCGGCTCCTGGACGACCTCGGCTCCGCCGGCCTGCACCTTCTCGAAGGCGGCGTCGAGATTCCCGGTGGCCAGCAGGATAAAGCCGTAGGTGCCCTTGGCCATCATCTCGGCGATGAGGCGCCGCTCCTCGTCGGTGAACTCGGGGCCGACGGCCGGCGGCGCCAGCAGGATGGACGTGTCGGGCTGGCCCTTCGGCCCGACGGTGATCCAGCGCATCTTGCCCTTGCCGACGTCGTTGCGGACCTCGAAGTCCAGATCGTCGCGGTAGAAGGCCAGCGAGGCCTCCGGGTCGTCGTGCGGAAGGAAGCTCGCGTGAACGGTGATGTCCATGCCGATCACGCTAGTTGCGGCTCCGCGACCCGCGCTTCTCGATTCCTGACCGGTCGCGTCACCCCTTTCGCGACGCACGCCGGCATCCCCTCCGCCCCGTTCGCCGCCTGCCGCCGGTAGACGCTGGGCGGCACACCGACCAGCTCGGTGAAGCGGGTGCTGAAGGTGCCCAGGGACGAGCAGCCGACCGCGAAGCACACGTCGGTCACGCTGAGGTCGCCGCGACGCAGCAGCGCCATCGCGCGCTCGATGCGCCGCGTCATCAGGTAGGAGTACGGCGACTCGCCGTACGCGCGGCGGAACTGGCGGCTGAGGTGCCCGGCAGACATGTGGACGCCGCGCGCGAGCGCCTCGACGTCCAGCGGTTGCGCGTACTCCCGGTCGATCCGGTCCCGAACGCGGCGGAGCCGCGCCAGGTCGCTGAGGCGCTGCGCCTCGATCTGCGCGCTCGCCCATCCTGGGTAGCACATGGGGGATTCCTTCCGTCGATGTCGGCGCGTACCTGGGCCGCGACGGGCGCGGCCTTCTTCGGCTCAGGGCGACGGGGTCTCCCACACGAACCCGTCCGGGTCGGTGAAGGAGCCGGCGTCACCGCCGATCACGATGCGGTGCGAGCCCGTGCCCTCTTCGGGGACGCCGGCGTCCTTGGCGAGGGCACGGCGCTTGTAGAGCGCCAGCTTGATGGGGCTCGACCCGGAGTCGAACTCGACGTACTTGCTGCCGAAGCTCTTCCCCACGGTGAGGCCGCGGTCGAGGTAGAACCGCTTGCTCGCGGCCACGTCCTCGACTCCCAGCAGCAGCACCGTGGCGTCGAACTCCCGGGTGGCCGGGGCCTTGTCCTTCTTCTTGGACGTCGCGACCTTCCAGATCGAACCGTCCGGGGCCTGGACGGTTCCGCCGTAGCCCCAGAGCGACTTCGCGACCGGCTTCAGCACCGAGCCGCCGGCGTCCAGGGCGGCCTGGATGAGCAGGTCGACGTTGCCCGGCTGGGACACGGTGAGCGACAGCGTGAACCCGCGGAACCCGGTGGACGGCGGCTCCGATGCTTGCAGGCGGACCTGCGAGTCCAGTCCGAGGGCTTCGGTGTAGAAGGACTTGGCGGCGGTGGGGTCGGCCACCTCAAGGGTGACGTAGTCGATGGAAGTCATGCCGGTCACGCTAGGCGCGGCTCCACGGCCGGCGCTTCTCGATTCCTGACCGTTCCGGAACCCGCCCTGCCGTCAGGTTCTCAGTCCAAGGGGCGGGTCGCCTGCACGAAGGTGACCCGGCCGAACCTCAGGTCGGCGTGCGCGACCTCCCGGGCGTCGTCGAACCCGGCCTCGGCGAGCAGCGCGACGACGCCGTTGCCACGGTCGCGGGACACGACCGGGCTGTGCGCCGTCCGGGAACGCTTGAGGCCGGGCAGGTGCCGAAGGACGTGGCCCAGGCGGGGACCGTGGCCGTGCGCGGAGTGGCCGGCGTGCTCACCCTCGGACGAGGGGCCGCCGAAGTCGGCGATGGTGACCCTTGCTCCCGGACGAAGGGCACGCAGCGCCTCACGCGCGAACGCCGTCCGGCCGTCGTCATCGAGGTGGTGCAGGGCCAGTGCCGAGACCACATGATCGAGCGACGCGTCCTCCGCGGGGATCCGGTCGGCGTATCCCTGCACGATGGTGAGATCGACGCCGCGGCGGCGCGCCTTCCGCGCGGCCCTGCGCAGGGCGTCTCCGTCGGGGTCGAGGCCGGTCACCCGCGCGGCCGGCTGGGCCGCGAGCACGGCGAACGACAGGTTGCCGGTGCCGCAGCCGACGTCGGCCACCGCCTGGCCGGGCGCGACGCCGGCGAGGCCGGCCGCGCGCTCGTGCAGCGCGCGGACGCCCGCCACCCTGGAGAAGACGTCATAGAACGGTAGGAGCCAGGTCTTGCCCGCGCCCGGCAGGAACGGGCGGTCCCGCTCCTCGGGGGTCCGCTTGTCGAGGATGCGTACGTCCATGGGTGCCCCTTGTGCGTTCGGTAGAGGTCTGCCCGCGGCGAGCCCGCGCCAGACCCGGTGCCGTCACCTTCGAGTCTTGGACATTCCGCGGTCTCCGAGCAGGACATACGTTGGGCATCGTGGGACATTCTTCGGACGGTGCCTCGCTGGGCTTCCCGTCGCGGCTGCGCACGGTGCGGCTCGACGGCACGCCCGTCTACCGCTACCAGCAGCGTCCCGGCCTGCCTCCCGTCTCGGTGACCCGCTTCGACACCGGGACCGCCCACGCCGATCTGCCGCCGGACCACCGGCACGCCCACGACTTCCTCGTCCTGGTCTACATCGAGGACGGCGTGGGCTCGGTCGTCATCGACGGCGCCGAAAGGCCGCTTCGCGCCGGCGAGGTCCACGCCCTGTCGCCGGGGCAGGTCATCGGCGTCACGAGCATCACCGAACTCGCCGGCAGCCGCGCGTGGACGGTCGCGTTCACCCCGGACGCCGTCCCCGCCCTGGCCTCGGTCTCCCCGCTGGCGTGGACGCACCACCCCCTCCTCGCACTGTTCGTCCCAGGCGCGGGCCAGGGCCGGGTCCCCGAAGCCGACCGGGCGATCTGGCCGGCGCTGCTGGCGGACCTGGCCGGGGAACTCGCCGACCCGGGCCGTCTCGGTGCCCGTGAGGCCATCGCCGCCACGCTCACCCGGCTCCTGGTCGCGGCCGCGCGACTTGCTCCCGCCGCCCCGGCCCCGCCGGACCCGCTCGTCGAGCAGGTCTTCGCCGAGATCGAGGCGACGTTCCGCGAACCGGTCTCCGCCGCGGACGTCGCCCGCGCGCTCGGCTACACGCCCGGCCACCTCACGACCGTGCTCCGCAGGCGCACGGGCCGCCCGCTCCTGGAATGGATCACCGAACGGCGCATGATCGAAGTCAGGCGCATGCTGCGCGAGACCGACCTGCCGCTCGACGCCGTGGCCGCCCGGACCGGCCTGCGGGACGCCACCTACCTCGTCCGCCGCTTCCGAAACCGCTACGGCGTCACCCCGCAGCGATGGCGCCGCGCCGAACGAGCATGGCCATGAGCCTGAACGGCCCAGCCGGAACGCGCGCGCCCGACCACGACCGGCGTCATGCCGCTCTTCGTGCGGAAATGGGCCACAATGCCGGTGTGACGCGGCTGCTCGATGACTCCGCGCTGGCGAGATCGTCGGTCGTGGCGAACTGCACGATGAACCGCGAACGGTCGCTCAGCGGTTCCAACGGCTATGGCAGAGAACTAGGCATCGACGTCATGGCCGAGATGAGCGCCCGCGCCAGGGCGTCGACGCCCGTCCGGTGGCTGGACCTCTGCTGCGGCAGCGGACGGGCACCGGTCGAGGCCGCCAGGCTCCTGACCGACCGCGGCCCGGCTGGACAGGTGGAGATCATCGGGCTCGACCTCGTGGACCACTTCGTCCCGGGCCCCCTGCCCGCGATGGTGCGCCTGATCAGCGGGTCGGTGACCGAGTGGGTCCCGGGCGGCCGCTTCGACCTGATCACGTGCGTGCACGGCCTGCACTACGTGGGCGACAAGCTCGACGCCCTGAGCCGCGTCGCGTCCTGGCTCACCGGCGACGGACTCTTCGCCGCCAACTTCGACGCCCGCTCGATCCGCCGCGCGGACGGAGCACCCGCCGGCCGCCGGCTCACCGCCGAACTGCGCGCACAGGGCTTCGCCTACGACTCAGCCCGCCACCGGATCTCCCGCCGAGGAAACGGACAGGTACGCCTCCCGTACCGGTACCTGGGAGCCGACGACCAAGCCGGCCCCAACTACACCGGCCAACCCGCCGTCAACTCCCTCTACGCCCCACTCCCATAAACCTGCTCGTGACCTGCGGGCCGACGGCTCATCGCCACCGTTGCTGGAGCAACGACGCGTCAGATGCGCGTGAGCTGCGACAACTCGGACCGTAGTTGCGTTGCTGCGGGCCTGTCGGCGGGATCCTTCGCGAGCAGACTCATCAGAAGCGGCCCCAGCGGAGACCCCGCACGCTGCGGAGTGAGCGGCGGCTCGGTCAGGACGGCGGCCATTGCCGCTGTCGGGCTCGGCCTACCAAAAGCGGGCCGTCCTTCGACGGCGTAGAAGAGCGTGACACCGAGCCCCCACAAATCGGTGGCAGGTGAACTCTCGAGCCCCCGGATCTGCTCCGGGGCCATGTAGGACGGGGTGCCGATGACGGCGCCCGCCTCGGTAAGCGTCGGATCACCTTCGAACCGCGCGATCCCGAAATCGGCGAGCTTTATCGATCCGTCCTTCTGGACAAGGACGTTCGCGGGCTTGATGTCGCGATGGATGATTCCGAGTTCATGTGCTTCCGCCAGCACATCGAGCATTTCAAGACCCATCGCGGCGACCCGTCCGGGAGGCAGCGGCCCCTCCGCCTCCACCGTCTTGTCGAGCGACACGGCCTTGACCAGCTCCATCACGATGAGAACCGAACCCTGGTCCAGGAGGACGTCATGGACGGTCACCGCGTTCCGGTGCGCGAGCTGCGCGGCGGCCCTGGCCTCGCGCAGCATGCGAGCCCGCATGGTCTCCTGGGCGGTGGGAGAGCCCCCGGACGGCGGGAGCAGCTGCTTGATCGCCACCTGCCGTCCCAGCACGCCGTCCCTGGCCCGCCAGACCACGCCCATGCCGCCGCGGCCGAGTTCTTCCAGCGGCGTGAACCGCCCCGCCGACAAGGTGGCGGCGCCGGACCCGCCCGTTGCCATGGTCGGCGCCGGCGACTGGTGCGGCGGAGCGGTCGCCGTGAAGACCTCGGTCCGCTGCGCCGAGGGCCCTTGCTCCATCTGCCGACGCGCTCGTCGGAAGCGTCGCTGCGTCGTGAGCACGAACAGGAAGGCCAGGCCGAGAAAGAGCACAACGACGAGGGGACCAATACCAACGCCCCAAGGCCATGACCCCTTCAAAGGAAACCCTTCGCTTGGCGCAACTTGATCAAGCCTATTGGATACTACGGCTATTTAACCCCAGGACGGCAACCCTCGGCCATAGGCGAAGAAGCGTTAAGCAGAACGAGGGGCTGCCCGCTTTCACGAGTCACGTCCCGACCGTAAGGGCCGGACGCGCGGCGCACCGGAATCGGATGGGAGAAGTGCCCCGCTGAGGTGGTTGCCGTCAGAAGGCCGGAACCGTGATCGGTTCCGGCCTTCCGGGTCGTACGAAGCGGGTCAGGGCGGGGAACTCGAATTCCGCCGTCTTGCTCAGGCGGGTAGTCCTCGGACCTCTTGGACGAGGGTCGTGGCCGCCCTGGCCAGGAGGGTGGTGTCGTTTCCGGCCACCACGAAGCCGAAGCCCTGCGTGATCGCCTCGGCGGCCGCGGTCGCGCTTCCCACTGCCGTCCCGCACGGTCGGCCCGCGGCACGGGCCGCGTTCAGGCCGGATCGCACCAGGTCGGTGTGCCGGGGGTCGCCGGCCCCTACCCCCATCGACAGGGCGAGGTCGGCCGCGCCGATGAGGACGGCGTCCACGCCCTCGACGGCGAGGATGCCGGGCGCGTTGCGCAGGGCCTCCTCGCTCTCCAGTTGCGGCACGCACAGGGCCTTTTCGTTGCCGAAGCGCAGGTAGTCCTGACGGGGGCGGAGCCCCCAGCCCCCGGCGCGGCTCGTCCCGCCGGAGCCGCGCGTGCCGTCGCCCGGGAACCTGACCATGCGCACGACCGCCTCGGCCTGCTCGACCGTGTCGACATGGGGGACGAGGACGCCGCCTGCGCCGGCGTCCAGCACCCGCTGCACGATGCCGTGGTCGTGCGAGGGGATGCGGACGAGCGGGACCAGCCCGTGGCCCGCCGCGACGACGATGTGCCGGTACGCGTCGGACATGCTCAGCATGGAGTGCTCAAGGTCGATCACGACGAAGTCGAAGCCGGCGTAGGCGGCGATCTCGACGCTCTCCGAACCGGTCATCTTGATCCAGCTTCCGAGCGGGACGCCGCGGTCCGCCGCGAACAGCTCCGGGGGGTCAGAGATCACGTGCGTGGTCCTTCCTGGACGGCGCCCAGAACACCAGCCACCGGTTGGCCGTGACGACGACCGCGTGCAGGCTCATGCCGATGACCGACAGCATCACCACCACGGCGAACGTCCGGGCCACGTCCATGTTGAAGTTGGTGGCCTGGATCGTGTAGCCGAGGCCCGCGGTGGCGCCGACGAACTCGGCGACGACGGCGCCCGTGACGGAGAGGATCACCGCCACGTCGAGTCCCGCGAAGATGTGCGGCAGCGCCGAGGGAAGCCGCAGCCGGCGCATTATCTGGAACTCGCTCGCGCCGAACGACCTCAGCATCTCGATCTGCTCGGGCTCGGCCGAGCGCAGTCCGAGGATGGAGTTGACGAGCAGCGGGAAGTAGGCGATCAGCGCGATCGTCAGGACCTTGGACGTCATCCCGATGCCGAACCACATCAGCAGCAGCGGCGCCATGGCGACCTTGGGGATGGTCTGGATCAGCACGAGGATGGGCAGGAAGGCCTTGTCGACGACGCGGAACTGGGTGATCAGCCCCGCCGACGCCAGCGCCAGGACGATCGCCAGGCCGAAGCCGATGAGGATCTCCTTGAGCGTGACCCACATGTGCTCCAGCAGGAACCCGCTTCCCAGGCCGTCCACCAGCGAGTGCACGACGTCGGACGGCGCCGGCACGAGCACGATCGACACGTCGAAGGCGCGGACGACCAGCTGCCAGAGGGCGACGATGATGAAGAACAGCCCCCAGCTGAGCACGAACCCGGGGACCTGGCGCCGGGGCGCCGACCTTCCCGCCGGTCGGAGCGCGGGTGCGCCGCCCCCGCCGGCGTCCGCCGTGTCCGGCGCCTGTTCGGCCGCCCGCGTGTTGCCAAGCTTCATGATCGCTCCTAGTGCGCGCTGTGCTCGGAGTTGAGGAGGACGCGGATGCGGGAGGCGATCTCGCCGAACTCCGGAGTGTTGATGTCCTCCAGCCGCCGGGGACGGGCCAGGTCGACGTCGATGACCTCGGCGATGCGGCCCGGCCGCGGCGTCATGACGACGACCCGGTCGGACAGGAGGACGGCCTCGGGGATGCTGTGGGTGACGAAGAGGACGGTCTTGCGGTCCCGCTCCCAGATGTCGAGCAGGTCGAGCCCCATCTGGTCGCGGGTCATCGCGTCCAGGGCGCCGAACGGCTCGTCCATCAGCAGGATCCGCGGATCGTGGAGGAGCGCCCGGCCGATGCCGACCCGCTGCTGCATGCCTCCGGACAGCTCGCGGGGGTACTGGTCGGCGAAGTCGCGGAGCCCGAGCATGTCCAGGTGCTCGGCCACGCGCTTGTCGAGGTCGGCGCGCGGGCGGCGGGGCCCCACGTCGTGGGAGATCGTCATGTTCTTCGCGACGGTGCGCCACGGCAGCAGCAGGGGCTGCTGGAAGACCATGCCCAGCAGGTTCTCGTGGCTGCGCGCCGGGCCGAAGGCCACCTCCCCCTCGCTCTGCCGGGTGAGACCCAGGATGATCTTGAGCAGGGTGCTCTTGCCGCATCCGCTCGGGCCGACGATCGAGACGAACTGCCCTTCGGGGACGGTCAGGCTGACATCGTCCAGCGCGAGCACGGTCCTGCCGCGCTTGGCCTGGTAGCGCATGGTGATGTGGCGGAGTTCGACCGCGACGTCGGTGACGGTCGGCGGGTGCGAGGGGGTGGGCATGTTCCGTCCTAATCGTTCGGCTGGTCGCTCGGGTCGCTCGGGGCGGGCGGCCGCGTTCCGCCCATCTCCTTGGTCAGGGCCATGGCGGTCTCCCGGACGGCGACGGCCGTCGGCGAGTCGGGGGCCGTGGGCAGCATCCGGTCGGTGCCGATCGCCGCGATGGTGGCGCACACTCCCGAGTCGGCGAACACGGGCGCCGCGATGACGCTGATGCCGCGCTGGTTGGCCGGGTAGATGCTCAGCCCGATCTCCCGGGCGGCGGTGATGCGCTCGACCAGGCCGGTGCGCTGGGCCAGCGGCAGGGAGGCCAGCAGCCGGTCGACCTGGAGCTGGTCGGGAAGGTGGGCCAGGAAGGCGATGGCCTGGGCGGTGTCGAGCGCGAGCTGCGAACCGACGCGCACCGTGACGAGCGTGCCGTGGGCGGAGTCCTCTTCGACCAGCGACACCACCGGGCCGGACGGCCCCCACAGCGACAGCACGGACGTGACGCCCGTCCGCCCGGTCAGCTCGCGGAGGTGGGCGGGGGCGAGCTGGATGATGCGGCGCTGCCCGATGGCGAAGGCGCCGAGCTGGATCATCAGCCGGCCGGGTATGTAGCTCGCCGGGCGGCTGCCGCGCTCGAGGAGCCCGGCCGCGGTCATCGACGTGAGATACCGGTGCACCGTGGTCCGGTTGAGGCGCAGCCGCTCCGTCGCCTCCGACACCGACAGCTCCGGTGAGTCCGGGCCGAACAGGGCGAGTATCTGGGCCATCCGGCTCACTGCCTGGATATCGGACTGGCCCTGCTCCGTCATGCACGTCTCCCTCGGCTTGGCGCTCCGGCGCTTTGGTCGTCATGTGAACTCGTTGTTCACCATCCGTGTGAGCGTCGAGGATAGCAAAGTGACCTGGGCCACGCAAGAGTGAGTGCAGGTCGGCTGGCCCGTCGCTGTATCGCTCGCAACTTGATCAGTTCGGCCCGCTGAAGGCGGGATTCTGTGCGATCGACATGAGAAGAGAGTGCTCACCGCCGCCGCCGCGCCACGGATTCGCAGGTCGAGCATTGACGTTCACGAAGTGGGCATCTAGTCTGCATCGCGAACAACTAGGAGGTTGCCGATGCCCGGACCTAGCGCGATCACCACCGTGCTGCGCGGAACGATCGACCTGCACTGCCATTCGGGGCCGAACCCGTTCCCCCGGCGCTTCGACCACGCGGACGCCGCGGTCGACGGCGAACGAATCGAGATGCGCGCGATCGTCGTCAAGTCGCACCACCACAACACGGTGATGGACCTGCTGGCGATGGGGGACCGCCTGGCCAGGAGCAGCACCCGGGTGTTCGGCGGCATCGCGCTCAACAGCCAGGTCGGAGGCATCAACCCTTATGCCGTGGCGATGTGCCTGCGCATGGGCGGGAAGGCCGTCTGGTTCCCGACCTTCTCCTCCGGCCGGCACATCGAATGCCATCCCGAGGGCGGCGGGTTCCCCACGGCGACCGTGGACGTCCCGTCCGACCGGGTGGACGTCCACGACGACGCCGGCGGCCTCCTCCCCGAGGTGCACGAGGTCCTCGACCTCATCGCCGAGAGCGGCGCGATCCTCAGCGGCGGCCACCTCCCGCCGGAGACGATCGCCCAGCTGTTCGACGAGGGCCGGCGCCGCGGCGTCACCCGCATGGTCATCAACCATCCGAACTTCGTCATCGGCGCCGAGCCGGAGCAGTGCCTCGAACTGGTGCGCGGCGGCGCCTACGTCGAGCACGAGGTCGGGATGTACGACCCCGAGGGGTACCGCAAGTGGGACCCCAAGGACCTGCTCACCTGGATCGAGAAGATCGGGCCCGAGCACACCGTCCTCGCGTCCGACCTCGGCCAGGCCAACCGCCCCCTCCCCGTCGACGCCTTCATCCGGGTCGGGTCGGCGCTGCTGGACCTCGGGCTGAGCGAGTCGGACCTGCGGCAGATCACCTGCGTCAACCCGGCCCGCCTGCTCGGTCTGGACGACTGAACAGGCGGACGACCAGAGACAGGAGTCTCCAGTGCAAGCGCAGCAAGCGAGCAAGAGCAGGGCCGCCGCGGAGTACGTCGAGTTCCCCGACCTCGAGCCGAGCGCGCGGTCCGATGCCGGTACGCGGACGTGGACGGCCCGCGGGCAGAACTTCGTCGTCGCCTACTCCAGCGCCGTCGCGGGCGACGAGCTCACCCGCGAGGACCAGAGCGACGAGTACGTCGTCGTCCTGCCCCACGAAGGGTGCGCGGCGACCGTGCGGACCCCCGGCGACGAGCGGTCGGTGACGGGCCAGGCCGTGATCGTCATGCCGCCCGGCCGGTCCTCGGTCGTGGCGGACGCCGACTGCGACCTCGTGCGGCTGTTCACCGTGGCGTCCGCCGAGTCCCTCGCGCGGACCGCCGTCAACCAGGATTCATACGAGCAGCCCGACCCCAAGGTCGCGTCCTTCGAGCCCTGGCCCGACCCTCCCGGCGGCCACCGCATCCGCGCGTACCCCCTGTCGGAGGTGCCCGTCGACCCCGAGCGGTTCGGACGCATCTTCCGGTGCAGCACGTTCATGGTGAACTTCCTGAACCCGCGGACCGGCGTCCGCGACCCCGAGTCCCTGTCCCCGCACCAGCACGACGACTTCGAGCAGTGCTCCCTCGCGGTCGAGGGCGACTTCGTCCACCACATCCGCACGCCCTGGACGCGCCGGATGAGCGAGTGGCTGCCCGACGAGCACCAAGCCTGCGGCAGCCCGTCGGTCGCGGTGATCCCGCCGACGGCGGTGCACACCACCCAGTCCGTCGGGTCCGGCCGCAACCAGCTGATCGACATCTTCTGCCCGCCGCGAGCCGACTTCTCCGCCCGGCCGGGCCTGGTCCTGAACTCCGACGACTACCCCACCCCTGCGTGATCGGGAAGGACGGGACATGAAACCGAAGTCCCTCTGGAGCCTCACCGCGGTCGTCCTGGCCGCCTTCACCGCCGTCTCCTGCGGGTCGTCCGACCCGGAGGTCACGGCCGACGGCCGGACCGTGCTCAAGGTGGCGATCGCGACCCCGAGCTGGAACGCCGGGTTCGCGACGCTGGCGGTCGCCGAGGCGCGCAAGTACTTCGCCACGGAGAAGGTGGACGTGAAGGTCTCCACGTTCGCCTCCGGGACCCAGGTCGCGCAGCAGGTCATCGCCGGGCAGTCCGACATCGGGCTGATGACCGCGGAGCCGGTGGGCATCGGGCTGGAGAAGGGCACCAAGCTGGTCTACTTCGCCGGGTACTACCCCAAGTGGATCTCCAACATCCAGGTCCCCGCCGGTTCGAGCGTGCGGAGCGTCCGGGACCTGCCCGGCAAGCGCGTCGGCGTCACCGCCGTGGCCAGCTCCGGCACGACGTTCGTGCGCACCGCCATGAAGATGGAGGGGCTGGACGCCGGCACGGTGAAGTTCATCCCGATCGGCTCGGGAGCCGAGCAGATCAACGCGATCAAGAGCGGCAAGGTCGACGCGCTCGGCCTCTGGGACACCCAGTACCAGCTCGTGAAGAACGCCGGGATCGACCTCACCCCGATCCCGATCGCCTCGACCGACGGGCTGTTCGGCGGCGGCTTCGCGGTCAAGGCCGACGTCGTCCAGAAGAGGCGGGACGTCCTGACCCGCTTCGGCAGGGCCATGGCGAAGGCGATGGTCTTCGCGCAGGCGAACCCGGGCGCCGCCGTCCGCGACCTGTGGACGCTGCATCCCGAGAGCAAGGGCCCGGCGTCCGCGCCCGAGGACACCGTGCTGTCCGACCAGGTCAAGGTCCTGAAGGTCCGCCTGGACGGCCAGGGCGTGGAGCCCGGCAAGGACCGGTGGGGCGAGATGGACGAGAAGGCCGTCACCGCCACGGTGTCCTACATGCAGCAGGCCGGGCTGATCAAGAAGACGTTCCCGGCGACCGAGATCTTCACCAACGACCTGATCCCCGAGATCAACAAGTTCTCCTTCGCCGAGGTCCGCGGTGCGGCGAAGGCCGCGAAGTGAACCGTGCGGCGAAGGCCGCGAAGTGAACCGTGCGGCGAAGGCCGCGAAGTGAACCGTGCGGCGAAGGCCGCGAAGTGAACGGCGCGGCGAAGGCCGCCTAGTGAACGGTGTGCAGTCCCCCGCCTCCCTCCACCCCACCCCACAGCTAGGGGGACCCAGTGAAACTCAACCGACACGGCCGGCTCGCGCCGGTGGTGGCGCTGGCCGTCGCGGCGCTCGCGCTGGCCGGGTGCGGCGGCTCGTCCGGCGGCAAGTCGTCCGACGGGCGTGACCGGATCAGGCTGGGCATCGGCTCACCGAGCTGGAACGCCGGATACGCCACCCTCGCCGTCTCCGAGGCCAGAGGCTACTTCGCCAAGGAGGGCCTGGACGTCGACGTGCAGCTGTTCCCGTCCGGGACCCAGGTCGCCCAGCAGGTGATCTCCGGCCAGATCGACGTCGGGCTGATGACACCGGAACCCGTCTCGATCGGGCACGCGAAGGACACCGGGCTGACGTACTTCGCGCAGTACTGGACGCGCTGGATCTACAGCCTGAAGGTCCTGGAGAACTCCCCGATCGCCTCCGTGGCCGACCTGACGGGCAAGCGGATCGGCGTCACCGCCGTGGCCAGCTCCGGAGGGACGTTCGCCCGGACGGCGATGAAGACGCAGGGCCTCGACCCGGAGTCGATCAAGCTGCTGCCGATCGGCGCCGGCGCCGAGCAGGTCACCGCGATCAAGAGCGGCAAGGTCGACGCGCTGGCGCTCTGGGACACCCAGTACCAGATCGTCGAGAACTCCGGCGTGAAGCTGAAGCCGCTGCCGGTGCCCGGCACGGAGAACCTGTTCGGCGGCGGGCTCGCGGTGAAGCGGCCCGACCTGAAGAAGAAGGAGGACCTGCTCGTCCGGTTCGGCAGGGCGTTCGCCAAGGGCGTGGTCTTCGCGCAGGCCGATCCCGAGGCCGCGGTCGGCGACCTGTGGAAGCTGCACCCCGAGGCCAAGGGAGCGGCCTCGGTTCCGGAGGACCGGCTGCTGGCCGGGCAGGTCAAGGTCCTCAAGGTCCGGCTGGACGGCCAGAAGGCCGGGCCCGGCGACGGCGACGGCTGGGGCCGGATGGACCCCGCCTCGGTCACCGCCACCGTGAAGTTCATGACCGCCGCCGGCCTGATCGGCAAGGAGTTCCCGGCCACCGACATCTACACCAACGACCTGATAGCGAAGATCAATGCCTTTCCCCACGACGAGATCCGCGCCGCCGCGAAGAAGGCGGCCTGACATGGAACCGGCATGAGGCTCGGTGCGGCGCTCGACCTGGGGTCGGCACAGGCGACCCGCCCCCAGGTCGACCGCGCCGCGCGCCTGCTGGAGGCGGCCGAGGAGAACGGGCTCACCTCGGCCTGGCTGGGGGAGAGCTACCACGTCCGGCCCGAGGTGTTCCACCTCCCGGCCGTGCTGGTCGTCCTCGCGCACCTGGCCGGGCGCACGGACCTGCCGCTCGGCACGGCGGTGCTGCTGGCCCGCGCGTACGAGCCCCGGCGGCTCGCCTACGAGGCGGCGCTGCTCGACCAGTTGTGCTCCGGCCGGCTGACCCTCGGCCTCGCCCTCGGCAACGCCGATCTGGCGGAGCGGGTCGGCGGCGGCACGGACGGCCGCCGCCCGGCGGAGTGGCTCGCCGCCCTGGTCGCCTCGCTGCGCGAGACCTGGTCGGCCGCACCCGGAACGGAAGGACCGGCGCCGGTCATGCCGCCGCCCGCGCGGCCGGGAGGCCCGCCGATCCTGCTCGGCGGGCGCACGTCCGCGGGGGCGGTCAGGGCCGCGACCATCGGCGACGGCTACTACGCGGCCACCAACTACGGCGACGATCTCCTGGCCGCGCGGGCCGCCGAGTACCGGGACGCGCGCGGCGCAGCGCCGGGCGAGGTGGCGGTCACCCGGCTGTGCCTGGTGGACGAGGATGCCGGCCGCGCCCGGGAGACGGCGGCCGAGTACTTCGCGCCCGTCCTCGACTACTACACGAGCCGTCGCGCGTGGATGGGCCTGGACGGCCCGGAAGCCCCCCGGCTCCCGCTGGTCGGGTCACCGGCCGACGTCGTGGCGGCGCTCCGGCGGTACGCCGCGTCCGGGGTCACGTCCGTCCAGCTCCGCGTCGCCCCGTACGGGACGCCGCCGGAGGTGGCCCGGCGGACGCTGACGCTGGTCGGGAGCGCCGTGCTGCCCGAACTGGACAAGGCCGGGGGCGACCCGCCGCCGGCGAGATCGGACACGGAGAGGAGAGCGCTCGGATGAGTCCACGGGACGGCATCCCCGCGTACCGGGAGCTGCTCGAACGCGAGGACGCGCCACCGGGCTCGTCCTGGGGGGTCTTCGGCGAGCACGACCAGCTCGGCACGCTCAACTTCATCGGCCCTGACCAGGTGCGGGACGCGGTCGGGCTCGTCCGCCGCGGCACCGTGTTCAACCTCGACTACCCGCTGAACACCTTCGTCCCGCCGCCGGCCGGGACCAGACCGAAGACCGTGCACCACATCTTCTCCAACAACCCGAACCACCGGGACGACTGGCTCGACTCGTTCTACCTGCAGTCGACGTCCCAGATCGACGGGCTCCGGCACATCCGCCACCCGCGGTACGGGTTCTACGGAGGCGTGCCCGACGAGGACATCGCCGAGGAGACGCCGGCCCTGGGCATCCAGACGGTCGCGCAGCGCGGCATCGTCGCCCGCGGCGTGCTGCTCGACGTGGCCCGGCACTTCGCCGACCGCGGCACCCCGCTCGACCCGGCCGGCAACTACATGATCACTCCGGCCGACCTGGACTCCGCGGCCGCGGCGCAGGGCGTGGAGTTCCGGCCCGGGGACGTGCTCCTGCTCAGGGTCGGCTGGGCCCAGTACTGGCTCAACGAGGTCGGCGAGGAGGACCGGCACGCCTTCCGGTCCAAGATCCGGCACCCCGGCCTCATCCAGTCGCAGGAGATGATCGGGTGGCTCTGGGACCACCGCTTCGCGATGGTCGCCTCCGACGACCTGGGCGTCGAGGCGCACCCGGTCAACCCGCACTCGGGCCTGGTCGACCCGGACGAGCCGCTCCCCGAACGCGGCGTCGTCCACAACGGGATGATGCACCGTCCGCTGATCGCCCTGCTGGGCCTGTTCCTCGGTGAGCTGTGGAACCTGGAGGCGCTGGCCGAGGACTGCCACGCCGACCGGACCTACGAGTTCATGCTGACCGCCAAACCGCTCAACCTGGTCGGCGGCGTCGGATCACCGCCGAACGCGATGGCGATCAAGTGAAGGGTCACGCGGGGGACGGCGGCCTCGGGTAGGAAGCCGTCGCCGGCGCGGACGTCCGCCCTCCTGGTCTCGGGAAGCCAGGAGGGCGGCGCTACCGCGGTCCGCTGCGCCGGGCCTTGGCTGTTGGCGGCCAATGCCCGCGGCGGGGTATCCCGATCAGCTGCCGTCGAGGGCGGCCGAGAACTGGTCGACGGTCTTGGCATGCCGCCAGCCGGCGGGCAGGTCGGCGGCCTCGACGCCGACGCCGAACATCCTGGTGTCGCTGCGGCCCTGGAGCCACAGACCGTCGGTGTAGGGCGCGTACAGACGTGCGCCCGCCGGGATGTTCGCCGGACGGACGACGGTCTCATCGGGGGAGGGCTGCCAGTTGGTGATGTCGTCGAGAACCGCCACGACCTTCGCCTGCGGATTGAGCGCGGCCAGCTTGGCGGCCGGGGCCGCGCCGCCGGTGAAGACCGAGACGTAGACCTTGCCGCCCGTCACCCCGCCCTTCTTCCCGTCCAGCACCTTGTGGACGTTGAGGACGAAGGTGACGTAGTCGTCCTTCGCCTGGGTGGGATCGCCGGCGAGCCGGATGCCGTCCTCCACCTTCGTCAGCGTCCCCGTGACGATGAGGTCGGCCTTCTTCCTGGCGTCCGCCGGCGACGTCAGCGGGTCGTAGTCGACGTCGCGGTTCTGAGCGGCCAGACCGGTCAGCGTGCGCACCGAGCCCGAGTCGCCCGCACCACCGGCGGCGGCGGACCTGGCGTCGGATTCGCCGCCGGAGCACGCGGTCGCCGTGAGCGCGAGACCGATCGCGGCGACGGACATGACGACGATGTTCGTCTTCATATTGGTGTCCCCTCGGCTCAGTAGCTCGCGTTGATGTGGCTGCGGTCATGGGCGGTGTAACTGCGCCAGACGATCGAGCGGCTCGGGACCTCACCGCTGATCATGGCGCACTTGTGCGAGCTGCTGGCGTGGTGGCCGAAGCCGATGGTGTGCCCGATCTCATGCACGGCCGTCTTGCGGTAGTCGTACCAGTCGTCGGTCCCCTTGGCGAGTTCGGGGAAGTCCATCCAGATGGTGGCGCTGTCGCACTTGGGACCGATGAGCCGCGTGCATTTCGTCTGGCCGCGCACGCCCGCCTCCAGATTCTTGGTCAGCCAGACGACGTCCGTCCTGAGGGTGCAGCTCTCGGACTTGGCGCCCATGTCGGTGGTGTTGGCCAGGCGGTTCATGCCCCAGACCACGGACGTCCTGCGTGCGGTCGTCCAGCCGCCGCCGCGGATGCAGTATGTGTGGGTGGCGTTGTCGGCCAGCCGGGTCTCGGGGAACGGCGTCGCCTGAGCCTGGGCCTGAACGGCCAACAGGGCACCGGAGGCGACGGCCGTCACCGTGAGGATTCGGAGGGCACCGGCCAGGCGGCGAGGCCGGCGCGCGGGGAATTCGCCGCGCGGGGGATTGGCTGTCATTTCCATCATCTCCGCGAACCCACGGACAGGGCGGATTCGATAGGGGCTTTAGCAAAGAGCTAAGCCCTTCGGCATGCGGTGACGACAGAAGCCAGGGCACCAGTTCGGCTAGTCCCTGGGAACTATGCGGAGCAACGCCGGGCAAGGTCCGGTTTCAGTGCGCCACGGGAAATGTGATGGGGCGACCAATGTTCAACGGGTAATTGCTGCAATGCGCTGAGTGAGCGCGGCTTTCCCGCCGCTTGCGGTCTTCCCGTCCGGAACCTAGGCCTGGAGCAGTTGTTCGCGAAGGATGTCCGCGTGGCCGCAGTGCTGGGCCAGTTCGCGCAGCATGTGAAGGTAGACCCAGCGCAGCGGCAGCGGCCCGCGCCGGTTGCCGAGCACGAGATCGTCCAGGGCCAGGTCCGCCGCGGCCTGGCGAGACGCCGCGCAGGCCTCCCGATGGGCCCGCTGGACGGACGCGATCGTGTCGCCGTCGTCGAGATCGAACGACTCGTCGGGCGTGTCCGGGATGCCGATCTCGCTGCGGGACCTGCACTTGATCGCCTCGTCGAACCAGACCTTCTCGACGAACGTCGCGTGCTTGACCAGCCCCAGCAGCGTGGTCTTCGAGGCGACCAGCGGGCGTCGCGCCTGCTCCTCGGTCAGCCCGTCCAGGCAGTCGTGCAACGCGGCCCGGTGCTCATCGAGGAACACCTCGAACTGCTCGCGGAGCGGTGCGTCCCAGACGGCGGATTCCATGGACGAGAGGAGAGCCATGATCCCAACGATATGGGTCCCGCTCACCCGCGGTGCACGAGAAGCGAGCACGTGCTCGGCGCTCAGGGTGGGATGAGCACCTTCCCCACCGCGTAGAGCGGATCCTCCCTGACCAGGGCGGGCACGTTGTCCTCCCACTCGCGCCGGACGTCATCGAGGCCGCGCTTGAAGAGCCGCCGCAGGGCGAAGCCTCCGAACAGAGAGGCCAGCGCGCCAACCGGCCGGGCCCACAAGCGTCCGCGGACCACCAGGGTCACATCGATCGACCAGCGACCGTCATCCGCCGGCTCCGCAGCGATCGCGAGTTTCAGCGAGACAAGCGAATGCGACAGCCTCGCGGTCAACGGCGGCTTGGCCCGCTTCGCGCCGGCCTCGCTCACTTGCTCCCACCACCGTTCGATATCGGCGCTGCCCTTCCACGACATCTGCCGCAGCCGTCCCGAACCCTGGTACCTCCCTGCCATGGTGAAATTCCTCGGCCGCGTGGCGCTGTCAAAGCGCAGCACACCGGAGGCGGTGCCGTCGCCGTCCGAGCTGATGAATTCAACGCTGCTCTCGCGGCGGCGGCTCCACCGCGAAACGACCAGCTCGCTCGTCGAGTCGTCGTCTGCTTCGCCGTCCCCCTCCAGCCGGTACCGCGCGCCGGTCGCCAGATGCCGCCCTTTGACGAGTCGGACCCCCTCGATCTCGCCGATTTCGGTGACAACTGCGCCGTCGACCACACGAGCCGTCTCGAGCACTTCGTACAGGTCGGCAACGAACGTCTCAAACCATTGACGCGGCAGGGCCGAAACTGTGATCGAACCATGAAATCGCGCCATAACAGCTAATCCGCCCCGCACCCACCCGCGTTACCCTCAACCCCGACGCCCCGGACAGCCCGAGGTGGAGCAAGAGGCGTTCGAGCGTAGATTGTCCGAGGTGGGCATGGGCGAACATGACGAAGTACCCCCGCGCTTCCGCACGCCTGCGGACTACCTCGACGCGGCGAGCGCTCTGCACACCGACATGCAGACGTTCCTCCATCTCGCCCGGTGTCCGTACCCATTCGTCTGGCAGGCACTGGCATCCAACCCCCGCACACCTGTGGACGTCCTAGCCGACCTGTCCTCAAAGCGGGACAGCGCTTGGAACGACGGTCTGCTCTTGCGGCTCCTTGCCGAGCACCCCAACGCTGATCGCGAGGTGCTGCTCAGAGTGATGGCCGAGATCGAAGCCCGATTGCTGTCATCCACGACTCGGCCATACGCGGCTGTGCTCGCACTCGCCACCCGGCAGGAACTGCAACCGGACGAGTTGCATCACCTGGCCGCATTGCCTGGTGCGTCAGCGCGCATGCGAACGGGTCTGAGACGTCGCCTCGCCGAACGGACCCCCCGAAAACAGTGAGCAGGTCGCCGTCAATGTCGTCAGGACTATCGCCAACTGCCGCGAGCGCTGGGCCGACCCCGTCCTGCGCGCCGGAATCAACGCGTCAGTCGCGCGCGCCGCCTCCGCACTGTGGCCGAGCGCCCTGGTGACGTCGGGGTCGCTGTTGTTCTCAGCAGTTGCAGAGGAGGCCGCGGGAGCCCCATTTTTCGAAGATCGGCTTGATCTCGGCTTCGGCCAGGGCCACCGACTGCTTGGGCGTCTGCCTTCCCTGGGCGGCGCGCGCCATCATCCGCGGCAGGATCGATCGGGTGAACACCTCGCCGATGGCGGGGTTGGACGGTCCCGGGTAGCCGATGTTCGCGGTCCATGTCGCCGCGTCCTGCAGCAGCTTGAGCTTGTCGGACGGCCGTGCCCCGAACGGGTCGTCTGACAACCAGCGGTCCAGTTGCGGCACCACGGCCGGAAACGCCGGCAGGTTGTACAGCTCGGACTGGTAGGTGCTGCTCGCGTCGTTGGCCGACAGGTTGAGAAGGAACTCCTTGGCGGCGTCGACATTCCTGGAGAACCTGGGGACGAAGTAGACGAAGACCGGCTGCGGGCCGCTGAGGCCCAGACCCGTCGGGCCCCTGAGCGGTCGCTTGAAGAAGATGTCGTCGGCGATCCTGGGGGCCTCGGCCTGCGCGGTGCGGAACGCCGAGACGGGGTTGGCGATGTAGGAGAGTCGTCCGGCTATGAGCCCTTGGTTATTGGAGAGCTGGTTCCAGGAGAACACCTCCGGGGTCATCGCCTCCCGGTAGAGCCGCACCATGGCGGTGACGGCGGCGACCGTCTCGGGTGAGTTGATCACCACCTGCTCGAGCTCGTTCTGCACCGACGCGCCGTACGACCACATGAGCGCCCGGACCGAGATGTTGGAATCCAGCTCGTTGGACATGCCGATGCCCACGGGGACGTTGAGCTTCCGTTTGATCGCCCTGCCGCCCTCACGCAGTTCGTCCCAGGTCGACGGTCCGTCGCCCATTCCCACCTGCCGCCACAGGCTCTTGCGGTAGTTGCCCTGGCAGGGGGCCCAGGCGTGGGTGTAGCCGTAGTACTTCCGCGTGGAGGGGTTGTAGGCGGCCTTCCTGCAGAGGGGCTGTTCGAGGCCGAAGCGTCTGACCGCTTCCGCCTGGAGGTCGCCCATGTCGACGAGGTACGGTTCGAGCTGCGCGGGAGGGCTGATCCACTCGATGAGGTCCTGGCCGGTCCCCGCCTCGATCAACGCCTGCGTGCGCGACACGAGACTCTCCGGGACGACGTGCTCGACTCGCACGTCCACTCCCACGCGCCTCCCCCACTCCTTGGCGAAGGCGTCGAACCACCTGTCGTAGCGGGGCACGTAATGCCTCCGCTGGAGGATCGACAACGTGCCCGAGAGCTTCCTGGTCGGCTCGAGAAAGATCGTGGGGGGCTCCGGCTGCGCCGCGGTCCCTTGATCCCCGCCTCCGGGGACGCGTGCGGCCGCCGTCGCGCCAAGTGCCCCCACCCCCGCCAGCTTGAGCGCCCCGCGCCGAGAGACGCGTGCAGGATCCCGTCCCATCCCAACCCCCAGTGTCCCGCGGCGGTGACCTGGCTCCCGGACTCATCGCCGCAACCTCCGCACGGGCCGCGTTCAAGCCCGATCGTCACCAGCCGTGCGTACCCGTGACGCAGAGTTACCAACCCGCTGCGATGCGCCCTTACTCGGATATGTGCAAAGTCCACCGGGCGCTGACGCTCGCCCCAGCGCGCCACCCTCCGACCACCGCGACGAACGGCTCCGCGCGCTTTCGGCGCCGGGTCCATTCCTTATATGGCATGACGGCCACTGCCAGCCGCGACCTTCATCGACGTCGACGGCGGGGGTGCCGAGGCGGTCAGACCGCTTCGGGGATGCCGGCGCGGCATCGGGCGGCGTCCAGGGGCTGCGACGCCTCCTCGAACATCGCGGCGGCCCGCGACAGCAGTTCGGCCGCCTCGTCCGCGGCCCCTTCGGCGCGGGCCAGGTGGGCTCGCGCCTCCAGCATCGCCGCCTGCCAGGCCGTGCCCTCCCACATCGCCGCGGACAGCTCGGCCCGCTCCAGGTGGCGGCGCGCCTCGGCGAGGTCGCCGGCGCGGGTGCACGCGATCGCGGAGGGGACCTCGAACATGACGGCACAGAACGGGCAGAAGTCGGTGTGGGCCAGGGACGCCTCCGCGGCGTCGACGACCGCGCGCGCCGCCTCGGGGTCCTCCTCGGCCGCCACCATCGTGCCGTAGACGCGCTGGAGCAGGTGCATCGCGAGCGGCGCCCAGCGGGCGAGCGGCAGGGCCCGGCGGAGCAGGCGGCCGGCCTCGGCGCGGTCGCCGAGGGCGAGGCGGACCTCGGCCAGCCGCTGCAGCGAGTGCGCCTCGCCCATCGTGGCGCCGAGCTCGCGATGCAGGTCCACCGCGTCGGTCAGCTCGCAAAGCGCGAGGTCCAGGTCGCCGTGCAGCAGCGCGGCCTCGCCGATCACCGTGCCGGCGAAGGCCACCGCGCGCAGCGCGCCGGCCCGCTCCGCGGTCGTGCGGAGGGTCCGGGCGAACTCGATCACTTCCGAGTAGGGGGTCGGGCCGTAGAGCAGGAACTCGACCACGCACAGGTGCGAGTCGAAGACGGCCGTGGTCAGCCCGGGGTCCTGGCGGGTGCGCATCAGCTCCAGCCGCATCAGCTGGTCCCACTCGCCGCGGTTGTGCGTGATGAGCCCCTTCAGGGCGATCATGTCGAGCTGCCGCCAGCCGGCGCTGTCGGCCGCGCTCAGCCGGTCGGCCGTCGACACCGCCTCCCACGCGGCGTCCAGGTCGCCGCCGAAGTAGGCCAGGTAGCCCTTGATCAGCATGATCGTGGCGTTCGCGTCGCGCTGGTCGCGGCCGTCCCCGCCCGTCTGCTCGCCGTCGGCGGCGGGGGCCTCCAGCCCGGCCAGCACCGCGCCCGCGGTGTCGAGGTCGTGGAGGTAGACGGCCGTCAGGGCCATCCGGGCGCGCAGCGGCCGCCGCGCGGCCTCGGGAGCCGCCGCGACGGCCTGCCGGAACGCGGAGATCGCGGCCGGGTCGCCGACCGCGCCCAGCAGCTCGGCCCGCAGCGCCAGGACCCTGGCCAGGTCCGCTCCCTCCGCCACCGAGCGCACCGAGTCCACCAGGGACAGCGCGTCGCGGTAGGCCCCCACGGCCGCCTGGGTCTCGGCCGCCCGCAGGACGTACGGCACCGCGGCCCGGTGCTCACCAGCGGACAGCAGATGGTGGCCGACGCGGGCCGGCGAGGACCCCATCGCCGCGAGCCGCCGCGCGCAGGCCCGGTGCAGCGCCCGCTCGCGGTGCGGCGGGATCCCGGCGAGCAGCGCGTCGCGGATCAGCCGGTGCCGGAACCGGTAGCCGCCGAGGGTCCGCTCGACCACCAGGGCCGCCAGTGCGGCGTCGAGGCAGTCGAACGCCTCGTCCTCGTCCGGCAGGCCGCACAGCGCGATGAACTCGTCGGTGTCGAACGTCGATCCCGCCGTCGCGACGGGTTCGAGGGCGGTGCGCAGCCGGGGGGACAGCACCGCCAGCACGGCGTCGCCCGGCATGGGCTCGCCCTCCGCGCCGCCGTCCCGGGAGAGTCCGGCGGTCCGCGCCAGCTCGACGATCGGGAACGGCACCCCGCCGGAGACGTCCCAGATGTGCTCGACGAGCCCGCCGGGCGCGTCCGGGCGGCAGGCGGCCACCAGCTCGGCGGTCTCGGCGCGGTCGAGTGGCGCCAGGGCCACCTCGATGGCGGCCGTCCGGCCCAGCAGGCTCGCCCGGACGTTCTCGAAGGCCTCGGTGATCGGCTGCCGGCGATGCGTCAGCACCAGGATCAGGCGCTCGGACAGGCAGCTGCGGGACAGGTAGTGGAGCAGCCGCAGGCTGGCGTCGTCGGCCTCGTGCACGTCGTCGACCGTCAGCAGGACGCCGGTGCCCGCCGCGGCGAGCCGGACCAGCTCGGCCACGGCCACGAACAGCCGCTGGTGGCTGCCGTCGCCGTCCCAGTCGAGCACCCGGCCCGACAGCGCCCGGTCGATGTCCTCCCGGCACCGGTCGTCCAGGCCGTCCAGCAGGGTGGGGTGGTGCCGGCACAGGTCGGCGAGGGCCTCCAGCACCGGCGCGTACGCCCAGGCGCCCTCGATCGGGGCGGCGACGCCGTGCCCGACCCGCCAGCCGCGGGCGGCGGCCCGTCCGCGCATCCACTCGGCGAGCGTCGACTTGCCCATGCCGGGCGCGCCCGAGATGAACACCGTGCGGCCGAGGCCGCGGTCCCGGCCGGCCTCCGCCAGCAGGCCTTCGAGGGTCGCCGTGGACGCCGCGCGGCCGACCAGGGCGGTCCGCGCGGACGGGGCGGGGGCGCCCGGCGGGCCGGCGGTCTCCACGAGCGAGTTGCGCAGTGCGATGGCCTCGTCGCTCGGCCCCACGCCCAGTTCCCGGTGGAGCGCCCGGTCCATGCGCTCGAACTGGCGCAGTGCCGCGCGGCGGTCCCCGAGGCCGGCGTGCCGGCGCATCAGCTCCAGGTGGGCCTCGGTGTCGGCCGGGTCCTGCTCGGCTAGCTCGGCCCACCGCCGGGCCTGGCGCAGCATCCGGAGGTATTCGGAGTGGAGGCGATCCCGCGGCTCGTCCGCCCATGGTTCGTAGGGGTCTTCGGGCAGGAGCGGGCCCCGGTACGCGTCCGCCGCCTCGGACGCCGCGGCCTGGTCGCCCTCCTGGAGGGCCTTGGCGGCGAGTTCCTGGAAGCGGAGCACGTCGATGTCGATCTCGACGTCCGGGAAGAGCATGACCGATTCGGCGCGCAGCACCAGGCTGCCGGTACCGAGGACGCGGCGGGCGAAGTGCGCCGCCTTGTGCAGGCGGGGCGCCGCCTCGTGCACGGGCACGTCCGGCCAGAGCGCGTCCATGACCTGCTCGCGGTGCATCCGGCGGCGGGGTGCGAGCGACAGCATCTTCACCAGCGCCGCGGCGTGGCGCCGGCTCCAGGCAGCGGCGGGGACCGGGTCTCCCGCGACCCGGACCTCGAACCGGCCCAGCAGCGCGACCTCGACGGCCTCGCGCCCGGCCCGCTTCACCATCGACCACCTGCCGATCCATGGCCGCTCATGTCGCCGACCTCCACTCACCATAATGCGCATTAGTGATCATTTGCCGCTGTTCGGACATCGTTCCCGCAGGTGACAGGGCCTCTGACAGGGCCTCTGACAGGGCCTCGGTCTCCTTGCTGATCGCCGAGCTCATCTCCCGCAGCAGCCCCTGGACCTCGGCGACGTCCCAGCGGTATCCGGCCAGCCGGTCCGCCACCTTGAAGATCGGCCCGCAGAGCCGGTCGCGGCGGAACTGGTACCTGGCGAGCGCCTCGTGCTCGGCGGCCCCGCGCAGCATCTCCGCCACCGCCTGCTCCAGCAGGTGCGCGTCGCGCAGCGCGTCGGTCATGCCGTGCGTGCTCAGGGGATCGAGGAAGCCGCCGGCATCGCCGACCAGCGCCCAGCCCGGGCCCCACGCGCCGCGCAGGAAGCCGGGACGGCCCGGGAAGGCGTGCAGCCGGCGGGGCGCCTCGGCGGCGGCCAGCCGGTCGCCGGCCTGACCGGCGATCTCCGCGGCGAGCCGCCGGTAGCCGCGGCGCAGATCCCCGGCGACCTCCCGGGCGAACCGGTCGGCCGGGACGCCGGTGAACAGGCACACGCGTCCGTCGTTGGTGGGGATGAGCCCGGCGCTGCCGCCCGGCCGGTAGAACCACTCGTACCCGTCGGTCGGCAGCCCCGTCCAGTATCCGTAGACGATCGCGCCGGCCCCGGTGCCGACGTGCTCCGTCCGCGCGCCGGCCCGCCGGGCCACCAGGGAACGCGCTCCGTCGGCGCCGACGGTCAACCGCGCGCGGACCCGCACCGGATCGCCGGAGCGGGTCCGGCCCACCACCCCGGTGACCCGCCCGCCGGAGTCGCGGACCAGGTCGGTGACGGCCACTCCGAACCGCACCTCCGCGCCCGCCGCGACGGCCGCGTCCACGAGCACCGAGTCCAGCAGGGTCCGCCGGGGCGCGTACAGCGCGTCCACCCCGGCGGCAGGCTTGATCGACACGGTGACCGTCTCGCCGGGGTAGTGGAACCGGGTCCGGCGGACGGGGGGCGTGCCCGCGGCGGCGATCCGGTCGAGCAGCCCCCAGCGGTGCAGGAGCGTGGCGCCGCCCCGCATCAGCGCGTGGGTGGACAGCGTGTCGGTGCCGCGCCGGGCCCGTTCCAGCACGAGGACGCGCAGTCCGCGGCGGGCCAGCAGCATCGCGGTGGCCGCGCCGGCGCAGCGCGCGCCGACCACGACGGCGTCGTACTCGCCGGAAGGGGCTTGCGGGCGGGGAGCGCCATGCGGATCGACGGCGTGGGAGGCGCGCCGGTCCGGCCGGTGGTGCGGGGTCGAGGCAGGCATCATCGTGTTCCGTTCGTCAGTGCGGCGTCCGTCGCGGCCGTGCGGCACGCCGGACGGCGATGTGGTCGGCGAGGTAGGCGGCGTCGTGCCGGGCGCCGCCGATGAACGTGGAATCGCGCCGGTACTGGAACCGCAGCCCGATCGCGTACAGGCCGGGGGCGGCGGTCACGCCCCGCCGGTGCCGGATCCGGCCGGTCCCGTCCAGCACGGGGACCTTCAGCCACGGGTAGCGGGGCCGCATGCCGGTGGCCCACACGACCGTGGAGACGGCGGCGCGCCGCAGGTCGAGGGTGCGCGGCCCGGACTCCAGCAGCACCGGCGGGACGGGCTCGGCGTCCGGTACCGGCGAGCCGGCCACATGGTCGTCGATCCCGGCGAGGACCCTGCGCAGGCGCGCCTCGGCCGCCGCGGTGGTGGCGCCCAGGTCGTCGGCGAACCGGACGGCCCCGCCCTCCACCGCCGCCAGCCGCCCCGCCACCCGGACTCCGCGGTCCCGCAGTGCTCCGAGGTCCACGGCCCGGTCGGAGCCGCTGAGCTGCAGGGACGGCTCTCGCAGCGCGCGCGCCGGGTCGGGCAGGTCGTCGATCACCCGGTCCAGCGACCCCGTGCGCTCCAGCCACCAGAAGATGTCCCGGCCGCGGTAGCGGCGGGGCAGCCGGCTGTGCGCGCCGACCGCGAGCGTGATCTGCCGCCCCGCCCGGCGCAGTTCGTCGGCGATCTGCACGCCGGACGCCGAGGCGCCGACGACCAGCACGCCGCCCTCGGGCAGGTGCGCGGGGCTCCGGTACCCGGCCGCGGTGACCTGCACGAGGTCCGGCGGCAGCCCGGCGGCGCACCCGGGCACCTGCGCGTGGGCGTGGTAGCCCGTGGCGATCACCAGGTTCGCCGCCGTCCAACTGCCGCGGTCCGTGCGGACGACGTATCCGCCGTCCCCGCCGGGGAGCTGCCGGACCTCGGTCACCGCGGTCGACTCCACGACCGGCGCGGCGAACGAGCGGGCGTAGTCCTCCAGGTAGGAGGCCAGGCCCGCGGCGGTCATGAAACCGTCCGGGTCGGCGCCCTGGTACGCCCGGCCGGGCAGCCGCGTCAGCCGGTTCGGGGTGAGGAGCCGGCACGAGTCCCAGCGCGCGCTCCGCCAGCGTTCGGCGATCCTCCCGCGCTCGACCACCACGTGGTCGACGCCGCGATCGGCGAGGTGGCGGCTCATCGCCAGGCCCGCGTGCCCGGCGCCGATGACGACGGTGTCGATGTGACCGATGTCGATGAGGTCCGTGTCGGTGCGGCCTTTGCCGTGGCTGTACACGATGGGCTCCCCGTGCGCCGGCGGTCCGGCGCTGCCGATCGATGAGTGGATGGGGCGGGGGGCGAGCCGGCACCGGCTCGGTGAGCGCGGCACCGGCCCTGTGACCCGTGCCGGCCCGCTGGGCGCGGTGCCGGCGGGCGGACGCCGGCTCAGTCGGTGGCGACGTCGATCTCGACCGGGGCGCCGTTGGTGATCACGTCGTACACGGCCGACCGGGCCCGCGACTGCTCGACGAGCCCGCGCAGGACCTCGTCGGAGGCGTCCCCGGAGATCCTGAAGCCGACCCGGATGCCCTGGTAGCCGTTGCGGACGTCCTGCGACAGGCCCAGGATGCCGAGCAGGTCGATGTCGCCCTCGACGGTCGACTCGACCTCGGTGAGGGTGATGCCGCGCGCGGCGGCGATGTTGGCCAGGCCCGCGGTGAGGCACGCGGCCAGCGCGTGCAGCAGGAACTCCACCGGGGTGGGGGCCTTGCCGCCGCCGACGAGCACCGCCGGGTGGTCCGCGTCGTAAGCGAACTCCTCGGTCCGGGTGGTGTCCTCCTGGCCCGCGCCGTAGAAGCCCTTGATGGTGCTGCGGTTGTGCGTGCCGCTGATCCAGCGGTTGGTCGCGCGGAACTGGAACCGGGCCAGCTCGGGCTTGCCCTTGACCGCGTCCAGGGTGGCGAACAGGGCCGGAACGTCGACGCCGTTGCGCGGCGCGCGGCTGAGCGTGGTGGCCATTGTGCTTCTCCTTCTGTCGTCCCGCCCGTGCCGCGGCGGCGCCGCGGACTGTGCTGCCGTTCGGGACGACGTGAGGAAGCTACGAAGGGCGCCTTCCCCGGACCTTCCCCGATGGCTCCGGCCCGGGAAGGTCGCGGGGAAGGGCCGCGGAAGGTCCTCGCGCGAGCGTTGTGGTCGGCCGATGGTTCACGACGTCGCGAGGAGAAGGCCATGCGGACGGAAGGGACGGCGACGAGGCCGCCGTCGACGGACACCAACGGGATCGAGGCGCGCGCCGGGAGCGAGGCCGGCGCCAGGATCGAGGCGGAGGGCCTGAGCCGGGACGCGGGCGGCAGGCGCATCATGGACGAGGTCTCGCTGGTGATCGAGCCGGGCGAGCTCGTCGCGGTGCTCGGCGGCAGCGGCGCCGGAAAGACCACGCTGCTCGAGACGCTGGCCGGGCTGGCCGCGCCGTCGGCGGGCGGGGTCCGGCACGACGGCGCCGACCCGGCGGCGGGCGGCGCGGTCGGCTTCGTGCCGCAGGACGACATCATCCACACCGAGCTGCCGTTGCGGCGCACGCTCGCGTACGCCGCCCGGCTCAGGCTCCCGGCCGGGACGCCGGAGGCGGCGATCTCGCGCCGGGTCGACGAGATCCTGCACGGCCTCGACCTGGCGGAACGCGCTTCCGTGCCCGTGAGCGCCCTCTCGGGAGGGCAGCGCAAGCGGGCCAGCATCGCGGTGGAGATGCTGGCCCGGCCGCGGGTCTGCTTCCTGGACGAGCCCACGTCCGGATTGGACCCGGTGACGTCCGTCGAGGTCCTGAGGCTGCTCCGCGCCCTGTCGGGCGGGGGCGTCACCGTCGTCCTCTCCACGCACCGGCCGGAGGACGCGGATCTGTGCGATCGGGTGGTGCTGATGGCCCCCGGCGGCACCCTGGCGTTCAGCGGCTCGCCGGAGGAGGCCAAACGGCAGTTCGGCGTCACAGACCTGGCCGACGTCTATGTGCTGCTCGACGGCGCGGCGGGCCACCGCGAGCCCACGGCCCCGGAGGCGTCCACAGCACCCACGGGCTCCGCGGCGCCGGGCGTGCCTTCGCGGCACCGGCCGGGCCCGATCCGCCAGTGGTGGCACCTGACCCGGCGCAACGCCGAGGTCATGGTCCGCAACCGGCTCACCCTCGCCGTCCTGCTCGGCTCACCGGTGCTGGTGACCTCGATGATGGCGGTCCTGTTCGAACCGGGCGGGTTCGCCCCCCGCGGTCACGGGGCCGCGCCGGTGCAGATCGTCTTCTGGCTCGCCTTCGACGGCTTCTTCTTCGGCCTCACCTACGGCCTGCTCCAGATCGTCGGGGAGTTCGGCGTCTTCCGGCGCGAGCGGTTCGCGGGACTGAGCGTCACCGCCTACCTCGCGTCCAAGATCACCATGCTGGTGCCGCTGCTCGCGGTCGTCGACGTGCTGCTGCTCGGCGTCCTGCGGATGCTCGACCGGCTGCCGCCCGCCGACGCGCGGGTGTACGCGGCGCTGTTCGGCGTGATCCTCATGGAGGCCACCTCGGCGCTCGCGCTGGGCCTGCTGGTCTCGGCGGCCGTGCGGAACGCCGCCCAGGCGTGTCTGGCGCTGCCGATGCTCTGCTTCCCGCAGGTGCTGTTCGCCGGAGCGGTGGTCCCGGTGACGGACATGGCGGCGCCGGGCCGCGCGTTCGGCCAGGTCCTGGCGAACCGTCACGCGTTCCAGGCCCTCGGCTCGCTCCTTGATCTCGACGAGCGCTTCGCCGGCTCTCCCGACCTGTCGTCCTACGTGCCCGCCTTCACCGTGAGCGCCTGGCGCGACCTGCTCCTCCTCGCGGTGCTGGGCGTCGCCGCGTTCCTCGCGGCCGTGTGGACCCTCCACCGGAGGACCCTCCCCACCAGCCGCTGACTGGTGCGGTGACCGCCTTCGTGCGGCGTTACTGGCGGCTTCCCGCACGCGTCGCTGGGAGTTCGCAGACGCCTGCTGATCTAGTGCCCCCCTCACTGCACCGCCCATTAGGGAGGCATCCCAGCCATGACGGAGTTCAACCGGCGGCGCTTTCTGCAGCTGGCAGGTGGAACCGCAGCGTTCACCGCGTTGCCGAACAGCATCGCGAGGGCGGCTGCCATCCCGGCCCACAACCGCACCGGCACCATCCGCGACGTCGAGCACATCGTCGTGCTGATGCAGGAGAACCGTTCGTTCGACCACTACTTCGGCTCCTTGCGCGGGGTTCGGGGCTTCGGTGACACGCGCCCGGTGACGCTTCCGAATGGCAAGACGGTGTGGCACCAGTCGGACGGCACCAAGGACGTCCTGCCGTTCCGTCCCGATGTGGACGACCTCGGAATGGAGTTCATCCAGGGCCTCAACCACGACTGGAACGGGGGGCACAAGGCCTGGAACGACGGCAAGTACGACCAGTGGATCCCCGCCAAGACGGCGACGACGATGGCCTACCTGACGCGTGAGGACATCCCGTTCCACTACGCGCTCGCTGACGCGTTCACCGTGTGCGACGCGTACCACTGCTCCTTCATCGGCAACACCGACCCGAACCGCTACTACATGTGGACGGGGTACACCGGTAACGACGGTGCCGGCGGCGGGCCCGTCCTGGCGAACGACGAGCTCGGCTACGACTGGACCACGTACCCAGAGCGGCTAGAGAAGGCCGGGGTTTCCTGGAAGGTCTACCAGGACGCGGGGGAGGGCCTGGACGCGGCCGGATCCTGGGGCTGGACGAACGACCCGTACATCGGAAACTACGGCGACAACTCGCTGCTCTACTTCAACAAGTACAGGAACGCCAAGCCGGGCGACGCTCTCTACGAAAAGGCCCGAACCGGAACCAACGCCAAGGCCGGGGACGACCTGTTCCGCATTCTGAAGGCGGACGTGCTGGGCGGCAGACTCCCGCAGATCTCGTGGATCGCCTCCCCTGAGGCGTTCAGCGAGCACCCGAACTGGCCCGTCAACTACGGCGCCTGGTACATCGCGAAGGTGCTGGACGCGCTGACCGCTAAGCCGGAGGTGTGGAGCAAGACCGTCCTGCTCGTCACCTACGACGAGAACGACGGGTTCTTCGACCACGTCGTGCCGCCCGTCCCCCCGTCCTCGCGCGCGAAGGGCCTGTCCACCGCCGAGCCCACCAACGAGATCTACCCGGGGTCGGCCAAATACGTCGCCGGCCCGTACGGGCTGGGCCAGCGGGTCCCGATGTTCGCCGTCTCACCGTGGAGCAAGGGCGGCTGGGCCTGTTCGCAGGTGTTCGACCACACCTCGATCATCCAGTTCATGGAGCGGCGCTTCGGCGTGCGCGAACCCAACATCTCGCCCTGGCGCCGCGCGGTGTGCGGGGACCTCACGTCAGCGTTCGACTTCGCGCGTCCGAACGAGCGGCCGGTGCCCCTTCCCGACACCAGCGGATACGCGCCCAAGGACCACGAACGGCACAACGACTACGTCCCCACCCCGCCGAAGACTCCTGCCCTGCCCGAGCAGGAGCGGGGCGTCCGTCCCGCGCGGCCTCTGCCCTACGCACCCGTGGTGGACGGCAGGCTCCGCGGCGGCAAGCTCGTCATCGACTTCTCTGCCGGGACCCAAGCGGGCATCTGTTTCCACGTGACCTCTTGTAGCCAGACGGACGGCCCCTGGACCTACACCGTCCACGAGGGCAGGAAGCTGTCGGACTCGTGGAAGATCGACGGAGCCTACGACTTCTCGGTGCACGGCCCGAACGGATTCCTGCGGCGGTTCAAGGGGGCTGCCGGCACCGGAGTCGAGGCGACCGTCCGCGACAACCGCGGCACGTTGAAACTCCTCCTGGTCAACAACGGCAAGTCCGTCTGCCGCCTCACGGTCTCCAACGCCTACGGCGGGCGTTCGGCGAGCTACACGATCCCGCCCGGCGGCCGAGCCGTCCACAACACCGACCTGGGCCGGACCAAGTCCTGGTACGACCTCTCCGTGACCTGCGCGACCGACAAGTCCTTCCTGCGACGCTTCGCCGGTCACGTGGAGGACGGCAAGCCCAGCACGACCGACCCGGCCCTGAGCACCTGACCCGTCCCGGCTACACCCCCGTGACGCCCTCGCCAAATACCACCTCGGCGAGGGCGCCCACGAATGCCAAAAACAGACCGCCCTCTTCTTGGCCAAAGCACCTAACCGCCGCACCACCCGAGAAAACCCAGGTCGCTCCCAACCGAGAACCCGATCAACGGATTGCGCAGGTCTCCATGGCCAAAGCGAATATCGGCGAAGCGCAGGCCGACCGCCCTCGGCGCAGCGGACCCGGACGGCAGCCGCGAAGCGGGCACCCTTGATGCCAAGCGCGCGCACCGGCAATGCGCTCGGCTGAAGTCCGTTCTCGTGAGGCCCAGTCTCACCGTCGGGGCCTCATCGCTGTCCCGGGAGACTCGTAGGGTGGCCCGGTGCGCTACCTGACGGACACCTTTGCCGCCGGTGCTCTTCGACGCGGCCAGGAGGTGGAGCAACTCCTTGGCGCCTTTGAGGAGGAGGGGCGACGGGGGCTTCGGTGGTGCTGCATCTGGCCCCCGACGCGTTTCCGTGGCTTTGTCGTGCGATTGCACGTCGTCGAAGAGTGCGAGTCGCTCCCGGTCGATGAGTTCCCGGCCTTCAACGCGGCAGACGAGGACGGGGCCAGGACCGTGGGCGAGACCGAGTCGGCAGAAGCCGCCCTTGCACTGGCCGAGCAGCAACTGGGCGCCGACCGCGGACGCTGGGTGAACCAGGGCGTCCTGCTCGATGAGTACCGAGACTTCGTCGAGACCGGCCGTCCACTCGGCCCATGGCAGCCGTAATGACATTCCGCTGCAGTCAAAAGGCCCGGAACCAGAGAGATTCCGGGCCTTCTAGAGAGCTTCAATAGCTGGGGTTACTGATTTGCAGGTGGGTGTGGGCGAGGAGGCTGTTGAGCAGTGCGGGCCGGTGCTGGATGCGTTTCAGGCGGGTCTTGATCAGCTGCATGAGCTGGTCGATGGTGTGCTTGGTGAGGTTGGCCAAGGACCGTTTCAGGTGTGACCACACACCCTCGACGGGGTTGAGTTCAGGAGCATGGGGCGGCAGGTAGAAGACGGTGAGCCAGTCCCGGGCGGCCAGGTAGCGGCGCATCCGAGCCGAGCGATGTGTGTTGAGGTTGTCCCACACGACGACGATCGGCCCACCGAGTTGCTGGTGAGCGGCATCCAGTAAGCGGATGTAGTCGCCCTCGTCGAACCCTTTCCTCTCGTGTTGTCGGCCGCGGTAGGCGTGTGCGCGGTAGATCAGCCGGGGATGCTCGCCGGGCTTGATCGCCACGAGCGCGGCCAGCGAGATCCGGTGGGTGCCGCGGGAGGTGACGCGCACCACCGGTGTGCGTCCGCGCCGTCCCCAGGTGGTGCCTTTGGGCGGCCTCAGCCCCTGGCCGGCTTCGTCTTCGAAGCAGATCCAGGCGCCCAGGTCCGCCGCGGTGCTTCCACCGTCGGCCACACCTCCGCCCGCCACCGGTCGACCCGCTGCTCGTCGCGCTCGGCCGCACGGCGGGTCGGCGTCTGCACGCTCCACCCGATCCGGTGCAGCAGCACGTCCACTCCGGCCGGTGTGTAGGAGACCGAGAACAGCTCCCAGATCACCTCGGCGATCCGCGCGAGTGTCCACCGCTGGTCTTCGGTCCAGCCGTGCGCGGCCGGGCCGAGATCCAACGCCTCCTCCAGGAGATTCACCTGGTCATCGGTCAGTTTGCATTTCGCGCCGCCGGCTCCCTTGGACGCCAGCGCCGCCGTACCGCCGCTCTGCCAGGCCCGCCGCCACCGGTTCACCGACATCCGCGACACACGGAACCGCCGCCCGATCTGCGCATCCGACAGCCCCACCTCGAACAGCCGGGCCGCCTCCAGCCGCAGCGCCTCCCGCCGCGCCCGCTCCACAGCGGTCAACCCGCCGCCCTCGCCATACCGCATCCACCAAGGGAAACCCGCCCACACCCGACAGGCCAGTCACCACCAAGACACAGTCGGTAACCCTAACTATTGAAGCTCTCTAGCTGGTCAAGAGATGTGGGCAGGGGCGGGGTCGAACCGCCGACCTTCCGCTTTTCAGGAGTAGCGATCAGCCTCGTGAGCTCCCGGCCGCCGAGGTCAGGCGGCGCCGGACGTGTGTCGCTGAGTGTGGTCGGTGGCCGACGTTGCCGTCAGGGTTGCCGTCACCTTGCCGACTCGATCTCGACTTGCAGGATGGGCTCCCCGGCGTGTTCCGGCGGTAGCGGCAGAGTGGTTTCAGGCGACTTTCCAGGTGCGGTCGCCGAGAGAGGCCACGAGGTCGAGGTGACCGCCCAGAGCGGTGACGTAGTCGCGGACGACGTCGATGCCGGAGACCTCTCCATGCTCGATCTTGGAAATTCTGGCCTGGCTGACACCGAGCATCTCCGCCAGTTCGGCCTGGGTGACTCCAGCAGCCTTACGGATCTCGGACAGTTGGTAGCCGCGGATATAAGCTTCCGTACGTTCCTGCGCTGCGGCCTGGCCGGCGGCGCGCTCGGCCGGAGTTCGAGGGTCAAGCTCGGCAGCCTTGGCCTTGACATCGGACCACTTGCTGTAACCGGTACTCATTGTCCCTCCTGTTCCTTCAGAGCGATCAGGTGCTCGGCGAAGCGTTCGTCGGCCAGTGGTATCGCTTCCCGGTACCACTGATTCCAGTTACCGGACTTGTCGCCGGCGACAAGGAAGATCGCTTCTCGGGCCGGGTCGAAGCAGAACAGTATTCGAATCTCGCTGTTCCCTGACGAGGGTGGCCGTAGCTCCTTCATGTTGTGGAAGCGGCTGCCTTGTACCCGGTCGGCCAGTGGGCGGCGTGCTGTCGGCCCCTCCTCGGCGAGTTGGTCGATCGCGTGCTTGATCAGGTCTGCGGTCTCCGGGTCGCTCACGCAGATCGCGAGGTACCACTCCTCGACCTCGGGGTGCAGGCTGATCTCCCAACTCACAGCGCCATTATAACCTATGAGTCATATCGTCGGAGGTGGCCGTCGCCGTCAAGAAGTGATGACCACCCGGCCGCCACCTCGTCATCCTCCTCGACGGCCCCGGCGCCCCAGACGCTGCTACGCCCGCCTGGACGACGCATCTCAGGCCGCCCGTCGACCACGCGGCCGGGGGCCGCATCCGTGCCGCTGTGGACCTCGGCTCGGTGCGGATGCACCACATGCGGTAGACCTGCGTCTCGCTGCTCCTGGCCCTCGGCGTTCCGCCGCACATCGTCCGGGACATCGTCGGGCACAGCGACATCGAGGTGACCATGACGATTTACGCTCACGCGGCGCTGGACGAGAAGCGGGCGGCGCTCGGGCGGCTGGGGGATGTGCTCGGCTGAGGCCGTTGCTGTCACCGTTGCTGTCAAAAGGCCCGGAACCGAGGATGGTTCCGGGCCTTTTGGCTGGTCACGAGGTGTGGGCAGGGGCGGGGTCGAACCGCCGACCTTCCGCTTTTCAGGCGGACGCTCGTACCGACTGAGCTACCTGCCCAGGACGCGCGTCGGCGCGTCTGGCGGTCCTGACGGGATTTGAACCCGCGGCCTCCACCTTGACAGGGTGGCGAGCACTCCTAACTGCTCCACAGGACCTTGCTGCTCCGAGCCTAGCGGCTCTGGAGGGGTGTCTTGGCCGGTTTTCCCGGCGCTTGGCGACGTCCGAGAGCATACGCGATGGCCGAGTGCGTCGCCAACTCGATTACCCCGGGCGGGGGAGGGGACGAACGGGGCAGGGAGATACCGGGCGGGCAGGTGTGTTTCGTGTTTGTGCTTGGGGCTCCTACTCTGTCCGAGTTACGCAACCGTGCGTGATCGGAGGGTGGCGCCGCTTCCCTGGCGGGGGCGGCTGTAGAGAGGAGGCCGCGTGGTCGCGAAGCTCCCAAACGACCAGAGCGCGGAGGACTACCAACGCGGGCTTGGCACCCGCCAGATCCAGATGCTGGCCATCGGCGGGACGATCGGCACCGGGCTGTTCCTGGGCGCCGGAGAGAACATCGCCAAGGCCGGGCCGAGCCTGATCCTGACGTACGCCGTGGCGGGGCTGGCCCTGTTCTTCGTCATGCGGGCGCTCGGCGAGCTGTTGACGTACCGGCGGACGGAGGGCGGGTTCGCCGGGTATGCCCGGGAGTTCCTCGGGCCGTTCTGGGGCTATGCCACGACCTGGACGTACTGGATCATCTGGGTGACGACCGGGATGGCGGAGCTGACCGCGGCCGGCAAGTACATCCAGAAGTGGTGGCCGGGCGTCGAGCAGTGGCAGACGGCGCTGGTCGCGCTGGTGGTGCTGTTCGTGGTGAACCTGATCTCGGTGAAGCTCTTCGGCGAACTGGAGTTCTGGTTCGCGATGATCAAGGTCGCGGCGATCGTGATGATGATCCTGGTGGGGCTCGGGGTGCTGGTCTTCGGGTTCAGCGACGCCGGGGACACCGCGCGGGTCGGGAACCTGTGGGACCACGGGGGCGTGTTCCCCGAAGGGGCCGGGGCCACGATCATGACGCTGCAGATGGTGATGTTCGCCTACCTGGGCGTCGAGCTGGTGGGCGTGACGGCGAGCGAGGCCAAGGACCCGGAGAAGAACATCCCGCGGGCGATCAACGCGCTGCCGCTGCGGTTCGCGCTGTTCTACCTGGGGTCGCTCCTGGTGATCCTCGCGGTGGTGCCCTGGACGGCGTTCAAGGGCGGGGCCAGCCCGTTCGTGCTGGCGTTCGACCGGATCGGGATTCCGGGCGGCGGGGACATCGTCAACTTCGTGGTGCTGACGGCGGCGCTGTCGTCCTGCAACGCGGGCGGGCTCTACTCGACGTCCCGGATGCTGCGGACGGCCGGCGTCAACGGGGACGGCCCGAAGGTGCTCGGACGGCTCAACGGGCGTGGTGTGCCCGTGCTGACCGTCGTCATCTCCGCGCTGGTCATGGGCATCGGCGTGGTCGTCAACGCGGTCGTGCCGGACAAGGCGTTCGAGTACATCACGTCCGTCTCCACCGGTGGGGCCCTGCTGGTGTGGACGGTCATCCTGCTCGCGCACATGGCCTACAGGCGGCGGGCGGCGGCCGGTGAGCTGCCGGAGGCGCCGTACCGGATGCCGTGGGCGCCGTACACGAACTGGGCCGTGCTGGCGTTCTTCGCGTTCGTCACGGTGACGATCGCCTGGGAGGCCGACACGCGGATCGCGCTGTACGTGATGGGCGCGTGGGCGGCGCTGGTCGTGGTCGGCTGGCCGTTCGTCCGGCGCAGCTCCCAGGAGGCGCGGGTTCCGGTGGCCGTGGCCGAGGAGAGCGTCTGAGGGAGGGGCGTCCCGGCGGTCGGCCCGCCGGGACGCCCTCCGCCGTGGGATGATCCCCCTGGCGGTTCCTTCCCTCCGGAGGCGCGCGTGACCAGCAGGCTCGAGATCCGGGTGCGGTGGGTCCTGCTGTTCGTCGTGGGCGTCGCGAACGCCGTCGGCGCGCTGGTGGTGCTGCTGTTCGCGACGTTCGTCGTCCCCGATCCGCCGCTGGACGACCGCGACTACGTGCACCTGGTCAACGCGGTCGCGTTCTTCAGCTACCCGGTCATCGCGGCTCCGGCGGCGCTGCTGTGCGGGTTGTGGCTGTGGCGCCCGGTGGTCACGTTCGTCCGGGACGGGGGCGAGCCCGACCGGCGGCAGCGCCGGGCCGTGCTGCTCGGGCCGCTGCGGCTGACGCTGCTCGTCGGAGCGCTGTGGGCGGTCGGCGCGCTCGGCTGGGCGGCGCTCGACCTGATCCTGTTCACCGGGCGGCTCGCGGTGAAGACGGGCCTGACGTGCCTGCTCGGCGCGGGCACGACCTGCACGATCGTCTACCTGCTGTCGGAGCGGCTGCTGCGGCCGGCGGCGGCGCTGGTGCTGGGCGCGGAGCGGCCGAAGCGGCTCCGGCTGCCCGGGGTGACGACGCGGGTGATGCTCGCCTGGGCGCTCGGGACGGCGATCCCGGTGTTCGGGCTGATCTGCGTCGCGATCGCGGCGCTGGCCTCGCCCGACATCAACGTCGCCCAGCTCGCGATCACGATCCTCGGGCTCGGCGGCGCCGCGCTGCTCGCCGGGGTCTGCGTGATCTACATGGCGACGCGGGCGATCGCCGATCCGATCAAGGCGGTGCGCAGCGGGATGGCGCAGGTCGAGCGGGGCGATCTCGGCGCCGAGGTGGCCGTGTACGACGCGAGCGAGGTCGGGCAGCTGCAGGCCGGGTTCAACCACATGGTCGCCGGGCTCCGCGAGATCGAGTGGCTGCGCGACCTGTTCGGGCGGCACGTCGGCGAGGAGGTCGCCGACCTGGCGCTGGAGCGCGGCGTCGTCACGCTCGGCGGCGAGACGCGCGAGGTGGCCGTGCTGTTCGTCGACCTGACGGGGTCCACGAGGCTGGCCGACACGCGCAGCCCGGACGAGGTGGTCGGGCTGCTCAACAAGTTCTTCGGCGTCGTGGTGTCGGTGGTGGCGAAGCACGGCGGCTGGATCAACAAGTTCGAGGGGGACGCGGCGCTGGCGATCTTCGGGGCGCCGACGCAGCTGGAGGACTCGGCCGGCGGCGCGCTCGGCGCGGCCCGGGAGCTGGCGGTGCGGCTGCGCGCCGAGGTGCCGATGCTGGACGCGGGGATCGGCGTGTCCGCCGGCCCGGTCGTCGCCGGGTACATCGGCGCCGAGGAGCGGTTCGAGTACACGGTGATCGGCGATCCGGTGAACGAGGCGGCCCGGCTCAGCGACCTCGCGAAGGACGAGGAGGGGCGGGTCCTCGCCTCGGCGACCGTCCTCGACCTGGCGCACCTCGCCGAGTCGGACGAGTGGGACGTCGGACGGTCGGTGACGCTGCGCGGCCGGAGCCGTCCCACCCGGCTGGGCATGCCCCGCCACCCGGCTCCTCCCGCGGTGCCCGCGCCGCGGCCAGTGCCGAGGGCGGAGCGGACCAGGTTCCCGCGCCCGCTGAGGCGCAGCAGGAGGCTGCTGTTCGGCGCGCTGGTCCTGGCGAAGGCGGCCAGGAGCGCGCGTGCCGCGGAGGCGGACGAAAGGGACGGCACCGACGAGTCCGGAGGCCGTTCGGGCGGATCGGCCGTGTCTGACTCGTCCTGACGGGACCGGATGCGTATCGTCACCATCGGTACACAGTCTGCTACCAATCCGTCACCCCGGTGTCACCGGACGGTCCGAGGGTTGGGGCGGACAGCCCCGGCTCCCGAGAGGTGACTGATGCACCGGCGGAATCGTCTCGCGCTCATCGCCGTCCTGGCCACCGCGGCCGTCGCCGTCCCGGCGGCGCCCGCCGCCGCCCGGCCAGGCCCCGACCCGTTCCTGTCCCCGCCGGGCGCCCCGGAACCGCGCCCGCGCACCGCGACGGCCCCGGATCCGGACGCCGACGTCGTGGACGTCGCGCACCGCGGCGCGTCCGCGTACGCGCCGGAGAACACGCTCTCGGCGTTCAGGCTCGCCAAGGCCAAGGGCGCCGACATGTTCGAGCTGGACGTCCAGGAGACCGAAGACCACCAGCTCGTGATCATGCACGACACCACGCTCGCCCGGACGACGAACGCGGAGGACCTCTACCCGGAGCGCAGGCCCTGGCGGGTCGCCGACTTCACCCTCGCCGAGATCGGGAGGCTGGACGCCGGCGGCTGGTTCGCGAAGCGGTACGCGGGCGAACGCGTCCCGACGCTCGGCCGGGTGCTGGCCGCGATGCGCGGCAGCGGCCTCGGGCTGCTCCTGGAGATCAAGAGCCCCGCGCTCTACCCGGGCATCGAGCGGCGCATCGCGGCGGAGCTGAGGAGGCACCCGTCCTGGCTCCGGTACGACCCGCACGAGCGGCACCTCGTCGTCCAGTCGTTCGACTGGGGGTCGGTGCGGCGGTTCCACGCCGTCCTGCCGAGGGTGCCGACCGGCCTGCTCGGTACCCCGGACGTCGACGACCTGCACGAACTCGCGGAGTACGCGGACCAGGTCAACCCGCCCTTCGGCGGCCTGACCGAGTCCTACGTCGACGAGGTGCAGGACGCGGGGATGGACGTCCTCACCTGGACGATCGACGACCCCCGCGACATGGAGCGGGCCGTCGACCTCGGCGTGGACGGGATCATCACCGACAGGCCGGACGTCCTGCGCGGCGTCCTGGACGACTCCGACGAGCGGGCGGCCTGATCAGGCGGGCGTCCGGCGCGCGCGGGCGATCAGCGCCCGCGCCGCCGGGCCGCGCGGCCCCTCGGCGCGCCAGGCCAGGGCGATCCGGCCGGTGAGCCGCGGGCGGACGACCGGCAGCGCGTGCAGGTCGTCCGGGCGGCCGCGCGCCGCCGACTCGGGCAGCACGGCGACGCCGAGGCCGTGCGCGGCGATCTCCGCCAGCACGGGCGGCTCGCCCGCCTCGAACGCGATGCGCGGGCGGAACCCGGCGTCCGCGAACGCCTCGTCCAGGACGGCCCGCAGCCCTGTGCCCTTCGGCAGGCAGATCAGGTTCTCCTCGGCGAGGGCCCGCAGGGTGACCGTCGACCTGCGGGAGAGCGGGTGGCCGCGGCCGACGGCGGCGAAGAGGTCCTGCTCGATCACGACCTGCGTCGCGATGCCCTCGGGCGGTTCGGCGCCGATGCTGAGGAAGGCCAGGTCGATCCGTCCGGTGCGAAGCCCCTCGGTCAGCCTGGCGGTGTCCTCCTGGACGACCGTGATCTCGACGTTCGGATGGTCGCGGTGGAAGCCGGCCAGCATGCCGGGGAGGTCCAGCGACCGGATCCAGTCGATCGTGCCGATCGTGACGTGCCCGCGGAGCAGGCCCGTCAGCTCGTCCACCGACAGGCGGGCGCCTTCCACCGCCGCGAGCGCCGCCCGCGCGTAGGGCAGGACGGCCGCGCCGACCTCGGTCAGCCGGACGGTCCGCCCGGAGCGGTCGAGCAGCGGCTGGCCGAGCTCCCGCTCCAGCTGCCGGATCTGGGCGCTCACGCCCGGCTGGGCGACGTGCAACCGGGCCGCGGCCCTGGTGAAGCTGGCCTCCTCCGTAACCGCCACGAAGTACTCAAGTTGGCGCAGCTCCATAACCGAGCATTCTAGTCCGCGGGCCCATCAGCGCTCTGGCTTCTTCCTGACCGGTCGGTTCGGCAACCATTTCTTTGGCCTGTCTTGTATGCGTCACTGCTGTTCAGAGGACTGATTTCGGCGTGTGCGGTGATTACCTCACCTGCGGGAGGTCGGGTGAGCGGACGGCGCACATGGTCCATACGGGTGCGGATGACCGTTATTGCCGGGACGGTCACCGCGATCATCTGCGCCATCGCGACGACGCTGATCCTCGTGGCGGCGCGGGGATCGGAGAGCGACTCGTCCCGCGGCGAGGCGACCGCGGCCGCGTTCCGGCTGTCGTACGTCCTGCGGCGCGAGTCGGCGCCCGCCCGGCTGGACGCGGGGGAGGGCGTCATCCTCCAGGTCCTGGACGAGAACCGGTCGGTGATCGCGGGGACGCCGGGACGGGTGCCGGCGGGCCGCCCGCTCGCCGACTTCGTCCCGTCCGCGACGCGCGTGTACTCCACCCGGAGGGTGTGCGCGCCGGTGCGGCGCCACCGATGCCTCTGGGTGATCGGCTTCCGCGTCTTCAAGCCGGGGGGCGACTGGCTGATCTACGCGGCGGTCCCGATCGTCCCCTGGTACGTGCATTCCGGTCTGATCATGTTCCTGGCCAGCGTCTCGCTGCTGGTGATCCTGCTGGGGTGCCTGCGGGCCTGGGCGACGGTGGACCACAGCCTCGCGCCGGTGGAGGCAATCCGGGCCGAGCTGGCGGAGATCACCGCGCAGCAGTCGGGCCGCCGGGTGACGGTGCCGGAGTCGCGGGACGAGATCAGGCGGCTCGCGGAGGCCGCGAACGCGACCTTGGACCGGCTGGACAGCGCCCTCGAACGGCAGCGCACCTTCACCTCCGACGCGTCCCACGACCTGCGCAGCCCCATCGCGGCCGCGCGCGCCCAGATCGAGGAGGCCCTGCTCTACCCCGACGACGTCGACTGGCCGCAGACCGCGCGGGGCGTCCTGCAGACCCTGGAGCGGCTCCAGGCGATCGTGACGGACCTGCTGCAGCTCGCCCGGCTTGACGCCGCCGCCTGGCAGGAGGTCGAGACGGTCGACCTCGGCGCGCTGGTCACCATCGAGCTGGCGCGCTCGGAGCGGACGAAGCGGATCGTCCCGCATCTCCAGGAGGGCGTGACGGTGTGCGGCGACCGGCTGAGGCTCGTCCGGCTCCTGACGAACCTGCTGGACAACGCGGAGCGGCACGCGGAGTCGCGCGTCGACGTCACGGTCTCGCGGGAGGACGACATCGCCGTGCTGGAGGTCATGGACGACGGCGCGGGCATCGCGGAGAAGGACCGGGACCTCGTGTTCCAGCGCTTCGCCCGCCTGGAGGCCAGCAAGGCCCGCGACCCGGCGGGCTCGGGCCTCGGCCTGCCGATCGCCCGGGAGATCGCGCGGCTGCACGGCGGCACCCTCACCATCGAGGACAGCGAGCGCGGCGCCCGGTTCGTCCTGCGGATACCGCGGCACCACGACGGCCGGCCGGTCGACCAGCCGCAGCCGCGGCGGGGGTGAAAGCGGAGAACCCCGCGGCGACGGTGCGCGCGGGGTCGTGGCGGCCTGGACGGCCGGGGAGGCGGGACGGCCTGGTGCGGCCCGCGCGGGGGGCGGGCCGAGTGGGCCGGCGGCCGGTCGGACGGTCAGAAGGCGGGGAGGGCGGGCAGGCCGCGCAGGTGGATCCAGCCTTCGAGGTCCGACTCCTTCACCCGGCAGGTGATCCGCTCGTACTCGGCGGCGGTCACCTGGCCGGGGCTCGGGACGATCACGGAGTCGTAGACGAACCGGGACGCGATGACGCCGAGGTCGGCCCCGGTCGCGGCGAGCCGCTCCTTCAGCGGGCCGGCGTCGAGGAGCCTGGCCGCCGTGATGATGGACGAGCCGGACACGCCGGGCGGATCGGGCATCACGGGCCCGACGTTCACCGCGACCCTGAGCTGGACGCGGACGGCCCCGCTCGCCCGGTGGTTGTGGCCGCGCAGCCGCCGGCCGAGCGACACCATCATGGGGTCGACCACGGTCGCCGTGGGCACCTGCGGCGGGATGACGATGAGCGCGCCGTCGCCCCGGTCCTCGACGTGGCAGGCGTGCCAGGGGACGCCGGACTCCTCGAACGCCTCCCGCAGGGCCCGGTACATGGCGCGGCGCACGTCGATCCGGTCGACGTCGTTGCGGGCGGGCGAGCTGAACCCGGCCACGTCGGTGTAGACGATGGTGCAGTTCTGGCCGGCCCAGGACGGGCCGTCGTCGTCCGGGAGGACCATGGGCTGCGTCGGCCGATCCCAGGACGTCTCGACGGCCGCCTCCAGGGACCGGACCTGCCGCCGGGAACGGGCGGGCACGGTGCGGGCCGGCACGGTCGGGGGCGCCGTCGGGGTCGCGGACGCCCCGTTGACCACGGCCGTGGGCTCCACCATGCGGGCCTCGCCGCCGCCCCAGGGCTCGTGCGCGGCGCTCGGGGCGGCCACCGCGAACGGCCCCGCCATCGCGTACGGGTAGTTCGGGACCACCGGGATCTGCGCCGTGGCGTAAGGCTGCGGTGAGCCGTACTGCGCGGCGGTGCCGTACGGGTGGCCCGCGCCGGCAGGGTAGTGGACGCGCTGCGGCGGCCGGCCCGGACCCTGCTCGGTCATCCGGTTGTACATCTCGCGCTCGAGAACGGCGACCACGTGCGGGTGGTCGCTCAGGTAGGCGACGAACTCGTGCGTCGTCAGGCACAGGACATGGAGGGGGTCCATGGCGACGACGGTCGCCGAGCGACGGCGCAACTGCAGGGCGGCGCGCTCGCCGATGATGTCGCCGGGCCCGCGGAAGGCGACGAACCGCTCGCGGCCGTCCCGTTCCACGGAGACCCGCACCGTGCCCGACTTGATCACGAAGGTGTGGTCGGCCTCCTGGCCCTCGGTCCACAGCACGGTGCCGGCCGGGTGGACGACCTCCTGCGCCAGGACGAGGAAGGCGGCGCGCTCGATGGTGGTGAGCCCGTTCCAGAACCCGGGCCGCCGAACGTTCTCGGCCGGCCGGACGGGCCGCTGCCGCGGGACGATCTCGGCGGGGACCATCTTGTCCGGGTCGTGGTGGCGGGCGTGCTCGTTCATCGGGCCACCTGCCCGACGTCCGGCCCGGCGGGAGGCGACTCTCCCGCCGGACGCGCGGGGTGGGCGGCGAAGGTGGGGGACGGTACGTGCTGTCTGGACATGTCAGGGACCCCATGCCTCGAATCGCGACTCACGGGTCCGCCGGGCACCGGTCAGGTCCGGTGGGGGCGGTGACCGGAGTCACATCACCTATGGTCCGCACCGCGTGATCGCGGTTAGACTAGATGAGTCCGCAGAGACATTTTGGCAGGTCAGCCCGGATCTTTCTGCGTCTTCGCAGAGGATGCGCGCGGAGCGGCCCGGCTGTCTCGTGCGGCCCAGGGAGTCGCTCTCCGCTCTCCCGCCGGTCGTCATGGCTGCCAAACCGGTGATCGGTGGGAAGCGGCGGGCGACTCTGTCGCCTTCGCTGGCTCTGTTGCCTTCGCTGGCTTCGCTGCTTCGTGCGTCTTTCGTCCGGTGTCGCCTCTCGCGGCGTTCCCGGATGCTGGTCTCCCCTTGCGACCTCCCCGTGTGGCGCGTGCGCCCCTCTCGTTTCCCGGCCCTTTGTCGTTCCCGCCTGCGGCCGGCCCGTCTCCGCCTGCGGTCGGCCCCGGCCGGGATGCGCCTTGGGTCCGGCCGGGTCTTCACCCTGTGTTCAACCTCATCCGCTCCCGGATGTGGCATCGCGTCTCGTTGCATCACGTCGTCTGCTAATCTGCTATGTAGCACATTACAACAGAGTCCGACGGTATGCAGCACTCTGGAAGCTACCCACGCGAGTTTTGGGCGATATGGCGGGGTCTGGTGGGCGGAGCGAAGATCAGATGTCCAAGACATGTAGCGCCGTGTGTGGAAGTGGGATGCCAGGTCCCCGACTGCCATGTAGCATCCAGTTTGGTGGCATGCACTACTCAGAGTGAGCGAACCCATGGCCAGTGACCAGGGCCCGATAGTCCAGAGTGCGTTGCTTCGCACCGAGCTCGTCCGCCTGCGCAAAGAGAAGAAGCTGACGCAGGAGCAGGTGGCGCGGCAGTTGGAGTGGTCCCCGTCCAAGCTCATCCGGGTGGAGGGCGGCAAGAACGCCATCACCCGCACCGACCTCCAGGCGCTGCTCGCCGTATATGACGTCACGTCGGAGGGACGGCAGGAGCGGTTGCAGGCCCTCGCCCGCGGTGCGCGCGAACCCGCCTGGTGGAACGCCTACCGCGGCGAGTTCGACCCCAGCTTTCTCAACTATGTGGGCTACTCCGCGGGCGCCGCGTACATCCGCCAGTTTCACGGGACGGTCGTCCCGGGGCTCATCCAGACGCCGGAGTACGCCGAGGTCCTCTCCACCGGCAAGGTGTCCGAGCAGGCCCGGGTGCTGGCCGCGCGGTTGCGCATCCAACGGCAGCAGGAGCTCGCCAAGCGTGAGAACCCGCCCCGTCAGCACTACATCATCGACGAGGCGGTCGTCCGGCGGCACGTCGGCATCAAGAGCGATCCCGCGATCATGCCGGCCCAGCTCAACCACATCGCCGACACGGCCGAGCGCGATGACCTGCTGACGGTCCGGATCATCCCGTTCAAGGCGGGCGCGCACCTCGGGCTGGACGGGCCGTTCAGCCTCCTGGAGTTCGACGGCGACCTCGACGACGTCCTCTGGCTGGAGGCGCGCCCGGGCGCGAGCGTGATGATCACTGGTGAGGACGACCGGATCACCGAGTACCGCGACACCTTCGAGCTGCTGCTGGAGCAGGCGCTGCCGGCCGACCAGTCGATCGCGATGCTGCGGCAGGCCGCCGAGGACCTCATGGCCTGACTCCCGACCGCAACTCGACCCACGTGACGGAGGTGACGGCCGCATCGGACACCGACAAGGCGAGTAGCCCTCATAGCACGCAGGGTGATCTTGTGTTCCCTTGTAGGCGGGATAAGTAGAACCGTTTACACTCGTGATCGGGAAATTTTCCACAAGGTCGTGGTTTGTCGTGCCCTGCTGGTGCTCGCCCGCGGGTGTTCTTGCCCGATCGGTTGGCGAGACGGCACCCGCCGGCAATGGATGGAGGGTTGCTGGATGGTGTACCGGTCGAATCGGGGAGCGGCGCTGAACTGGCGCAAGAGCAGCGCGAGCACCGGCGGTCAGGAATGCGTCGAGGTGGCGGCGGCCGGGCAGGCGGTGCTGGTGCGCGACTCGCGCGACATCTCCGCGGGGTTCCTCGCTCTCGCGCCCGCCCAGTGGAAAGCCCTCCTGGCCGCCATCCGTGACGGGGGACTTGAGCGGCGTTGAGGCACGGAACCCATTTCCGTTGTCAATCTAGTGAATTGTCGAGTATTGCGAACGTTGTGCGAGTTTACTGGCGATTTTTGACAGGAACCGGAGAAGCGTGGACGAGTGAGCACACACCCTGAGCGAACCCTGATCCGACCCTGAACCGCCCCTGATCACCCTGTTCCGGTGCGGGGACCGCGCCTACCTTGATCGTCAGCGGTCCCCGGCCACGGCCGGGCCGGGGACCGTCGCCCGCCTCTGAAGGGGCGGGCTTCTGACGTCCCCCACCGGAAGGTCCTCCATGCTGCGCAGAAACAGGCTCGCCGCCCTGGCCGGGGCCGGGGCCGTGGCGCTGGCAGGCGTCGCGCCCCCCGCCACCGCGTCGCCCGCGCCGCGCTCGCCGTCCGTCCAGGCCGCACCGCGCTCGGCGCCCGCCATCGACTGGCGCGCGTGCGGCGACGACGGCAAGGCGGAGTGCGCGACCCTGCGGCTGCCGATCGACTGGTCCCGCCCGGACGGCCCCGCGTTCGGCCTCGCGATCGCGCGCCGCAAGGCCCTCGACCCCGATGCCCGCGTCGGCACCCTCGTGTTCGGTCCCGGCGGCCCCGGCGACTCCGGAGTCCAGCGCGTCACCAGGATCGAGAGCGGCATCGACCGGTTCAGCGACCAGCTGCGCCGGCGGTTCGACATCGTCAGCTTCGACCCGCGCGGCATCGGCGCCAGCCATCCGGTCACGTGCTCGGCCGACCTCGTCCGCGCCGCGCCCTCGCCGATGATCAAGAGTGCGGCGCAGTTCCGGGCGACCCTCGCCCACAACGCGCGCCTGCGAGCCGACTGCCGCGCCCGAACCGGCCCCCTCTACGACCACGCCGACACGCTCAGCACTGTCCGGGACGTCGACGCGATCCGCGCCGCCTTGGGCGAGTCGAAGCTGACCTTCCACGGCAGCTCGTACGGCACGCTTCTGGGCGAGATGTACGCCGAGACGTTCCCGGGACGCGTCCGGGCGATGGTGCTGGAGAGCGTCGACGACCACAGCATCCCCGACGCCCGGCGGTTCCTGACCTCCGAACTGGCCGCCGCCCAGGACTCGTTCGACCGGTTCGTCGCGTGGTGCGGGCGCACGCAGGAGTGCGTCCTGCACGGCAAAGACGTCCGCGGCGTATGGCGCGACCTGCGTGCCCGCGCCGCCCGGGGAGAACTGCCCGACCCGTCGACGCCGGGGGCCGCGCTGCCGGAGTTCGGCCTCGTCCTGATGGCCTACAAGCGCTTCTACGGCCCCGACTGGGCGCAGCTCGCGTCCACACTGGCCGCGCTGGACGCGGCCCCGCCGCTCAAGCCGGGCACGCGCACGGCGGCGGCCCCGAAGGCGGGGGAGACCACGACCGACCCCTTCACCGCGCAGTTCTGCTCCGACTGGAGCCTGCCCGTCCGCGACTACGGCGAGTACGCGAGGATCATGCGCCGCACGGAGAAGGTCGCCCCGGACATGACCTTCGCGCGTCCCGTCATGGCGATCTCCGCGTGCCTCGGCTGGCCGCAGCCAGTCCGCAACCCGCAGCACCGCCTGCACGTCGAGGGGAGCGCGCCGATCCTGCTGGCCAACGCCGTCCACGACCCCGCCACGCCCTACGCCTGGGCGAAGACCGTCGAGCGGCAGCTCGGCCCCACAGGCCGCCTGCTCACCTACGAAGGCGCGGGCCACGGCAGCTACAACCGCGGCCCCTGCATGCAGAACACGATCGACGCCTACCTGATCTCCCTCACCCTCCCCCCACGCGGCACGACCTGCCCGGCGCAGCAGCAGTAGGCGTCAGTAGCAGCGGTAGGCGTCAGTAGCAGCGGTAGGCGTCAGTAGAGGAAGGGGAGCGTGACTCCCTCGGCGCCGGTGAGGCCGGTGCCGGGGGAGCGGCCCATCAGCCAGGCGAGGAGCGCGGCCGCGGAGCCGGTGACGAGTACGTCGCCGCGACCGTGCTCCTCACCCGTGTCGGTGGCACGGATCCTCAGGTCCGGGGCACCGTCGCGGCGGGAGTAGGACGCGGTGACGGCGGTGAGCATCCGGGTGGTGAAGGAGGCCGGCCAGTCGGCGGGCCCGAAGCCCGCGTCGAGGTCGACGTGGTGGACGAGCACCTCGGTGAGGCGGGCGTCGGCGGCGCGGGACGCGGGGTGGCGTGCGCCCGCGGTCCACTGGACGACCCGTCCCCACGCCTCGTCCGGCATGAGCGTGAAGGCGGCCGCGAACCGCTGGGCGCTCTGCCGGACGTCCTCCAGCAGAACGCGCGCCGGACGGTACGCGCCCTCCTCGATCTCTGCGGCGCGAGCCTCCAGGCTGGGGTACTCGCGGGTCTCGACACCGGTACGCGCCCAGGTCAGCAGGCGGGTGCCGCCGTCGGCGTTGCGGGCGACGTGGGTCAGCACGTGACCGCGCGTCCAGCCCGGAAGGAGGGACGGCTCGCGGACGTCGCGGTCGTCCAGCCGCTCGGCGGTGGCCAGCAGGGCGTGCGTCGCGGCGGTGATCTCGGCGAGCGAGATCACGGGGTGATGTCTTCGGGGAGGAGGGTGGTGAGTTGGGCGGTGGTCAGGTCGGCGCCGGTGTTCGCCAGTTGTTCCGTGCGGCGGGCGTGGGCGGTGACGGCGGAGCGGAAGAGCTTGTCGACCTCGCGGCCGTTGCCCTCCCGGAAGCGGTCGCGGTCCGCCTTCAGGCAGGCCGCGAGGGCCGCCCGGGTCGGGTCGGGGACGAGGTAGTCCGCCGCCTCCGCCTTGCCCAGGAAGATCGAGACGAGGCCGTCCACCTCGTAGGGGCGGAAGGCCAGCGTGCGGGCGAAGCGGGAGGCCAGGCCCGGGTTCGTGGACAGGAACCCCTCCATCTCGGCGGTGTACCCGGCGGCGATCACGATGACCTCGTCGCGGTGGTCCTCCATCAGCTTGACCAGCGTGTCGATGGCCTCCTGCCCGAAGTCGTGGTCCGTGCCGGCCCGGCGCGACAGCGTGTACGCCTCGTCTATGAACAGGACGCCGCCGCGCGCCCGGTCGAACACCTCGGCCGTCTTCTGGGCGGTGTGCCCGACGTACTGCCCGACCAGGTCGACCCGCGCCGCCTCGACGACCTGGCCCTGCGCGAGGACGCCGAGGGCCGCGAGCAGTTCCCCGTACAGGCGCGCCACGGTCGTCTTGCCGGTGCCCGGCGGGCCCGCGAAGACCAGATGCCCGGTGAACGGCTCGGCCTCCAGCCCGGCGGCGCGCCGCCGCCGGGCCGAGGCGAGCAGGTCCAGCAGGTCGCCGATCTCCCGCTTGACCTCCTCTAGCCCGGTCATCGCCGACAGCCGGGCGAGGACGGCGCGGACCTGGCCGGCGTCGCGGGCCTCCCCGAACCGCGCCGCGAGGCCCGTCTCGACGTCGAGGTCCTCGGCGAGCAACAGGCTCAGCTCGTCGCCGGACGGCAGTTCCTCCAGCTCGGCGAGGCGCTGCGCCTGCCGCTCCACCGCGGCCTCGAACACCCGGCGCGCCGCCCGGCCGTTGCCGAAGGCCGCGTCCCGCCGCTGCGTGGTGAAGTGCTCCAGGATCGCCGTGCGCGCGTCGCCGGCCAGGCGGTAGCCGTCCTTGGCCGCGTGCGCCTCGGTGATCTGGAGGAGCTCGGCCGGGCTGTAGTTCTCGAACTCGACCGTCCGGGAGATCCGCGATTTCAGTCCCGGGTTGGCGGCGAGGAACTCGCGCATCTCCGCCGAGTACCCGGCCGCGATGACGACGACCTCGTCGCGGTGGTCCTCCATCAGCTTGACGAGCGTGTCGATGGCCTCCTGCCCGAAGTCGGTGCCCGTGGTCTTGCGGGCCAGCGTGTACGCCTCGTCGATGAACAGCACGCCGCCGAGGGCCCGTGCGAACGCCTCGGACGTCCGCAGCGCCGTCCCGCCGACGTTCTCCGACACGAGGTCGGCCCGGCTGACCTCGACGACCTGGCCCTTCTCGACCACGCCGAGCGCCGCGAGGATGCCGCCGTACAGCCGCGCGACGGTCGTCTTGCCCGTGCCGGGCGGGCCCGCGAAGACCATGTGCCGGCCGATCGCCGGGCCGGGCGGCAGGCCCGCGAGGCGCCGCTGCTCGGCGACCTTCTGCAGGTTCGTCAGCTTGCGGATCTCGCGCTTGACCCCGGCCAGGCCGACCATCGCGTCCAGTTCGGCCAGCAGCGCGTCCGCCGACGCCCCGGCGGGCCTCGCCTCGGCCGGCGGCGCCGGCCTGGCCTCCTCCTCCGCCGCCGGCTCGGTGACCTGCGCGGTCACCCCGCCGTCCGGCTCCTCGTCGAGCCTGTCCGGCCCCCGGTTGCGCTCGCTTGTGAGGCCGCTCGCCTCCACGCTCGCGCCGCGGCTCGCGGTGACGCCCGGGCCGTGGTTGTCGACCACCGTGCAGCCGCGCAGGGTGAGCTCGCCGCCCGGTTCGACGCTCACCCCGGCGAACCCGCTGCCGCTGACGGTCGTCGCGTCCAGCAGGGCGCGCGCCCCGGGGGCGAGCCGCGCGCCGAGCTTGCCCGCGTCGGCGATGCGGCCCCGGACGACCGTGACGTTCGCGTGCTCGGTGAAGGACAGGCCGTGGGCCCCCGCTCCGAGGACCTCGCAGTCCTCCAGCAGCGCGACGCCCTTCTCGACGACCACGCCGGTCCGGTGCGGCGCCTCCATCCTGATCCGCCGTGCGGTCAGCGAGCCGCCCGTCGCCACCCACAGCGCGTCCGCGCCCGCGTCCGTGATCAGGCAGTCGTCCGCGACCGCCTTGCCCTTCTCCACGGCGATCAGGGACGACTGGCCGGAGCCGTGGAACGCGCAGTTGCGGATCGCCGCGTCCGCGCGGTCGTCCACCCGGATCCCGGCGCTCGCAGGGGAGCTGATCGTGCACTGCTCGATGAGCGGCCGCGACCCCTCGGTCACCCAGATGCCGTGGCCGCCCGCGTCGCCGATCCGGCACGACCGGATGGTCACCGAGCTGCCGCTGCGGATCGCGACCGCGTTGCCGTCCGTCCCGGTGACGCCGGTCCCCTCCATGAGTCCGGTCGCGGCGCTGTACACGACCGCTCCGTCCTGCACCTGGCAGTCCCTGAGCGCGAGCCGGGCTCCGTGGGCCGCGCGCACGGCGAGGTCGGAGCGGCTCACGAACTCGCACTGCTCCGCCAGGACGTTGCCCTCCGCGACCTCCAGCGCGAGGCCCTCGGCGCTCCAGTTGCGGACGATGAGGCCCTGCAGCGTCACCTGCCCGGTGAGCTCGACGGTCGCGTCCATGGCGCCGTCCAGCGTGACCGACCCCGGCCCGCCCACGGCCGTCAGGACGAAGTCGCCCGAGCTGCGGAACCCGGTGTTCGGATACAACCCCGGCTCGACCAGGATGTGCCGCCCGGCGGCCCCGAACGGCATCGGCGCCTGGAGCGCGTCGAGCACCGTCGGATACGCCCGGGGGGAGGTCTGTGACACGACCAGACGCAGCAACGGGCCTCCTCACGAATCACCGCTTATGGTGCCATGAGGCGCGCGGCGCACGCCCGGGTCAGCGGACTCCGCGAGGCCTGAACTGGACGCTGATCCGGGGGCCCTTCACGCGGGCGCTCTTGGGGATCGCGTGCTCCCACGTCCGCTGGCAGCTCCCGCCCATGACGATGAGGTCGCCGTGGCCGAGGTCGCGGCGGATCGCCGCTCCGCCCCCGCGCGGGCGGAGCAGCAGGCTCCGCGGGGTGCCGACCGACAGGATCGCCACCATCGTGTCGTGCGTGGCGCCGCGCCCGATGGTGTCGCCGTGCCAGGCCACGCTGTCGCGGCCGTCCCTGTAGAGGCAGAGCCCGGCCGTGCGGAACGGTTCCCCGAGCTCTTCGGCGTAGTGCTCGTCGAGCGCCGCCTTCGCCTCGTCCAGTACGGGATCGGGCAGTTCGGCGTCCTCGTCGTAGAACGCCAGGAGGCGGGGGACGTCCACGACTTTGTCGTACATGCGCCGGCGTTCGGCCCGCCATGGGACGGACGTGAGCAGCCGCTCGAACAGCGCGTCAGCGTTGGGAATCCACCCCGGCAGGACGTCCACCCAGGCGCCGCGCTCCAGCTCGGTACGCCGCGCCGCGCTCAGAGGCCGCGGGCCGCTCTCGTCCGTACCGTCCAGCAACGACGCTTGGAACATCCCCCCACTCTACCCATCCGGTCAAACATGTGTTCGATCACCGGGACGTCCTCGCGCGGCCGGTCAGGAAGGGTTGATCCACTCCGGGAGGGGTTCGGTGACCCGCCGCCACGCGTTCGGCAGGTCGTGGAGGTCGAGTCCGGCGGCGATGATGCCTCCGACGATGGCGCAGGTGGTGTCGATGTCACCGCCGGCCGTCGCGGTGGTCCAGATGGCCTGCTCGTAGTCGGCGAGGTGGTGGGCGGCGGCCCAGATGGTGAAGGGGACGGTGTCGTGGGCGGCGACCGTGCGGCCGTTCCCGAGGAAGTGGGCCGCCGTCCGCGGGTCGGACACGGTCAGCAGGTGGCGCGCCTCCTTGATGCCGTCGCGGACCTTGCCCTGCGGGACGTGTTCGAGGATCCGGTCGACGAACACGCCCGGCGGCAGGGGACCGCCGGCGGCGAGGGCGGTGGCCACGGCGACGGCGACGGCTCCGGCGACCGCCTCGGGATGGGTGTGGGTGACGGTGGCCGAAAGCGCCGCCTGGCGGGCCGCCTGGGCGGGGTCGTCGGCGAAGAACGCGCCGAGTGGCGAGACGCGCATGGCCGCCCCGTTGCCCCAGGAGCCGGAGCCGTCGAACAGGTCGCCGGCCAGGGTCCGCCAGTCCCCGCCCTCGCGGACCAGACGGAGCAGCCGGTTGGTCGCCGGGCCGTAGCCACGGTCGAAGTCGTGCCGCCGGGCGAAGGACGCGGCGAGCGCGTCCTGGTCGACGGTGCCGTGGGCGGCCAGCGTCAGGTAGACCGAGCAGGCCATCTCGGTGTCGTCGGTCCACTGCCAGGGCGCGGGCGGGAGCGACCTGGAGGAAAGGTGGTGCTGGTTGGCGGGGACGAAGAACTGGGATCCGAGCGCGTCCCCGAGGGCGAGTCCGAGAAGGGAGAGCCGAGCGCGCTGAAGACGATCAGGTGGCATCGCCGCTCATCCTCGCAGAGGTCAGCGGCGGAAGACGACCGTCAGGACGCGGAGGGAGAGGACCGAGCAGATCACCAGGCCGCAGTAGCCGAAGAACTGGAAGAGGGTCACGTCCCGGGTCATCGCGGGGCCGTCCTTCAGGCCGAGCAGCATCACCGCCATCACCCCGGCCGTCGACGCGAGGATGGTGAGCAGGACCTGCTGGAGCAGGCCCGCGACCGTGCGGCGGTCCGACTCGTCGGCGAACAGGCGGACGTTCACGCTCAGGCGGCCCGCCTCCGCGGCGGCGGCGATGCGGTCCAGGCGGCGGGGGAGGCGGCGCAGCATCGGCAGCAGGCTGAGCAGCTCGTCGTTCGCGGCCTCGCGCAGGGAACCGGGCCGGAGGCGTTCCCGCAGGTAGGACTCGCCGAACGCGTGCGCCTCGGTGACGATCCCGAAGCCGGGCGCGAGCCCGGTCAGCCCGCCCTCCAGTGTCGCCAGCGCGCGGAACACGGCGGCGATCTCCGCCGGGACGGCGAGGTCGAACCGCGCGACCAGCCGGAACAGGTCGGTGAACATGGCCATGTCGGGGGTCGTCCCGGGGCCGAGATGGCGGGCCATGAAGGCGCCGAGCGCGCGGGCGAGGCCCTGCTCGTCCAGCTCGTCCGGGCGGGCCACGACCTCGAGGAACGCGTCGGTCACCGCCACCGCGTCGCCGCGGTTCATGGCGAGGAGCATGCGCTGGAGGCAGCCGCGCAGCTCGGTGTCCAGCCGCCCGACGGATCCGAAGTCGATCAGGCCGAGGCGGCCGTCGTCGAGCAGCAGGATGTTGCCGGGGTGCGGGTCGGCGTGGAACACCCCGTCCAGGACGATCTGGCGCAGCACCGTGTCGAGGAGGGTGCGCGCGAGTCCGGTCCGGTCCAGGCCGCGGGAGTCGATGCGCGGGCCCGCCTTGCTCAGCGCGACGCCGTCCAGGCGCTCCATGACGAGGACGCGGCTCGTGCACAGGTCGTCGTGGGGGCGGGGGATCACGACGTCGCCGCCGCGGGCGGTCGCCGCCACCGAGGCCATGTTGCGCGCCTCGACGCGGAAGTCGAGCTCCTCGCGCAGCGCGGTCGCGAACCCGGCGGCGAGGTCCACGACGCCGAACGACCTGGCCCACCCGGCGCGCTCGTGGAGCGTCCGGGCGAGGCGGAGGGTGATGTCGAGGTCGCGCTCGACCACCGCGCGGACGCCGGGCCGCTGGATCTTGACGACCACCTCCTCGCCGGACCGGAGCGTGGCCCGGTGCACCTGCGCGATGGACGCGGCGGCGAGCGGGACCCGGTCGAAGGAGGCGAAGACGTCCCGCGGGTCGCCGAGCTCCTCGCGGACCACGCGCTCGATCTCCGGCCACGGGACGGGGGAGGCGCTGTCCTGCAACCGGCCCAGCTCCTCGACGAACTCCGGCGGGAGCACGTCCCGCCGCGTCGACAGCACCTGGCCGAGCTTGACGAACACGACGCCGCCCTCCTCGAGGGCGCGGGTGAACGAGCGCGCCGCCGAGGTGCTCGGGCGGGAGCGCCCGCGCAGGTAGGGGCCGAGGCCGTGGCGCAGGAAGATGAACGAGATCCGGCGGTACCGGCGGGTGCGCGCGATCCGCGACCGCGCGCCGCCGAGCCAGTGCAGCGGCGACGGCACCGTCCCGGTCGGGACGAACGCCTCCCACAGCACCAGGATCGTCATCGAGACGAGGAGCGCGCACGCGAAGCCGAGGCAGATGAGCCACAGCAGCGGCCCCGGGTGCCGGTCCCCGCGCAGGTCGCCGATCAGCGCGCTGATGATCGGGCTCGCGACCGCCTGCCCGGTCGCGCCCGCCACGAGCGTCCGGAACAGGGGGAACCGGGCGTTCAGCAGGCTCCTCGCCCCGTACGCCATGACCCAGGTGTTGATCGCCGTTCCGATGAGGAAGGCGACGACCGTCGCCGAACCGTTCATTCCCGCCGCCCGCTTGATCGTCCGCTATGCCACGGTGGACGCTAGTGAGCGCGGGTGCGGGCGCGATTCCCGCCGGCGGGGGATGCGCTCCTCCCGGCGGGGGATCAGAGGTCGCCGAGCAGGTCCTTCAGGAAGGTCGTGGTGCGGGCGGGACGGGCCGCGCGGATGCCCAGCAGGTCCATGATCTCCCGGTAGCGGACCGCCTCCTGGCCCTCGGGGTAACGGGCGCCGGTCAGGTGCTCCAGGTAGACCACGTCGTCGAGGTCGTGCTCGGCGAACCGGACGATCGTGATCGGCCCGCCCAGCGCCAGGTGCCCGCCCGCCGAGAACGGCAGGACCTGCACCTTCACGTTGGGCATCTCCTCCGACATCTCGATGAGGTGCTCGACCTGGCCGCGCATCGTCTTCGGCCCCCCGATCGGCCGGCGCAGCGCCGCCTCGTCGATCACGGCCCACAGCGTGGTCGCGCCGTTCCTCCGGTGCAGGATCTGCTGCCGCCGCATCCGGAGGTCGAGGCGCCGTTCGAGGCCGTCGTAACCCGCGTCATGGTGTTCGAGGCCGATAACGGCCCGCGCGTAGTCGCGCGTTTGCAGAAGGCCCGGGATGTATTGCACCTCGTAGGCGCGAATCGTCGCCGCCGACTGCTCCAGGCCGAGGTACTGCTCGAACCAGCTCGGCACGATGTCGCCGTAGCCCTGCCACCAGCCCGGCCTCTTCGCCTCCCGGACGAGCTGGACGAAGCCGTTCCGCTCGTCCTCGTCCTCGACGCCGTAGAGGGTGAGCAGGTCGAGGACGTCCCGGATCTTGAAGCCGTGCCGGCCGAGTTCGAGCCGGCTTATCTTCGACGCCGATCCGCGGATCACCTCACCGGCCTCGACCCGGCTGAGCCCGTTCTCCTCGCGCATCCGCCTTAACCGCGCCCCGAGCTGCATGCGCAACGCGGTCGGACTCGCCAGCCGATTGTCGATCACCCAGGTCTCCAGCGTTCCATACGGTGGTCCGGCAATTACTCTCGGAGGGTCTCACAGGCAATGGTGGACGCGCAGGGAACCCCGGGACAGGGATACATATCTGTCGCAGCCGCTTTACAAATCCCGCCATTGCGTTGAAAGCGCGGGAGGGAGCGTTCCAGAACGGGTCACCGCCGCGGGACGAGCAGGTCGAGGTCGGCGCGCGTGACCCGCGCCTCGCCGGCGACCCGGTCGCGGTCGGTGCCGGCCTCCTCCACGACCTCCAGCGCGCGGGTGAGCATCGTCGGCTGCTCCAGGGGCCGCGCCGGGCCCGGCTCCTGCCGCCGCCAGCCGCGCGAGCTCAGCGTGCTCATCGCGGTCCGGTACACGGTCTCCGTCATGATCCCGAGGGTGCGGGCCCGGTAGAGCAGCGCCGCCATGCTGACGCCCCAGGACGCCTTGAGCTCGGCCAGCCGCTCCCAGTCGGGGCCCGCGGGCAGCTCGCCGGCGATGTCGGCCTCCGGCATGAGGAACTCCGCCGCGAACCGGTGCGCCTGGTCCTCGACGATCTTCTCTCCGGGTTCGGCGTCGGCGTGCATCACCAGGTGCCCCAGCTCGTGGGCCGCGTCGAAGCGGTTGCGCCAGTAGTCGCCCTTGGCCGGGTTGAAGAACACCATCGGCCTCGGGTGGACGCCGACGCTGAACGCGTCCACCCGCTCGGCCGCCCGCGGCAGCACGAGGACGAGCACGCCGTGGGACTCCAGCAGCCGGACGACGTGCGGTACCGGCCCGGCCCGTTCGACCAGCGCCTTCCTGGTGAGCCTGGCCGCCTCGGCGGGGCCGGGGCCGGCGATCTCCTCCGGGGAGACCGGGTACTCGGGAAGGTCGACCTCGGGGAGGTCGACGAGCCTTTCGAGGACGGCGACGACGTCGGTGGCGATCCGCCCGTAGGCGAGCGCCTGGTCGCGCTCGATCTGCGTCGTCGACCGGAGCGAGCGGAAATGGGCCCCGTCCATGGAGACCGGGCTGCGGCCGCTCTGGAAGAACTCGACGGGCACGCCCAGCGCGATCGCCAGCCGCCGCACCGTCGGCTCCTCGGGCCGCTGCACGCCTGCCTCGTACTGCCCGATCGCCTTCGGCGTCGTCCCCACGGCCTGCGCGAGCTGGTTCTTGCGCAGGCCTCTGAGCCGCCGGGCGAGCGTCAGCCGCTCGCAGTCGAACAGCACCCCGCGCCACCTTCTGCTAGGCCGTCTTCGTCTCCCCGCGGAGCCGCATGGGGACGTCGTCCTCGCGGTCGTCCCACAGCGGCATCGTCCGCTCGACGAGCTTACGACGTGGATCGGGCCCGATGGTGTCGTCCAGGGGTTTGACCCAGTGCCAGGCGGTGCCGCCGTCCGCGTTCCACCTGGGGCGGCCCAGGAAGAGCTCCATCTCCAGCGGCGCCTCGGTGGCGCTGTGCGCGAGCACCAGCGTCACGACGCCGGGCGTGTCGCGCGCCTCGATGCCGAGCGGGAGGGCGAGCTGCGGGTCCTCGATGAAGGACTGCCGCGCGACGGCCTGCTTGGTGGGGCTGTCGCGGTCCCACCGGATGGCCCTGACGTTCCCGAACTCGTGCCGCTTGAGCAGGACGCGGTACGCCCCGTACCGCCAGCCGGGCGAACCGTTCAGATCGTCGCGGACGACCTGCGGCTCGCCCTCGAAGACCCGGTCGATCTGCGAGGCGAGCACGTCGAACGCGCCGACCCCGTACGTCCGCTCCGTGAACCCGGCCGCCCGGCTCAGCCCGCCGAAGACGGCGAGCGTCGCCTCCCTGTGGGCCTCCCGCAGGGCGTGCAGGAAGCCCGCTGCCAGGAGCTCGTCCCAAGCATCCCTGTCCCCAGCCACGCTCCGACCATAGCCAGAGCCGCCGACATTACGAGCAGCCCTCGAACTCGGGGACCTCGCGGACGAGCGTGAGCCCGCTCTTCCCGAACCACTTGTCGAGCAGGCGGCCTGCCGTTCCGTCCTGGTACATCGTCGTGATGGCCCGGTTCACCGCCTCGCATCCGTCCGCGTCGCCCTCGCGCATCCCGACCCCGTAGCGCTCGTCGGTGAAAGGCGCGTTGACGATTCTCAGGTCCGGGGCCGCGAACCCGGCGAGGACCAGGTCGCCCGTGGAGATGGCGTCCACGGCCCCGGACCTGAGCTTCGCCACGCAGTCGCTGTAGGACGATCCCGGGACGAGCCTCGCGGCGATGCTCAGACCGACCACCACCCGCTCGGTCGACACCGACCCGCTGGCCTGGCACATCCTTCGTCCGGCCAGATCGCGCACGCTCCTGACGCGGGTTTCGCTCCGCCGCACCATGACGTCCTGATGAGCGACGTAGTAGGGCCCGCCGAAGTCGACCAGCCTGGACCGGTCCGGTGTGATCGAGTAGGAGGCGAGCACCAGGTCGACGGCGTGCTGGTCCAGAAGCCGCTCCCGATCGTCGGACCTGACCTCGCGGAACGTCACGCGGGACGCCCCGAGGCGGCGGGCGATGTAGCGGCCCACATCGACCTCGAACCCTTGGAACACTCCGTCTTTCCTCAGCCCCAGCCCGGGCTGGTCGGACTTGACCCCGACGACGATGACGTCCTGGCGGTGGATCGAGGCTTTGGCGGTCGCACATCCGACGAGCGCGAGCGCGAGAGCGAGAAGCACGAGAATGGCGCGCACGCACCATGACTAGCGAGGAGAAACGGCCGCCAGATGAACGCGGGACGGCCGTCCAATACCGGCGGATGAATCTGCCGGCCCCCCTTGCCCGCCGCGATCAGCGGCTCCCGCCGCGGTCGCCGACCGCGAAGAGCCGCACTTGCCGCAGCCGCGGCTCCGGTCCGACCCGGCCCTCCCGCACCCACAGGGCGTGGACGGTCATCAGCACGAGCTGCCGGGCCCCGACGAAGAACAGCACGGCCAACGGCAGCTCGCCGAGCAGGGCGGTCAGCACGCTGACGACGAACTCTCCCGACCCCCACGAGAGCCAGACGTCGAACCAGGCGTCGCACAGCAGCAGCGTCCCGCTGACGAGCTGCCCGAAGATGGCGATCTGGAGCCGTTTCCAGATGGCGAAGGCGGTGGCCCCGATCGCGAGGGTCAACCCGACGTCGAACCCTATCCAGGCGACGGCCCACTGCCCCGCGGTGAAGTGTTGCGGCAGCGTGAACCCCAGCACGACGGTCCAGGGGACGAGCCAGACGCAGCAGGCCACCAGCCCCGCCAGCACGGCCCAGCGCCGCCGCCGGTACCGGGGCTCCTCAAGCGGATCCGCGTCCTCGACCGAGATGAGGGCCCGCAGCAGCGCGGTCCGCTCGTCCCTCGAAAGACCCCGGACCTCCTCGGGTGTCAGCACCGGCCCACCTCCTCGACCGCCACCCTAAGAAGGCGCGGTGCCCTCCGGCTATGGCGAGAACGGCGGATTCGAGGCCGCGACCGGCCTGATGGCCGCCGAGGCGCTTGCCTTCGGCGGCCATCACACGGGGAATTCGTCTCTCGGAAGTCAGCTCCGGACTCCGGGTGCCCCCTGGGCCAGGTGACCGGTGGTTCCTCGCTCACCCCTGAGCGTGACGATGCCCATCATGAGGAGCCAGTAGCTGAGGATGGCGCCCATCGAGGCGGTCGTGCCCCAGCCGTTGGCGGCGTAGAAGAAGGCCGGCTTGTTCCCGAAGAAGAGCGACGGGATGAAGACGAAGTTGACGCCGGCCAGTACGTAGGCGGACGTGCCGGTCCAGCGCGGCAGCGCGCCGGTCCTCCTGATCGCGAATCCCAGGGCGGTCAGGAAGAACACCAGCAGCATGCGCCCGATGGACCCGTAGAGGATGTACGTCCCGCTGACGTCGATGGTCGGGTCGATCGGACGGTCCGCGGCGATGACGGCGCCGGCCTCCAGCCCGCTGGAGACCAGGGTGACGAGAACGTACGCGAGCCCGGCCGCGAAAGCGAAATTCCCGACCCATTCGTACCGAGCGTCGACGCTCTTGACGAACTCGCGGAAGCTCGCCACGAACACGGGCATGAATCCGAGGGCCAGGATTCCCAGCAGGAGCCGGCTGAGGACATTGGAGTCCGGCGGCGGCCCCGAGTAGACGAAGTACAGCGGAACCTCGACAACGAGGAGGACGGCGGCGGCCAGGCACGACCCTCCGGTGAAGCGCCGGGCGAGAACTGTGTCCACGAGACTGCCTTTCTCAGTTGCGAGCGCGAATCGGCATCTGCGTGAACACTTTTCCGGGAATTCCGCGACCTGTCCGTGGGCGTGCCTCCCACATCGCGGTAGAGCTACGCCCACCTCCGAGACGTCCACTCGGCGTGGGCGGTTCAGAGCGCCAGGAATTCGTGGACCGAGCGGACGGCCGTGGCGCCCTCGCCCACCGCGGAGGCGACCCGCTTGATCGAGCCCTTCCGCACGTCGCCCGCCGCGAACACGCCGGGCATGCTCGTCTCCAGCGGCATCGGGTCCCGGCCGAGCGGCCAGCGCGCCGGGGCCCTGTCGTAGATCTCGCGGCCCGTCAGGAGGTAGCCCTGCTCGTCGCCGGCGATGCCGTCCGGGAGCCACCGCGTGTGCGGCTCGCCCCCGATCATGATGAAGAGCGCGGCGGCCGGGACCCGCTCGGTGGTGCCCGCCTCCCGGTCGGCGAGCGTCAGGGACTCCAGCCGTTCGGCGCCGCCGCAGCCGACCACCTCGGTCCGCGTGCGGACGACGATGTTCGGGGTCGACTCGATGGCGCGTATCAGGTAGGTCGAGGCCGACTTCGCCAGGCTGCCGCCCCGGACGACCAGCGTGACCGTGCGGGCGTGCTTGGCCAGGTGCAGGGCGCCCTGGCCCGCCGAGTTCCCGGCGCCCACGATGAAGACGTCCTGGCCCCGCATGGCGCGGCTCTCGCCCACGGCCATGCCGTAGAACACGCCCGAACCGACGAGGGCCTCCAGGCCGGGGACGCCCAGCCGCCGCCAGTCGACGCCCGTGGCGATCAGCACCGCGCGGGCGCTGACCTCGGAGCCGTCCGCCATGCGGACCACCCGCCGGTCGCCGCGGGCTTCGAGGTCCACCACCCGCTGGGCGAAGGCGATGTGCGCGCCCATCAGCCATGCCTGCTCGCAGGTCCGCTCCATCAGGTAGCCGCCGGAGACGCCGTGGGGGAACCCCGGATAGTTCCTGATCATGGGGCTGGTCCCGGCCTGCCCGCCGGAGAAGGCCTGTTCCAGCAGCACGGTGTCGAGCCCCTCGGACGCCGCGTACACGGCCGCCGTCAGGCCGGCCGACCCGGCGCCGACGATGGCGACGTCGCAGGTCTCCAGGTCGTTCGTGACCTGGACCCCCATCGCGCACGCGAGGTCGGGCACCTGCGGGTCCACGAAGGCCCTGCCGTCGTAGCGGATCACCACGGGCAGCCGCGACGCGTCGAGGCCGGCCTCCCGCAGCAGCCGCCGCCCGGCCTCCTCGCCGGGAGGGTGGACCACGAACGGCAGGTTGAAGCGCGCCATCACGTCGCGCAGCCGGAGCATGCGGGGGTCGTCCATCTCGGCGACGACGCGGAAGAGCTCGAACGCCGGCTCCTGCTCCTCCGTCCACGAGGACAGGAACTCGCTCACCGCGCGGTGCATCGACTCGTCGTTCGTCCAGGGCCGCACGAGGTGGTAGTCGGCGAGGCCGAGTGCGATCGCCTGGACGGCCGGGCTGGTCGAGGAGTAGTCGCGGTCCACCATCAGCACGCGCTTGGCGCCGGGGTAGAGCTCGTGCGCCCGCACCAGGACGTCGGAGCAGGCGTCGTCCACCATCAGGAGCGCGACCGGCTCGTCGGACTCCGCCATCTCCTTCAGCGCGCCGCACGCCTCTTCGGGCGAGCCCGCGCTCTTCACCGTGAACGCGTCGCCCAGCCGCCGCTCCAGGTCGGCGAGCAGTACGCGTCGCGAACCCGCATCGTGGTCGACCACGAGAATGACCGGTGTCGTCACCTCTACCAGCGTAATCGCCGCGAAAGGGCCCGCCGGGGGGACGCGGGCGCCCGGCCCCGGCGTCGGCGGGCGGCGGTCCGGGAGGAACTCCGGCGCCCGTCCTCACCGTCCAGGTGCCGCTTCCCTTACCGGCAGCGGGATCCCGGGACGGGGAACTTGGTGGATCTCGCCCCGCCCGTTGGCGTTCGTCCCCTCGGCCGTCGATCGTCCAGTGCCGACCTTTTGCTCGATGTTGACGGGGTCGCGATGGGCGCCTTCCCTCCCGGCCGTGATGGCCGGACTGATGGGTAGAACGTGTTCTTGTATTTTTCGGGTGGAGCCGGGAGGCTGGGGCCCATGGATCTGGTCGCACTGGAAGAGATTCGGCGGTTGAAGTACCGGTACCTGCGGTGCGTCGACCTCAAGCTGTGGGACGAGTTCGCCGAGGTGTTCACCGAGGACGCGGTGGCGGAGTACGACACGCCCGTGCTCGGCGAGACGCTCCGGCTGGAGGGCCGGGACGCGATCGTGGCGTACATGCGGTCCAACCTCGGTCCGGACAAGATCAGCACGCACACGGCGGGCTGCCCGGAGATCGACCTGGACGGGGACCGCGCCACCGGGACCTGGTCGCTGGACGACACGATCATCCTGCCGAAGGACCGGCTGCTCATCCGGGGCGCGGCCTTCTACCACGACGTGTACCGGCGGGACGGCGACGGCTGGCGGGTCGAGAAGACCGGGCACAAGCGCACCTACGAGTACATGGTGTCGCTGGACGACGCGCCGAGCCTGAAGTTCACCACCTCCCATTGAGCGGGACCCGGGCATTGCCCCCCGCATAGAACACGTTCTAATCTGCGTCCCGCCAGAGCACGGCCTCGCGCCCGCGATCCGAGGAGAGCCCGGTGGCCACCGACTCAGCCGAAGGCAGCACCCACAGCCAGGGCAGCACCGACAGCCAGGGCGGCACCGCCGGTCAGGGCGGTACCGACAGCCAGGACGCCGCGACGCGCTCGTTCGCCGAAGCGGTCGTGGAGGCGGAGCGGATCATCCGCGCCGCGCCGCACGTCAAGAACGACCAGGACCTGGCCGAGGGCCTCGACTACCTGGCCGGAAGCATCAAGGCGTCGCTGCACATGGTGGGCGCCTACCAGCGGGACTACCCGTTCTTCGCCTCGTCCACGGGGCCGTACACCAAGCTCGGGCTCGACAACCCCGACACGCTGTACTTCCACGCCTACATCCGGGACGACGCCGAGTACGTGGTGACCGGGCGCCGGGGCACCACCGCCGACCTCAGCTTCCAGGTCATGAACGGCGACTACTCGCCGGCGAAGTCGCCCGACAGCCTCACCGCGTTCGACGACCGCGAGCTGGACATCGCCGAGGACGGGACGTTCCAGCTGCGGTTCGGCCCGCCGAAGCCGGACGCGGGGCCCGGATACGTGGCCCTCGCCCCCGGCTCGGCGATGCTCATCGTGCGCGAGGTCTTCAGCGACTGGGCGAACGAGAGGCCGGGGGAGATCCGCATCCACCGCGCCGACACGCTCGGGACGTCCCCGCTGCCGGTGCCGTCCGACCGGATGGCCAGGCGCTACGAGATAGCGGGCAAGATGCTGGTGTCCAGGATCCGCACCTTCCTGGCCTTCCCCGAATGGCACTACCTGCAGTTGCCGGTCAACACGCTGACCGAGCCGCGTCCGACGCCCGGCGGGCTGGCGACGCAGTTCTCGTCCGTCGGCCACTACGACCTGGACGATGACGAGGTCATGGTCATCACCGCCCCGGCCGCCGACCGGAAGGCGGCCCCCTACCAGGGCTTCCAGCTCGGCAGCATGTGGTACGTCTCGCTCGACTACATCAACCACCAGACGAGCCTCACCGCCGACCAGGCCCGCGTGGACGAGGACGGCATGATCCGCTACGTCGTCAGCGAGCGCGATCCCGGGCTCGCCAACTGGATCGAGCGCACCGGGCACCGCCGCGGCTACCTGCAGTTCCGGTGGCAGCGGCTCGCCCGCGACCTCACCCCGGAGGACGGGCCGACCGCCGAGGTCGTGCCGTTCGACGACCTGCCGCGCGTGCTGCCCTACTACGAGAGCCAGCGCGTCGGGGAGGCGGAGTGGGCGGAGCGGATCGCCGCCCGCCAGACCGCCGTGGCGAAGAGGATGCTCGGCTGATGGGCGCCGGACTGCTGGACGGCAAGGTCGTCGTCGTGTCCGGTGTCGGCCCGGGGCTCGGCCGGGGGCTCGCCCTCCAGTGCGCCAGGGCCGGTGCCGACCTCGTCCTGGCCGCGCGCAACGAGGAGCGGCTCGCCGAGGTCGCCAAGGAGGTCGAGGAGCTCGGGCGGCGCGCCGCGACCGTCCCGACCGACATCCGGGACGCGGCCGCCTGCGAGCGGCTGGCCGAGGCCGCGGGGGAGGCGTTCGGGCGGGTGGACGGCCTGGTCAACAACGCCTTCGCCACGCCGCCGCTGACCGATCTGACGAAGGTCGACCTCGACGCGGTGCGGGCGGGCTTCGAGACCAACGTGCTCGCCGCGCTCCACCTGACCAGGCTGTTCGTCCCGGCGCTGGAGGAGTCCCGCGGCTCCGTCGTCATGATCAACTCGGCGGTGCTGCGGCATTCGCGGCGGACGTTCGGCGCCTACAAGATGGCCAAGGCGGCGCTGCTCGCGATGGCGCAGAACCTCGCCACCGAGCTCGGGCCGCGCGGGATCCGCGTCAACACGATCGCGCCCGGCTACATCTGGGCGCCCAACCTCAAGTGGTACTTCCAGCACCTCGCGGAGAAGCGCGGGGTGACGGCGCAGCAGGTCTACGACGAGAACGCCGCGACGACGGACCTGCGCAAGCTGCCCGAGCCCGACGAGGTCGCCGACGCCGCCGTGTTCATGCTGTCGCCGCTGGCCCGCGCCGTGACCGGGCAGTGCCTGGACGTCAACTCCGGCGAGTGGCACCACTAGGAAGGGCGTACCCGATGACGAACGGTCGCGACAGCGTGGGGACCGTCGAGGACCTCCATGCCTCGGCCAGCAAGATCACCGGATCGGACGACTTCGGCGGCGACGAGTACCTCGACGGGCTGAAGGTGCTCCTGGAGTCGCTGGCCGCGGACGCGGGGCTCACCCCGTTCGGCAACAAGGCGCAGCGCGCGATGCTGCGCGGCGCCCTGGTCGCCCGGCAGTTCTCCGAGACGGCCTGGCGGCGCCATCCCGAGTACGCGGACGTCCCCGTCGAGCGGCCCGTGTTCGTGACGGGCCTGCCCCGCACGGGGACCACGGCCCTGCACCGGCTGCTCACCGCCGACCCCGCGCACCAGGGCCTCGACCTGTGGCTGGCCGAGGTGCCGCAGCCCCGCCCGCCGCGCGAGACCTGGGCCGACGACCCGGTCTTCCAGGCGATCGACGCGGGATACCGCCGGCACCACGTCGAGAACCCCGAGTTCATGGGCGTGCACTACATCTCGGCGGACTCCGTCGAGGAGTGCTGGCAGCTGCTCCGGCAGAGCATGCTCTCGATCTCCTTCGAGTGCCTGGCGCACCTGCCGACCTACTCGTCCTGGCTCGCCGGGCAGGACTGGACGGACGCCTACCGCAGGCACCGGCGCAACCTCCAGCTCATCGGCCTGAACCACCCCGGCCGCCGCTGGGTGCTGAAGAACCCCAGCCACCTCTTCGCCCTGGACGCGCTGCTGGAGGTCTACCCCGACGCGCTGGTCGTCCAGACGCACCGCACGCCGCGGACCGCGATGGCGTCGATGTGCAGCCTCGCCGCGCACGCCACCGCCGGATGGTCGGAGGTGTTCGCCGGCGCCACGATCGGCCGCGACCAGCTCGACCTGTGGAGCCGGGGCCTCGACCGGTTCCGCGCCGAGCGGGCGCGGCACGACCCCGCGCGGTTCGTGGACGTCCACTACGACGACTTCGTCCGCGACCCGATCGGCACGGTCGAGTCCGTCTACGCCCGGTTCGGGCTGCCGTTCACGGACGAGGCCCGCGCCGCCATGACGAGCCTCCACGCCGAGAGCTCCACCGGCGCCGCGAAGCCCGCGCACCGGTACTCGCTCGAAGACTTCGGCCTCACCGCCGAGCAGGTCGACGAGCGCTTCGCCGACTACACCGCAGCTCTCCGCTGAGCCGCGCCTCCGCCCGACCGCACGCCCGGGTCGGGCGGGCGCCCGCCGACGCGCCCGAGCGTGCTCATCGCGCCAGGACCCCTGTCCCGGTGCGGTCGCGTCGACCTGCGGCATCTGGACATGCCGCAGGTCGACGCACCGCTGGCCAGGTCGGGGCCGGGTACTGCCTCAGCGGGTCGGCTCGGGTGCGCGCCGCGGAGCGGGCGGGACCGGTGACGTCCGGGCGGCCCGGTCCGGTCCGGGCATGAACAGGGCGGCGAGCGCCCCGGCGAGCGACAGGGCGCCGGTGAGCACGAGGGCGGGCCCGAAGCCGTCGGCGAAGGTCCGCGCCGTGCCGTAGCCGCCCTCGGCGCCGAACACCGCGGCCGCGACCGCCACGCCGAGCACCGCGGCGAACTGCCGCAGGGTGTTGAACACCCCGGACGCCTTGCCGATCTCCCGCGGCGCCACCGAGTTGATGATCGCGGTCTGCGCGGCCGGCATCGCCATGCTGACCCCGGCGCCCGCGACGACCATGGGGGCGATCAGTTCCGGATAGGCCGTCGCGGTCCCGGCGGTGAGGCCGATCCAGCCGAGCCCGATCCCCTGCAGAGCCAACCCGGCGGCGGTGAGGGGACGGGACCCGACCCGGTTCACCAGTGCCCCCGCGACCGGGGCCACCACGGTCACGGTCCCCGTCCACGGCATGAGCTGGAGCCCGGCGGTCATCGGCCCGGCCCCGAGGGAGGTCTGGAGGAACTGGGCCATGAAGAACAGCGAGCCGTACAGGGCCGCGTACAAGAGGAGCCCGGCGGCGTTGCCCGCGGCGAAGCCGCGCGAGCGCAGCAGGCGCATCGGCACCATCGGCTCCCGGACGCGCAACTCCCAGGCGACGAAGCCCGCCAGCAGCAGGGCCCCGGCCGCCAGCGCGCCGGCCACCTCGAAGGAGCCCCAACCGGAGCCGTCGGCGCGGATCAGGCCCCACACCAGCCCGAGCGCGCCCCCGGTCACCAGCAGTACGCCGCCGAGGTCGAAGGAGGCCCCGCCGCCGCGGCTCTCCGGGACGTACCGGAGCACCAGCGGGATGACCGCCAGCCCGATCGGCACGTTGAGCCAGAAGATCCACTGCCACGCCAGTCCCTCGGTGACCACTCCGCCGACGACCGGCCCCGCCACCACCGCGAGACCGGTCACCCCGGCGAAGACGCCGAGGGCCCTGGCGCGCCGCTCGGGCGGGAACCCGTTGCTCAGCAGCGCCATCGCGAGCGGCATCACCAGCGCGGACCCGCACCCCTGGACGGCGCGCGCGGCGATCAGCCAGCCGATGCCGGGGGCCGCCGCGCAGGCCACCGACGCCGCCGTGAACAGGCCGAGCCCGCCCACGAACATCCGCCTGCGCCCGAAGCGGTCGCCCAGCGCGGCGCCGGTCATCAGCAGGACGGCGAAACTGAGGCCGTAGGCGTTCACGGTCCATTCGAGTTGTTCCATGGTGGCGGACAGGTCCAGCCGGATCCTGGCCAGCGCGGTCGTCACCACCGTCGCGTCCAGCGCCACCATCAGCGACGCCGTCGCGGTCAGGCCGAGCAGCCGGCCGCTTGTTCTCCGCGCCATGCGCGTTCCCTCCGAGATTGTCAGGCGACGTTCTTCATCGCCTGTACAAACCGGCCGAGCGGGCGGGATTCAGCGGGCGGAGGCCGACGATTCCAGCCCCGGCCTCCGGTCAGTACATGGGGAGGTGCGTCCTATGAAGACCGAAGAGAGAGATGCCGGGCCCGAGGAGTTCGGGCGCTTGACGGACCCGTTCCGGCGGGAGCTGATGGCCTACTGCTACCGCATGCTCGGCTCCGTGCACGACGCGGAAGACCTGGTCCAGGAGGTGTATCTGCGGGCGTGGCGGTCGTACGCGTCCTTCGACGGGCGGGCGTCGCTGCGCACGTGGCTGTACCGGATCGCGACGAACGCCTGCCTGAACGCCCTGGAGCACAGCAGCCGGCGGGTGCTGCCGTCCGGTCTCGCCGGGCCGTCCGCCGACGTGCCACCGCGCGGGTCGCGCGTCCCCGAGGTGACCTGGCTGGAGCCCCTGCCCGACAGGCTCTCCGGCGCCGCGCCGGAGGACCCGGCCGCGGTCGTGGCCGCGCGGGCCGGCCTGCGGCTGGCGCTGATCGCCGCGCTGCAGTACCTGCCGCCCAGGCAGCGCGCCGTGCTGATCCTGCGGGACGTGCTGGCCTGGCCCGCCGCCGACGTCGCCGGAATGCTCGGGATGACCGGCGCGGGGGTCAACAGCACGCTGCTGCGCGCCCGGTCCCGGCTGGAGCGGCTCGTCCCGGCCGGTGAGGAGATCACCGAACCGGACGAACCGGAGCAGCGCGAGCTGCTCGACCGGTTCGCCAGGGCCTTCGAGACCGTGGACATCCCCGCGCTCACCCGCCTGCTCACCGAGCAGGCGGCCTGGGAGATGCCGCCCGTCCCGCAGTGGTTCACCGGCCGGGAGGCGATCGGGCGGCTGCTCGCGGCGCGGCTCCCCTCCGGTTGCGGCCGGGGCCTGCTCGTGCCGGTCCGCGCGAACGGCCAGCCCGCCTTCGCCGCGTACCTGCGCGGTGAGGACGGCGCCCTGACCGCGCATTCCGTCATGGTGCTCTCCCCTGCCGATTCAGGAATCGCGCATATAGCGAGTTTTATGGATCCTTCCCTTTTTGAGTATTTCGACCTTCCCCGGGTTCCCGGTTGATCGAGTTCGTTCCGTTACGCGGCGCGGCGGCCGGGTAGGGCATCCGGCAATTGCCGAGGTGCTCTTTGGGGGACGAGCCCGATGACGAAAGCGCTGCCGCCGACCAGCAGGAACCGCGCGAGCCTGACCTACCGGCTGCGCTATGCCGCCCAGAATCCAGACAAGATCGGTACATATCTGTCCCGGATGGCGCGGGACCTGAAATTCCGCGTCTCCAGCCGCGGCCATGTGGCCTACTACCGGGCCGTCATGAAGTCGGACGCGGCCAGGAACCCGGAGGCCGCCGTCGGCAGCCCCACCCACGAGCGCTGGCTCGCCCTCGGCCAGATGCAGTTCGACTACCTGCTCAGGCACGGCCTCAAGCCGGACGACCGCATCCTGGAGATCGGCTGCGGCAACCTGCGCGCGGGCTGGCGGTTCATCGACTACCTCGACCCCGGCAACTACTACGGCATCGACATCTCACCCGACATCCTGCTCGCCGCGCAGCAGACGCTCGTCCGCCACGGCCTCCGCGAGAAGATGCCGCACCTGACCCTCGTCGGCGACCTGAAACTGGAGTTCCTCCCCACGGAGCACTTCACGGTCGTGCACGCGCACAGCGTCTTCAGCCACTCGCCCCTGGAGGTCATCGACGAGTGCCTCGCGCACGTGGGACGCGTCCTGGCCCCCGGCGGGTTCTTCGACTTCACCTTCGACCGCACGGAGGGGGCCGAGCACCACGTCCTCCGCGAGGACTTCTACTACCGCACCGAGACCTTGACCGCGCTGGCCGGGAGGCACGGCTTCACCGCCCGCTTCATGGACGACTGGGAGGAACTCCCGCACGGCCAGTCCAAGATCCGGGTGACCCGCTGAGGCGGCCCGCGAGAGGCGGCGTGCGCCCGTGCCCACCTTCCCGCGGCTTTGCGCACCTGGGAGTTTGGTCCGCTGCGCGCCGAGGGATCTTCGGCAGGTCGAGGGTGATCTCAGATCGGGGAGACGGATGGACATCGCTCGGACCGGCGTGCTCGCCCCGGCCGCGCCCGCGCTGCTGGCCGGCGCGCTGCTGGCGGGATGCGGCGGCAACCCCGTCTCCACCGACGTGTCGCCCGCGTCGGGCGTCGCGGGGCAGGTCGGGCAGGTCGCCATCCGCAACCTCTTCGTCCTCGGCGGCGAGGGAGGCGCCGTGATCAAGCAGGGCGGGTCGGCGCCCGTCTACCTGACCATGGTCAACTCGCCCAGCTCGATCGAGAGCTTCGGCGTCTCCGGGAGCCAGGCACCCCGCACGGAGGACGACACGCTGACGTCGGTCTCCTCGCCGCAGGCCGCCTCCACGGAGATCATCGGTGGGCCCGTCCGGCTCCCGGCGGGGCAGGACGTCCAGATCGGGCCGTCGGCCAAAATCGTCATGCGCGGCCTCAAGAAGCCGCTCTCGACCGGTCAGTTCATCCTGCTCACCCTGCACTTCCAGCGGTCCGGCAGCGGTTCCCTGAACGCCCCGGTCCAGGCTCGCCAGGGCGACCTGCAGAGCTACTCCCCGGCCCCCTGACGCCGTCCACCCGCATGGGACGCCGTGATGCGTCCGACACCTGCGGTCCGCATCATCGGAGCGCGGAAGGGAAGGCAGACCCGTGTGGGAACCCCCCAGGCCTCCGTCACCGAGCAACGCCCCCGGAGGCTCCGCACGGCCGATCTGAGGACCATGCTTCTCTTCACCAACGCCCAGGCCGGTACGCATGACGCCGAGACCCTCGACCGGGTCGCCGCGCTGCTCCGGGACGCCGGGCAAGAGGTGACCGTCTGCCCGTGCGTCGCGCCCGGAGACCTCGACGAGGCGCTGGACAGGGATCGGAAGGCGGTCGTCGTGGCCGCCGGCGGCGACGGATCCATCAACCGCCTGGTCGGCACCCTGCACCGGCGCGGCGAGCTGGACCGGACGGTCGGCCTGCTGCCGATGGGCACCGGGAACGACCTCGCCCGCAACCTCGGCATCCCGCTCGACCCCGAGGAGGCCGCCCGCCTGCTGCTGGACGGCGGCCGGCGCGAGCTGGACATGATCGTCGACGAGGACGGCCGCGCGACGCTCAACGCCGTGCACGTGGGCATCGGAGCCGCGGCAGCGGAGAGCGCGACCCGGTTCAAGAGCACGCTCAAGGCCGCGGCGTTCCCGCTGGGCGCGGTCCTGGCGGGCGTGCGCCACTCCGGGTGGCGGCTGCGGGTCGAGGCGGACGGCGAACTGGTCGCCGAGGGCAGGTTCCTCATGGCCGCGATCACCAACGCCTCCGGCATCGCGGGCGGCTCCGCCCAGCTGGCGGCGGACGCGCACCCGGGGGACGGGAGACTGGAGCTGGTCGTCTCCGCCGCCACCGGCCCCTTCGCGCGCGTCGCGTACGCCCTGCGCCTGCGCGACGGCAGCCACCGCTACCGGGACGACGTCCTGCACACCAAGGCCTGCGAAGTGACGATCAGCGGGCAGGAGTTCCGCGTCAACAGCGACGGCGAGGTCTCCGGTCCCTACACGAGCCGCACCTGGACGCTGCGCCCGTCCGCGTGGCGGCTGATCGCCCCGGCCTGACAGAGGGCCGCCCCCGAGAGGTCAGGCGGTGGTCTCCTGGTGCACCGTGAGCGGGACGAGCGGGTGGAGTTCGCTCACGCCGGGACGCACGATCGCGTAGGAGCTCTCCGGCACCTCCTTCCACGCGCCCTCGAGATGGTGGATCGGCTCGGACACGACGAAACGCGCTTCCGTCCCGAGCTCCTGGAGGACGTCCAGCTCGGGGTAGAGCCTGCGCAGCTGGGCGATGTCGGTGGAGCAGAAGAGGGACCTCGTGCGTCCCAGGGTGGAGTAGCGGAACACCCAGATCGACTCGCCCTGGGTGGTGGCCACGGTCATCTGCAGGGGATCGGGCACGCCGTAGCGCCGGCCGAGGTCCTCGACGAAACCGATCGCGCGGGCGACCGCGCCCGGCGGGTCCTCCATCAGGCCGAAGGTGAGCGACAGGTAGAACAGGGCCTCCGAGTCGGTCGTCCCCTCGATCTCGGCGTAGAGCGACGGGTCGACCGCGAGCATGACGTCCCGCTTCAGCCTGGTGAAGTCGGCGATGGACCCGTTGTGCATCCACAGCCACCGCCCGTGCCGGAACGGGTGGCAGTTGCTGCGCTGCACCGCGGCGCCCGTCGAGGCCCTGACGTGCGCGAACAGCAGCGGAGTGCGGATCTCCCGGCTGATCTCGAGCAGGTTCGGATCACTCCAGGCCGGGTTGATGCTCTTGTACACGGCGGGGATCCGCCGCTCCCCGAACCAGCCCATGCCGAAGCCGTCCCCGTTCGTGGTCTCCTCTCCCAGCCGGGCGCGCAGGCTCTGGTTGATCAGGGAGTGGGCCGGCCGGAAGAGCAGGGCCTCCGCCAGGGCGGGATCCCCGGAGTAGACCATCCACCTGCACATCGCCACCCACCTCGCATCGCTTCGCCGCCGCGACGACCGGGGCCCGTCCGGCCATGCGGCCAGGACCAAACCCCCCTTTTGCTTCATCCCTACCCGGTGAGGCCCGCGAGCCACCCGTGCGGGACGACTCCGCGCTGGGGGGACGCCCGGGGCCATGGAGCCGGACGCGCGGCACCGCGGGCACGGTGGAGCCGGTGTGCCCGCGGTGCTGTGCGGTCAGTGGTGCTGTGCGGTCAGAAGACGAAGCAGTCCGCGAACCGGGTCTCGCGGCTGAGCGCGGCGGAGGCGAAGCCGCCCGCGTTGCGGGTGACCTGGGCCGCCTCGGTCGGGTGCGGGGTGGTGCTCTGGCAGGACGTCGGGGAGCTGTGCCCGGACATCAGGTAGTCGCAGCGTCCGTTGCGGTTGTCGGGCAGGCCGAGGGCGTGCCCGAGCTCGTGCGCGGCGATCCTCGGCGGGTAGAAGCCGTCGTCGACGGCCTGGCGTCCCATGTAGATGGTGGCCCGGCCGAAGCCGCCCATGTAGGTGCGCGGCCAGCCGTCGTCGGCGTAGACCTTGACGGTGGCCTGCGCGCCGGTCGCGGGCTTGAGCTGGATCGCCGGCACGGCGGCGTTCCAGGCGGCGGCGCCCTGGTCGACGGCCGCCCTGAACTCCTGCGCCGTGCTGGCGTCGTAGTAGATGGTGCGGACCGCGACCGGCGCCGCGGCCGACGCGGAGTCGACGACCAGCGCGGGCACGAGGAAGGACAGCCCGAGCGTGACGGCCAGCGCCGTCACGATCTTGCGAATCACCATGGAGAACTCCTACAGGTGGGGGGAGCGGGGGGTCAGCCGCCGATCTGCTGGTTGATCCATGACAGGTACGGCGCGATGCCTGTGTAGAGCGTGGTGGTCGCGCACTCGCCCATGTTGTCGCCGGGGCCGTGGGTCTCGCCGACGAGCGTCCAGGCGCCGCGGCTGCCGACGACGGCGGGACCGCCGGAGTCGCCGTGGCAGGCGGAGTGCGTCCGGTCGCCCGACACGCAGACGTCGTTCGCGGTGCCGCCGCCGGCCGCGCACCGGCTGCTGGGCAGGACGGTCAGGTCGATCTCCTGGAGGACGGTGGCGGTCCGGCAGCTCGGCCAGCTCATGCAGCCGAAGCCGAGCAGCCGCACGGGGGTTCCCGCGGCGGGGTTGGACTGCGCCATCCTGACCGGAGCCGACTGGGCGGGGGTGGACAGGTGCATCAGCGTGAGGTCGGTTCCGGACCGGGTGGTGCGCCGGTCGATGTAGCGGACCTCGCCGCCGGAGTTCTTGTAGGTCGAGCCGATCCGGGCCTGCGACGCCGGGCCGCAGTGGTTCGCGGTGACGATCCACTGGGGCGCGACCAGGCTGCCGCCGCAGCCGTTGCTCAGCGACACCATCCAGGAGTACGTCTCGGTGGCGTTGTGGCCGCCGATGATCGGCACCCCGCCCGCACCGGGCGGTTCGGCGGCGTTCGCGGACGTCACGCCGCACATCGCGAGCGCGAGCGCGCACGCGACCAGCGCCGCATGCATCAGTCTGCGCATGACGGTTCTCCAATCGGGGGGTATTTCCGCGGGGCTGTATGGAGTCCGGTGAAGAAGCGGTTCCGGCCGCCGCGGGCGGGCCCCGCTCGCGCTGACATTCCTCCACGGCCTTGCGCCGGAGCGTGTTCGTCAGAAAAATAATCGCCGTCGAAATGAATCGACCCCGCAAGTGTCGGTACGCGCTGGGGCGCCTTGACATCCTCGCGGGGTTCACAGTTAGGGGAGGGTAGTTGAGGGCAGAACTGCCCTCTAGAAGGTGAATAGCGCTAGATATTCAATGTGTATTTCGAGGCTAATAGAAACCCGGCTTCTCCTGTGCGTTCACGCCGGTGTCGGACGCGTGCGGCCGCTGGGAGGGGGCGAGCAGGGGAAGAACGGCACGCTGTTTCTGGACTACGGGCGCTGACGCGCTGCTTCGGGCGGGCGGCTTGCGCGGGTCCAGGGCCAGGTGATCAGGGCCCAGCCGAGAAGGATGATCAGGGTCTCGACCATTACGTACCAGGGCCAGGGGCCCATCAGGTCCAGGACCGAGCCGGAGCCGGGCTTGTCGTTGAGGTATCCGTAGTTCGTCCCCGCGCTGAGGTTGAAGACGAAGGTGGCTACCGCCCATGCCGCGGTGGCGGCGACCGCGAACCCGTAGTCGCTCCAGTCCGGCCGCATGCCGAGGCCCCAGGTCAGGTACACCGCGGACCACACGATCATCAGGTGCATCCCGAAGAAGCCGAGGTAGTCGATGCCGGGGTAGTCGCCGCCGTTGAGCGCGGGCGTGAGCAGGCCCTGCACCGAGAGGGTGAGCCCCCAGTAGTAGGTCAGCGCGAACCAGCGCCGGCCGAACGTCCACAGCGCGCCGACCGCCGTCAGCCAGGCCACGTCGCACAGTTGGAGCGGCAGCGACCCGCCGATCCGCCACTGGCCGGGGAGCAGGGTGTGGACCTGGGTTCCGACCATCACGTACACGATCGCCAGCGCGTACGCCTTGCCGAATCCCCGCGCCTGCTCACCGAAGGCCGCGCCCGGCTCCGCTCCCGCGCGCTGGGATCGGCCGACGAGCACCAGGCCGACGCAGCCGACCGCGAACAGCCCGAGCGCCGCCCAGTGCGAGGGGCCGTACACGGCGAAGCGCCCGGCGTCGGTCAGCGGCATCCGGCGATGCTAACCGCCCCGGCCGCCCGGCGGCTGCGTTGGTTCCACCCGGCGGCAGGGAATCGTCCGACGCGCGGACGCCGTCTCCGGTGCTGAGAGTGACCTCTGAGTACTCCAGGGTGATGCAAGAGATGGCTTCGCGGGGTGATGTGCGGTCTCGGACGGCGGGCGAGCATGGACGGCGAGTGAAGTCGTGGTCCGGACGAGGGAAGGAGCGCAAGGTGCGGAAGGTCGCCACGGTTCTCGGGCTCGTCGTCGGCCTGTTCTTCGTCGCGCGCGCGGTCGCCGAGCCGTTCGTGATCGACATGACCGACCCCGCGACCTACCGGGAGGACTGGGGCGGGCCCAGCCTGGCCGGAGTGCTGCTCGTGCACTGCGGTCCCGGGGTGCTCTGCGCGATCGCGATCATCGTGATGCTGCTGCGGCGGCGCCCCGGCGCGCGGAGGGGCGAACCCGGCGTCTGACCGTACGCGGGGTGACGCCGGGGCGGTGGCGCTATTCGAGCAGGGACGCGGAGTGGTCGGGGACGTAGGTCTGCATTTCGCGCGGCGGGCGCTCGTAGCCCTTCGGGGGCGGGCGCTCGGGGAGCGGCAGGTGGGGCGGCTCGACGGCGTGGTAGGGGATCGTCGACAGCAGGTGGGCGATCATGTTGATCCGGGCGCGCCGCTTGTCGTCGCTCTCCACGACGTACCAGGGCGCCTCGGGGATGTCGGTGTGGACGAACATCTCGTCCTTGGCGCGGGAGTAGTCCTCCCAGCGGGTGATGGACTCCAGGTCCATCGGCGACAGCTTCCACCGCCGCATCGGGTCCTCCATCCGGCTGCGGAAGCGGCGCTCCTGCTCGTCGTCGCTGACCGAGAACCAGTACTTGCGCAGCAGGATCCCGTCCTCGACCAGCAGGCGCTCGAAGATGGGGCACTGGTGGAGGAAGCGCGTGTACTCCTGCTTGGAGCAGAAGCCCATGACGCGCTCGACGCCCGCCCGGTTGTACCAGGAGCGGTCGAACAGGACGATCTCCCCGGCGGCGGGCAGATGCTCGGTGTAGCGCTGGAAGTACCACTGCGTGCGCTCGCGGTCGGTCGGTACGGGCAGCGCGACGATCCGGGCGACGCGGGGGTTGAGGTACTCGGTGACGCGCTTGATCGTGCTGCCCTTGCCGGCCGCGTCCCGTCCCTCGAAGACCACGACGACGCGGGCGCCCTCGCTGCGCACCCACTCCTGCAGCTTCACCAACTCCGCCTGGAGGCGGGCCAGCTCCGGCTCGTACACGTTCCGGGGCAGGCGCTTGACCTTGCTCATGAGGACATCTCTACCCCAAGGAGGGGCGCACCGGACATCCCGGGCGACGGTGAGCGGGTGGATCCGGAGTGTCCGGCCGTCCGGGAGGCCTCTTGACCGCGCCCGACCGGGGTCATACATTCACTCACGATATGTATGAATGACTGGCTGTAGGAATGACTGTCTGGGCGGTGGCGGTATGCGGAACGAGACGGCCGTGGTGCTCGGCGGCAGCGTGGCGGGGCTGTGCGCCGCCGGAGTGCTAGCGCGGAGCTTCGACCGGGTGGTCGTTCTGGAGCGGGACCGGCTCCCGGCGGACGCCGAGCACCGCCGGGGCGTCCCCCAGAGCAAGCACCCGCACTTCCTCCTCAACTCCGGCCGGCGCGCGATCGGCGAGATCTTCCCCGGGTTCGAGGAGGCGCTGATCGCCGCGGGCGGGATGCACCTGATGCCGTCGATGGACGCCGCCTACTGCGAGAACGACGGCTGGGCCCCGCGCAAGTCGGGTTCGATGACGATGGTCTACAGCTCCCGGGTGCTGATCGAGCGCGTCCTGCGGGACAAGGTCCGCGAGGTGCCCTCCATCGAGATCCGCGAAGGCGTGACCGTCACCGGGCTGCGGTCGGTCGGGGCCGGGGCCCCGAGCGGCCGCGTCGAGGGAGTCGAGTACAGCACCGCCGAGGGCGAGGACGGCTACCTGGCCGCCGGCCTGGTCGTGGACGCGCTGGGCCGCGGCTCGTCGGTCGTCGACTGGCTGGGCGCGGCCGGCTGGGACGTGCCGCCGCAGCAGACCCTCGACGCCAAGGTCACCTACACCTCGCGGTGGTACGACCTCCCGCCCGCCGACCGGCGCCCGGAGTCGTGGTGGTGGAAGCACCTCGTCATCACCCCGACCCAGGACGGCGGCGACCACCCCGCCGAGCACGAGTTCCTCAGCAACTTCTTCCCGATCGAGGGGGACCGGGCCATCGTGTGCATGGGGTCGTGGGGCATCGAGATGCCGCGCAAGGCCGAGGCGTTCGAGGCCGCGGCGGACCGTGTGCGGACACCGGTCTTCGGCCGGGCCGCCCGCGCCTGCACCCCGACCTCCGAGGTGCACCTGACCCGTTCGACCGGCAACAAGTGGCGCCGATTCGACCTGCTCAAGGCGCCCCCGGTCGGGCTCGTGAGCATCGGCGACTCGATCTGCGCCTTCAACCCCTTCTACGCCCAGGGGATGAGCTCCGCCGCCCGCTCCGCGCTCATCCTCGGCGAAATGCTGCGCGTCCGCGGCGCCGTCGACCTCGCCTTCACCCGCGAGTTCCTCCGCCGGCAGAGGGCGTCCCTCCAGGTGCCCTGGATGCTGGCGATGGCCCGTGACCAGGCCTACGACTTCGCGACGGGAACCGAGACCGCCCCTGCCTGGCGCCGCAGGATCACCGCGCGCCTGAGCTGGCCGATCTTCAACGCCATCACCGCCGCCGGCCGCGAGGACGCCTACGTCGAGCGGACGTTCGCCCAGGTGTTCAACCTCGACAGGTCGCTGGGGCAGATGGCCGCGGACCCGCGGTTCTGGTTCGGCGTCGTGCGCTACAAGCTGCGGCAGCGGCTCGGCCGCACCATCGTGCCCGGCGGGTTCGACGACCAGCGGGACCCGCCCGGCACCGACTTCACCGGCTACGCCGGCCCGCGCGGCGCCTCCCCGTCCGGCGGCGCCCGCGGCGACGACCTCGTCGGCGCCTGACCCCGAGGGAGCAAGCGATGGGCTACACCTGCGACTCGGCGGCCGAGAGCGTCGCCGAGCGACTCGGCTTCTCCTGCCACGGCGCCGATCCCGTGATCAGCGTCCGCAATCCGTTCGGCCTCGCCGACGGCACCATGCCGGCGCTGGAACTGCTCGTCATCGGCGGCGCGGTGTTCGCCCTGGTCCATGCGTGGCGGCGGTGGCGCCGCGACGGCGACCCGGTCAACCTCTCGCTGTGGTTCGCCTCGGTCGTCTACCTGGCCGTGATCGAACCGCCGCTGTACTTCCCCGGCTGGTTCGGGCTGCAGGAGCACGTCGGGTTCATCTTCTCCCACAACGTGTTCACGGTGCAGTTCATGTACGACCGGCTGCCGCTCTACATCGTGGCCTTCTACCCCGCGATCTCGCAGCTCGCCTACGAGCTGGTCCGGGCCCTGGGCGTCTTCGCGCGGCGCGGACCGCTGGCCGGGTCGCTGGCCGTCGCGTTCGCGTGCCAGGTCTTCTACGAGGTCTTCGACCAGCTCGGCCCGCAGCTGCGGTGGTGGGCGTGGAACGCCGCCAACGAGAAGATCAACCAGCCCGCGCTCGCCTCGGTGCCGATGAACAGCATGCTCCTGTTCGCCTCGGTGTCCTTCGGCGCGATGACCTACCTCGTGGTCCGCCTGGTCGGTCGCGGGGACGGCCCAGCGCTGACCGGGCCGCAGATCGGCTGGCGCACCGTCCTCGCCGGCGCGGTGACACCGCTCGCGATGATCATCGTGAGCGCGCCCAGCGGCGCCTTCCGGGACCACCTCGGGGCCCAGCGGGCCGTCCTCGGCGTCGAGCTCGCCGCGGTGTGGATCGCCGGCCTCTACCTGCTCGCCGAGGCCTGGCGCGCGAGCCGCGCCGGCGAGGCCGCCCCGGTGGCTTCGCCGCTGTTCGCGCGGACGTATCCGGCGCTGTACCTCGGCGTCCACGTCGTCTTCTGGCTGGTCGCGCTGCCCGCGTACCTGGCGTCGAGCGACGGCGTCACCGAGCAGGGGACGCCGGTCGGGAGCCTTTGGTACGCCGCGCTGTGCGCCGTCGCCGCCACCGTGTTCACCGTGGCCGCGGTGCGCGCGACGGCGCCCCGGACGACGGCGGAGCCTGTGCGATCCTAAGACCATGGGGCACCACGGCTGGGGCGGCCGCCCTCCCGCGTCGGAGGCCGAGGCCCGGCAGCGCATCGTCGACGCGACGGTCCGCTGCATCGACAGGCACGGCGTCGTGAAGACGACCCTGTCCGACGTCGCGGCCGAGCTCGGTGTGACCCGCCAGACCGTCTACCGCCACTTCGGCCGCATCAGCGACATCATCGGCGAGGTCGCGGCCCAGGGCGCCGAGGCGTTCGTGGACCGGCTGATCGCCCACCTCGAGGGCATCGGCGACCCGGCCGAGGCCGTGGTCGAGGGCATGATCTTCTGCGTGCGGACCATCCCGAGCGAGCCGCAGCTGAGCCTGCTGCTCCAGCTGGAGGACTCCGCCGCCTTCGGGCGCGGGGCCACCACCACGGACGCCATCGCCTACGGCGCCGAGATGCTGCAGCGCTTCCCCGTCGACTGGGCCGCCGCCGGCATCGGCGAGGACGACCTCGACGGGCTCGCCGAGATCGTCATGCGCCTGCTGACCTCGCTGCTCCAGCACCCGAGCGAGCCGCGGAAGGACGAGGCCGAGCTCCGCGCCGTCCTGAACCGCTGGCTGGCCCCCGCCCTGCGCGCCCGCGCCTGACCGCGAGCGTGCCGCGCGAAGGCGGCGGCCGCGGTGGCGGCACGGTCCCGCTTACTCCGTCGCGGAGCGCAGGTACGGCGTGAGCAGTTCGTGGGCGAGCCGGCGGGCCGCGCGCTCCGCGAGGCCCTCCTCGATCATCCGTGTCAGGGCGTAGACGACCGACTGGATGAGTTCGGCCGTCCGGTCGGGGTCGGACGCGCCGTGCTCCGCAAGGGCAGCGCGGAGCGGCGTCTGGAGCTCGTCGTGCAGCAGCCGGCTGGAGTTGGCCAGCGTGTCGGTGCGGCCGGTGGCCGCGAGGGCGCGGGCCAGCGCGTGGTCTCCGCGGGCGACGAGGCGGAGGTTGGCGTAGACGTAGGCCAGGATCCGGTCGCCGGGCGTCCCGGCCTTGGCCATCTGCGCCTCGACGTAGGCGGACCAGCGCGGGAAGGTGTCGACGATGAGGGCGTCGAGCAGATCGTCACGGGACTTGAAGTAGGCGTACACGCTGGAGCGGGCGAGCCCGGCCCGGCGGGCGACGTCCGCCAGGCTGGGGGCCCGCTCGGCCTCCTCGGACAGCAGGCCGCGGGCGGCGTCGAGCAGGGCGGCGCGCTGCGCGGCGCGGTGCTCCGCCACGGTCGGCGCCTGGATCTTCGGCACGCGGCCCCCTTTCCCCTGTCCCGTCGTCGCGCCCGCCGGGCGGCCCGGCCGGGGCGTCAGGCGAGTGCGGTCAGGCGCCCGTCGATCATCTCGTACACCGTGTCACAGTGTTCGAGGACGTCGTGGTCGTGGGTCACCATGATGGCCGCCACGCCGTACTGCCCCGCCTCGCGGGCGAGCAGCCGGACGATCTCGTGGCTGCGCGCCCGGTCCAGCGCGGCGGTGGGCTCGTCCACGAGCAGCACGCTCGGCTCGGTCACCAGGGCGCGGGCGATCCCGACCCGCTGCCGCTCCCCGCCGGACAGCTGGTGGGGACGCCGGTCGGCCTTGCCGGCCATGCCCACGTCCTCCAGCAGCGCGAGGGGGTCGCGGCCGGACCGCGCGCGGCGCGGCCGGAAGCGCATCGGCAGCCGGAGCTGGTCGACGGCGGAGAGCGCGGGGATGAGGTTGCCCGACTGGAAGACGAACCCGACGTGCTCGCGCCGCAGCTTCGCCCTGGCCCGCCCGCCGGCGGCCGTGAGATCGACCCCCGCCAGCGTGACCGTGCCCTGGTCCGGGCGGGCGAGGCCGCCCGCGACCGCGAGCAGGCTCGACTTGCCGGCGCCGGACGGGCCGACGATCGCGGCAAGCTCTCCGGGGCGCACCACCAGGTCGACGTCGTCGAGGGCCTGGACGGTCTCGGCGCCGTCGCCGTGCCGCAGGCCGACGCCCTCCATGACCAGCCCGGGGCGGTCGGTCGCGCCGGCCTCCTGCGGCCCGGCGGTCGGCGTGGTCTGGCCGGTCATCGGTTTCCTCCAAGGGCGGTGGCCGGGTCGATGGACGCGATCCGGGCGACGGCGGCCCCGGCGCCGACGAGCCCGAGCAGGACGAGGCCCGCGGCGGCGGCCGTGACGCTCGGGGCGCTGAGGGCGAACGGCATCCCGCCGCCGGTGATGAGCGAGCCGAGCCCGACGCCGATCCCGGCGCCGATCGCGACGGAGGCGATGAGGAGGAGGAACGCCTGGGTGAGCGCGTCGCGGAGCAGCCAGCCTCTCGACGCGCCCATGGCGCGCAGCACGGCGACCTCGTGCTTGCGCTGGATGGCCCAGACGGCGAAGAACGCCCCGACGACGAGTGCGGAGATGGCGTACAGGAACACCTGGATGAGCTGGAGCGTGGACGTCTCGGCCGTGTAGCCGGGCGAGGCGCCGTAGGACTCCTCCAGAGTGAGGCTCTCGGTCCTGGCGGCGGCGTCGCCCGCGGCCAGGTCGACCGAGGCCCCGGACTTCGCGCGCACCGCCACGGCGGTGATCTCCTGCGTGGCGTGCGCGGGCACCGGGTCGCCCGGCGCCGCACCGGCCTTGATCAGCTGCCAGGTGCGCAGGGGCACGTAGGCCACGTCGACGTGTCCGAAGGTGTTCTGCCGCGGGGTGGCACCGACGACGCGCAGCTTCGTCCCGAGGCGGGCGACCGTGACCGTGTCGCCGATGCGCAGGCCGGCGTCCAGGGCCGTGTCGCTGACGACGATGCCGTCCGCGCCGCTCAGGCGCGCGCCCTCGCTCACCTCGGGGGAGAGGAACGAGTCCGGTGCCACGCCGAACAGCGCGAGGTCGATGTCCACGCCGCGGTCGCTCTTGGTGTTGACGAGCGTGTTCCCGTAGGGGGCGGCCTCCGCGACGCCCGGCCGGCTCCGCCAGGCGTCCACGGCGGACATGTCCACCACGCTCCGGGAGAAGGCGGAGTCGTGTTGGACGCCGCGCTCGAACGCGAAGGAGGTGACCGGCAGGTTCTGCAGCCCGGACACCCCGTCCCGGACCAGTCCCACCGACAACCCGGACAGCATCACCATGAGGACCGCGATCAGCCCGACGACGGCGCCCATCAGCCCGAACCGGACCTTGGCGAACCGCAGCTCACGAAGTGCGAGGAACATCAGCCCACCCGCGCTTTTGTCGACATCATGTCGTCAAGATACCAACACGATGTCGCCAACCTGCCCCGGGGGCCGAGTCCCCGTGACCGGGGGCGCTCCCGCGGGCTGATCGCGACATTTGCGACAGATGTGACAGTGCTGATCTTCCTGGCGCTGAGCCAGGTGAGCGGGCCGCAGGGCCCGGCCCGATTGGAGATCATCTTGTTGCCGCATGCTCGTCCCGCCGTGGCGCTCGCCCTGGCCGTCTCGCTGGCGGCCGGCGGCTGCGGGATCGTCGGGAAGGCCAAGGAGGAGGCCGGCGCCCCCGGCGAGAGCGCCCCGCCGCCCCCGCCGGCCCCGGCGCTGACGGAGCAGCAGGTGCGACCGGTCCTGGCGCGCTATGTCGCGCAGTCCAACGCCGTCCACAAGCTGCTGAACGCCAAGGGCGCCGCCACCGTCTACACCGGTTCGTCCCTGCAACTGGAGGCCGCGAAGTACCGGATCTTCAAGGCGAACAAGCTGCGGTTCAAGCCGGCCAGGTACGGGCAGGTCCTCGGGGCGAGCCCCAAGTTCACCGGCCACCCCAAGTGGTTCTTCGCGGTCATGACCGACCGCGGCGCGAACCCGCCGGTGCGGGACCACATCGTTTTCGTCCAGGACCGGGAGGGCGGCCCCTGGCGCGCCGCCTACGCGCCGCTGGCCGCCAAGCCGGTGAAAGGCCCGATCGCACCGGGCGTGGACGTCGCCGACTACCCGGACGTCGTCCCGGAGGCCGACGCCTCGCTCGTCCTCGCGCCGAACCAGGTGGCGCCCGCGCTGGCGGACGCCGTCAACCGGGGCTCGCAGAGCGGGCACCTCCGCTCGTTCACGGTGCCGGCCTGGGCGAAGCAGAAGCGCGCCAGCCTGCTCCAGGACCGCAAGACCTTCCGCGCCCAGCGCTGGGCGGGCACGGCGGCCTACTCGGGGGCCAAGACGCCGGTGTACGCGGTGCGCACCACGTCCGGCGGCGCGCTCGTCTGGTCGGCGATCGAGCTGACCGAGTCGTTCCGCCATGCGGGCAAGGGCGCCGGGATCACCTGGAAGCACCGGGACTGGGGCGACCTGCTCCGCCCGTTCACCGGCCGCTCCAGCATGAAGCGGGCCATCACCACGGTCGAGCGCATCGAGCTGCTCACCTACGTCCCGCCGAAGGGCCGGGGGACCGTCAAGGTGATCGCGTTCCGCTGGGCTCCGATCCGCGTCACCGGGAGCTGACACCGCCGCTCCGCGCCCCTGCGCACCAGCGGATGCGGGCAGGGGCGCCGGACGACGCCCGCGGCTAGAACGGGGGCCGGTCGAAGCCGGTGAAGAGGAGCCAGATCGCACCGAACGCCGCCGAGGGGCGGTCGTTGAAGTCACCGCGCTCCGGCAGCCGTTCCAGGAGGTCGAGGACGGCTGAGATGTGCCCCCGCTCCGCGGCGGCCCTGATCAGCTCCTCGATCGGGCGCCGGCGCTGCGAGTGCGGAATCCCCTGGATGCGGGCGTAGCGCTCGGCCAGTTCCCGGACGTCCTGGTCGGTCGGCGCCGGCGGCCGCACCGGTGGCGTCCCCCGGCGGGCCGGCTCGAAGAGCTCGTCGCCGACCGCCCAGTTATGGTCCCCCCAGGTCTCCAGCAGATCGGCGAATCCCAGCTCGGCGAGGACCGTCAGCACCTCGTACGGGACGTCCCAGCCGGGCAGGTCCTGGAACTCGCGGGCCAGGTCGAAGCGACCGGTGCGCAGCAGGTGGACGAGCCACTCCGCGTCCCAGAAGAAGCTCCCGTGCGGATGCCCGGAGCGGTCGTCCAGGAGGGCCCGGACGAGGTCGTCGCGCCCGCACTCCAGCATCGAGTGCATGACGGCGATGTGGTCCTGCCACGGGTTGGGCTCGATGGTGATGGCCGCGCGGGCGTGCCGGAACCACTGCTCGGCGGTGCTCGTGTCCCCCATCGCCTGGCAGGCCGCGCCGAACGAGGCGGACCTGTCGGCGTCGAACATCTTCTGGTCCACCGAGGGCATCAGCGACCGGGCAAGGGAGAAGGCGTTGCGGGCGGAGGGGACGTCCCGGCCCGGGCGAGGACCACGGCGACGTCGGACGCCGCGGCGAGCCGGCCCGCCGGTTCGGGGATGTCGCCGACCAGGGCCATCGCGGCCTCGGGTTCGCCGTGCCGGGCCCGGAGCCGCGCGGCGGCCCGCAGGTGGTCGGCGATGTGGGAGCCCCAGCTGTAGCGGTCGAGCCCGGCGAGCGAATCACGTGCCGCCTCGAACAGGTCGTCCATGGTCGCGGTGTTCGGGGGCGGCCACTCGGCGGGCGCACCGGCGTCCGCCTCCTCCAGTTCCTCCCGGTACTCGCGCAGGATCTCGCCGTCCTCGGAGTCCAGGACGTCGGCGGCGGCGAGGGCGCCGGGCAGGACGCGGAGCTCGCCCCAGCGCACCGGCCAGGCATGGCGCCACCCGATCCCCCAGGTGAGGAGGGCATCCAGTTCCTCCTCGCGGCCCTCCGGAGCTATGACGGCGTCCGGCTGGAGGGTCATCGCCCAGTCGTCCTCGCCGAGGGCGAAGATCCGCCCCTCGAACTCCTCGGCGAGGTCGTCCTCCACCGGACGCGGGCCCGGCGGGACGTACAGCGAGTAGAAGTCGCCGACGACCTCGCCCGTCTCGGCCTTGACGAACTGCATGACCGCGTCGTCGAGCAGCACCAGCGTGTCGTCCGCGCCCCAGTACACGGCGTCGGCGCCCCCGGCGGGCACGCTCCGGACCGGCCGGGGGTCCGCCGGGTCGGCGAACGACCAGACCTCGGCGGTTCCCTCGATGGTCAGGAAGGCGGCCCGTTCGCCGCCGGGCGCCCAGGCCCAGGCGTTGCGGTCGCCCTCGCGGTCCCCCCACCCCGCATGCGGGACCCTGGCGCTGAAGACCAGGCGCTCGCCGTCGAGGATGTGGACGCCGCCCGTCTCGGCGGTGCCCGTGGGCGGTGTCAGGACGGCCAGCCGGTCGGCGGCGCGGCCGGGCGCCCAGTGCAGCGAGACGGGCCCGCCGAGCGCGAAGGGGCCGCAGCGGATCCGCCCGGTGGACGCGTCGCGCAGGAACAGGCCCCGGCGGGTGACGGCGGCGACGGTACGGCCGTCCGGACTGAGCCGGGCGAACTTGCCGGTCGCGTACCAGACGACCTCGCGCGTCGCGGCGTCCACGCCGATGGCGTTGCCCCCGAACAGCCGGGTGCCGTCGGGCGACCACTCCGGGTCCTCGATCCACTGCCCGACCTTCCAGTCGTCCTCGTACCTTTCGAGCTCGGCGAAGCGGGCCCGCACGGACTCGGGCAGCCGGCGCGCCATCAGGTACGGGTGGTCGGTCTCCACATGGTTGGGCAGCCAGTTCAGGTGGCCGTTCTCCAGCGGGACGACGCAGCCCTGGAGTCCGCCGTCGCCGTTGGTGCCGCAGTGGTAGTAGACGCTGCGCCCGTCGGGGGAGAGGGCGAACTGCGAGGGGCGCGAGTTGCCGTCCGACACGCTGATCGTGGCGAGCCGCTCGCCGTCGAAGGACCAGACGCCCACCATGTTCGTGGAGTGGGCCAGGGCGATGCGGGAGGAGTCGGCGGACCACTGGATCGTGCGCTCGTAGCCGGGCCATCCGATGCCGCCGTCGATGCGGCGCACGGTGTTGACGCACCGTCCGGCCGCGACCTCCCAGATCTGCAGGACGCCGCCCGCGTCGTAGTCGTCGCCGACCCAGCTGCCGGTGGCCAGGTAGCGGCCGTCCGGGCTCATCGCGTGGGCGACGATCTCCGTGTCGTGGCCGTACGGGTGCTGGAGCCGCGCCGCGCCGGTGTCGATCAGCCGCCGGGTGGCCAGCCGGTGGGCGTCGGTCACGCCCTCGGCGCGTTCGAGTTCGGCCAGCCGGGCCCGCAGCGGCGGGACGTCGCGGGCCGGCGCGAACGCCGACCAGTCGGCCCCGTCCAGGAGCGAGTACAGATCGTGGGACCCCTGCGCCTCCGCCAGTTCGGCGGCCGGCACGAACGGCCGGGGAGGGGCCTCGACCGGCGCGGCCCCGCCTTCCTCCCGCTCCAGCATGCCGATCAGCGCGTCCTCGTCGAAGTACGGCGTGCGGAGCATCGCGTCGTTGCGGGGAATCGGCCCTGATTCACCGGGACCGAGGAAGATGAGGTCCGTCTCCTCGGTCGCGTCCTGCGCCACGCGTGCGCCGAGCGCCCGGAGCCGCCGTACCGCGGACTCCCTCTCGATCTCCCAGAACTCCCCGTACAGCACGACCGTGCGCCCTCGCAGCTTCATGATCATCGGACCTTACCGACCGGCTCCGGCGCCGTCGGCCGATCTACGACATTCATGGAAAGCGGCCTGAACGCGGCTTCTCGGCGGTCCTGCCGCGCGGTGCCGACGGAGACCGGCCGCCCTCGAACCGGCGTTCTCGAAGGCCGTCCCGGAGCGGACCGGAACCTGACGGGCTTTCAGTTCCGGCTTCGCGGCGTTAATCTGACGGACAGTCAGAAACGGGTGGGAACGCCGCCCGTCCGGTCGGCTCTCGGAGGCGCGGTCCCGATGGAAACCCCTACCCGGCCCGGCGCGCCGCTCGCCGGGGTCCGGATCGTCGAGGCGTCGATGCTCGGCCCCGGCGCCGCCACCACCCATCTGGCCGACCTCGGCGCCGATGTGATCAAGGTCGAGCCGCCGCGGGGCGACTACCTGCGCGAGACGACCTGGCCGCTCGTGTCGGGGGTGTCGCTGATGCACCTGCACATCAGCCGGGGCAAGCGCAGCATCGTGCTCGACCTGCGCACCGCCGAGGGGCGGGAGGTCTTCCTCGACCTGGCCAGGAGCGCCGACGTCGTCGTGGAGGCGATGCGGCCGGGCGGCCTGGCGCGCCGCGGCGTCGGGCCCGACGTGCTCGGCGAGATCAATCCGCGCCTGGTGTTCTGCGGCATCTCCGGGTACGGCGAGACGGGGCCGTACCGCGACCTGCCGAGCCACGGCGTCGCCTTCGACACCTGGGCCGGGCTCGTCCGCCCGGAACCGACGGGGGACGGACACTGGGCGATCCCTGAGCACCCGTCGACCGGCATCAACGCCGGGCCGCTGTTCGCCGCCCTCGGCATCCTCGCCGCGGTCGTCCGCGCTCGGGCGACCGGGGTGGGCGGGCGGCTGGAGGTCGCGCAGTCGGACGCCGCCGCGTCGATGGACTGGCTGCGCAGCGAGACCTGGCGGGCCTACGAGCGGCCCGAGAGCGAGGTCACCGGCAACCGCGCCGACGGGTACCGGCGCCGCGAGCCGGGAACGGCCGGCATGCGCGACGGGGTGCGGTACCAGTTCTACGCGACCGCGGACGGCCACATCCTGCTCATGGCCTCCGAACGCGAGCTGTGGCGCAACTTCTGTACCGCCGTCGGCCGCCCCGATCTGTACGAACGGCATCCGGGCTCGCGCTACGCCGACCACGCCGTCGGAGACACCGCGCTGCGCGACGAGCTGAAGGAGATCTTCGCCGGGCGCCGCAGCGCCGAGTGGATCGCGTTCGGCGTCGAGCACGACGTGCCGATCGCGCCGGTGAACACGCCCCGGACGCTGGCCGCCGACCCGCAGTTCCAGGACCGCCTGCCCTGGCTGCCGGCCGAGCGCCTCGGCACCGACCAGCTGCCGAGCCCGATCAGGTTCGTCGGTGAGCGGCGCCGGATCCCGAGCCGGGCTCCCGAACTGGGCGAGCACACCGGGGAGATCCTGCGCGACGTGCTCGGCTACGACCCGGCGGCGATCGCGCGGCTGCGCGAGTCCGGCGCGCTCGGCGGACCGGACGCGGCGGGCGGGGCCCGCCCGGTCTCCGGCACGGCGGGCGGCTGACCTCGCCCCGGAGACGGTCGCCGTTGGCTATTGCACATATCTGACGACCCGTCATATTGTCACTTCCACTGCGTCCTTGGAGGTGAGACCATGGAACTCGCCCAGAACAGAACGAGTTCTGCGATCCCACGGCACGATCCGGAGCCACCGCCCGCCGCCGTCCGCGCGACCGGCGTCGAGCGCCGGTTCCGCCGGGGCCGCGCGGACGTGCACGCCCTCGGGCCGATCGACCTCGACATCACGGCGGGCGAGTTCTGCTGCATCGTCGGACCGTCCGGATGCGGCAAGTCGACGTTCCTGCGGCTGGTCGCCGGGCTGCTGCGGCCGAGCGCGGGCCGCCTGGAGATCCGCGCCACCGCCCCGCACCCGGCCGCGATGATCTTCCAGGACTACGGCATCTACCCCTGGAAGACCGTCCTGGCCAATGTCCGCTTCGGGCTGGACGTCCAGGGCGTCCGGCGCAAGGAGGCGACGAGGCGGGCCCGCGACTGGCTCTCCCGGATGGGCCTGACCGACTTCGCCGACGCCTACCCCGCCGCGCTGTCGGGCGGCATGCGGCAGCGGGTGTCGATCGCCAGGGCCCTCGCCGTCGAGCCGGAGATCCTGCTGATGGACGAGCCGTTCGCCGCGCTCGACGCGCAGCTGCGCACCATCCTCCAGGAGGAGCTGCTGGCGATCTGCGAGGCGGACCGGCGCACCGTCCTGTTCGTGACGCACAGCCTGGAGGAGGCCATCGTCCTCGGCGACCGGGTGCTGGTGATGAGCGCCCGCCCCGGCCGCGTCCTGGCCGAGCGCACCCCTCCGTTCGGGCGCCCCCGCAGCGGGGACGTCCGGCACTCGCCCGAGTGCGCGGAGCTGAAGGCCGAGTTGTGGGACCTGCTTCGGGGCGAGATCGAACCGGCTGGAGGCGGCGCGAGATGACCGGACAGCAGACCCTGCGGGCGGCGTCGGCCGAAGAGCGGATCATCGTGCGGGAACCGGGAGCCGCCGAGCGGTCCCCGGCCGGAGCGGCGGCGCGCCGGCGCACGCTGGAGCTCGGGCTGGCGATCGGCGTGCCCGTCGTCCTGATCGCGCTGTGGCAGGTCGCCTCGGACCAGGGCTGGATCGACGCGCGGCTGTACCCGGCGCCGACGACCATCGTCGCCAACGGCTGGGACCTGGCCGTGGACGGCAAGCTCTGGCCGGACGTGTGGGTGACGACGCGCCGGGTCGTCCTCGGCTTCCTGATCGGCACCGGCATCGGCGCGCTGCTCGGCCTGGTGATGGGGACCTCGCGGACGGTGCGGGCCGCGCTGGAGCCCCTGCTCGACGCGCTCTACGTGGTGCCGAAGCTGGCGCTGCTGCCGATCTTCCTCAACATGTTCGGCATCGGCGAGGGGCCCCAGCTCGCGCTGGTGGCCGCCACCGTCTTCTTCTTCGTGTGGATCTCCACGATGTCGGCGTTCCTGGCCGTCCCCGAGGGGTACCGCGAGGCGGGCGCGGTCTTCGGGGCGGGCCGGTGGCAGATGTTCCGGCACGTGCTGCTGCCCGGCGCGCTGCCCCAGATCATGGTCGGGGCCCGGATCGCGGCGGGGGTGTCCGTCCTGGTCATCGTGGCCTCGGAGTTCGTCGCGGCGACCGACGGGCTGGGCTACCTGATCTTCAATTCGCGGGCGCTGTTCCAGAACGACGTGATGTACGTCGGCATCGTCTGCGTCGCGGTGCTCGGCGTGGTCTTCTCCGAGATCATCCGCTTCCTCGGCCGGCGGCTGACCCCCTGGGCGCCCGGTGACCGGGACCGCGTCCGTACCTGACCAGGCGTTCCAATGCCGGAGGACAAGATGAGAATCCCCCTGTTCGTTCCGATCATCGCGGCGGCGGCGCTCGCCGCCGGCGCGTGCGGCGGCGAGGGCGCCGTCAGCGCCGACTCCCCGCGCAAGGCCCGTCCGATCAGCCCGGTGGCGGACTGCGGCGCGACGGCCTGGAGCGATCCAGCCGACCTGGCCCCCGACCGCGCACCGGCCCGGTGCAAGGCCGGCGCGCCCGCACCGAAGCCGCTGGCGAAGAAGACCAAGATCACGGTGTCCTCCAGCACCGGATCGGCCGAGTTCGTGGCGCCGCTCAAGCTCGGCATCGCCAAGGGCGAGTTCGCCAAGGAGAACCTGGAGGTGGAGTTCAAGCAGCTCCCGGTCGCCGACTCGATCCCCCTGCTGGCCAAGGGGGACCTCGACGCGATGTGGTCCGCGCCCGAGGCGGCGTTCTTCAACGGCCTCCAGCAGAAGTTCGAGCTCCGCTGGGTGCTCGGCAACTACTCGTCCAACCCGAAGTCCAAGTCCGGGCTCTGGGCCCGCGTCCCGAACGGGACCGCGCCCGAGGCCGCCAAGCTCGACAACGCGCAGATCGGCTCGCTCATCGGCAAGGGCAGCGTGATCACCTACCCGATGAGCCAGGTGCTGGGCAAGCACGGCACCAGCCTCAAGAAGGTCCGCTTCACCAGCCTGACCGGGCCCGCCGACACGGTGACCGCGCTGGAGAACGGGGGTGTGGACGCGGCGTGGATGGTCGACCCGGTCTGGAAGCAGGTGGACGGCAAGCCCGGGATCCAGTTCCTCGGCGGCCAGCCCCTCGGCGAACCGCTCGGCGGCCTCATCTACGGGCCGGGGATGCTGCGTGAGAACCCGGACGCGGGCGTGGCGTTCGTCCGCGCCCTGATCCGGATCGTGAACACGTACTTCGTCGGGGACTACAAGAAGAGCGCCGTTTTCGTCGAGGAGCTCGCGTCGAGCCTCAACCTCAAGCCGGAGAGCCTCACCGCCGTCCCGGCCCCGATCTGGGACTGGGAGATCCGCAAGGGCACCACCGACCGGTTGCAGAAGGCCTACGTCGAGGGCGGCGCCCTGGGCAGGACGGTGCCCGAGTCGGAGGCCGTCGACCGCACCTTCTACGCGGAGGCCGTGGGCCACAAGCCCTGACCTCGCACTCCGGCACGACATACGGCATGTCACGGCCCCGGAACCGGGAGACGGTTCCGGGGCCGTACGGCGTTCCGGGTATCGCGGGCGTCGTGGTGCCTGCGGGACCCCGCTCAGACCAGGTCGAGCTTCAGCATCCGGATCGCGTTGCCGCGCGTGATCTTGTAGACGGTCTCGGCGTCCAGGCCCTGGAACATCTCCTCGGCCACCTTCCTGGTGTGCGGCCAGGTCGAGTCGGTGTGCGGGTAGTCGGTCTCGAAGGTCACCCGGTCGGCGCCGATCCGGTGGAGCGACTCCAGCCCGTGCACGTCGCGGAAGAAGCAGCCGTACACCTGGCGGTGGAAGTAGACCGACGGCGGCTCGGGGATGGCGTCCCGCACGCCGCCCCAGGCACGGTGCTCCTCCCAGACGTCGTCCACCCGCTCCAGGACGTAGGGCAGCCAGCCGATCTGCCCCTCGGAGTACGCCACCTCCAGTTGCGGGAAGCGGACCAGCACCCCGGAGAACAGGAAGTCGCACAGCGAGGCCATCGCGTTGTTGAACGAGAGCGCGGCGGAGACCGCGGGCGGCGCGTCGGCCGAGGTGGCCGGCATCTTGGACGACGACCCGATGTGCATGTTCACGACCGTGCCGGTCTCCTGGCAGGCGGCGAAGAACGGGTCCCACGCGCCGGAGTGGACGCTCGGCAGCCCGAGGTGCGGCGGGATCTCGCTGAAGCAGACCGCGCGCACGCCCCGCGCGGCGTTCCGGCGCACCTCCCGCGCCGCCAGCTCGGCGTCCCAGAGCGGGATCAGGCAGAGCGGGATCAGCCGCCCGCCCGAGTCGCCGCACCATTCCTCGACCATCCAGTCGTTGTAGGCCCGCACGCAGGCCAGACCGAGTTCGCGGTCCTTGGCCTCGGTGAAGGTCTGGCCGCAGAACCGGGGGAAGGTCGGGAAGCACAGGGACGCCTCGACATGGTTGAGCTCCATGTCGGCGACCCGGGCCTTGGGATCCCAGCAGCCCGGCCGCATCTCGTCGTAGGTGATGGGGGACATCGTCATGTCGTCGCGGTCGAACCCCACGGCGGCGACATGGCGCTTGTGGACGTAGACGAGGTCCTCGTAGATCCAGCAGTCGGCCTGCGGGCCGTCGTCGTCGAAGGTCTGGCGGTAGGTGCCGCCGCCGAGGTGCTCCATCGCGCCGATGCCTCGGCGCTCGACCCGGGGGCCGCGGTCGCGGAGCCCCGCGGGCAGCCAGTTCCGCCAGACGTGCGGCGGCTCGACGACGTGGTCGTCCACGCTGATGATCTTCGGTAGCTCGCCGAAGGACAGGCTCATGTCTCACATCCGAACTGAATCTGATGGACCGTCAGAAACAAGGTAACGGCGCGCCGCCGATTGCGGAAGGCGGTCGACCGGTGAAACTGACAGGGCGTCAGGCAGGCGCGGTGACGGCCAGCGCGTCCAGCGCGACGGCGCCGCTCGGCAGGACGGCGAGGGGGTTGATGTCCAGCTCGGTTAGCACGCCGTCCAGCTCCAGCCCCATCCGCTGCACCTTCATGATCACGTCGACGAGCGCGCCGACGTCCGCCCTCGGCCGGCCCCGGGCGCCGTCCAGCAGCGGGAACCCGCGCAGCCCGGCCAGCATCCGGCGGGCCTCGGCGGCGTCGAACGGCGGGACCCGGAAGGCCACGTCCTGGAGCACCTCGACGAAGACCCCGCCCAGCCCGGCCATCACCGTGGGCCCGAACAACTCGTCGTGGGCCAGGCCGACGACCGTCTCGACACCGCCGCGCACCTGCTCGCAGACCAGCGCCGCGTCGACCCCGGCATGCGCGGTGACCCGGCGGTACGCCTCGCGCACCTGCGCCGCCGAGCGCAGGTCCAGCCGCACCAGCCCGAGGTCGGACTTGTGCGCCATGCCCGGCCCGCACCCCTTCAGGACGACCGGGAACCCGATCGACGCCGCGGCGCGGGCCGCCGCCGCGGCGCTGCCCACCAGCTCCTCGCGGGGCGTCCGGATCCCGTACGCGCGCAGCAGCTCCTTGGCGGTGTGCTCCGAGGCAGGTCCGGCGGTGAGCAGGCGCCGCGCCTCGGCGGCGGCCGGCGAGGGAGCCCTCGGCACGTCGGAGAACGGGGACCGGTACCGGGCCTGGAACTCGTGGAAGTCGAGATAGGCGCGCACCGCCCCGACGCAGTTGGCGAAGGTGCGGAACACCGCGAGCCGCCGCGAACCGAGCAGGATGTCCCGGTACGCCGGCTCGGTTCCGGCCGGTGAGCCCCACACCACGCAGACCGGCTTGTCGGTGCGCTCGGCGATCTCCGCGAGGTCCCGGGCCAGGACGTCGCTCATCGGCGGGAACGCCCCCGTGATCGGGCAGATCAGCACGCCGACCGCCGGATCGGCCACGATCGTCTCCAGGATGCGGCGGCCGCGCCAGTCGCCGACCGGATGGCCGCCGTTGTCGACCGGGTTGGAGACCCGCAGGTAGTCGGGGATCCACTGGTGCAGCGCCTTCTGCGTCGCGGCCGACAGCTCGGGCAGTTCGAGCCCGGCCGCCGAGCACAGGTCGGCCATGTGCGCGCCGGTGCCGCCCGAGATGGCGTACACGCACACCCCGCCGCTCACCGGCGGCTTCGCGCGGGCCAGCAGCGCGGAGGTGTCCAGCAGCTCGTCGAGCCCGTCGACCCGGGTCACGCCGAACTGCTCGAGCACGGCAGAGGCGACCGTGTCGGATCCGGTGAGCTTGCCGGTGTGCGAGGCGGCCATCGAGGCGCCGTCCCGGGTCCGTCCGACCTTCACCACGACGACCGGCACGCCGCGCCGGGCCGCGTGGTCGGCGGCGAGCATCAGCGTGCGGCCGTCCTTGAACCCCTCGACGTACCCGGCCACCGCGCCGACCTCGGGCAGGTCGGCGAAGTGCCGGAGGAAGTCGGCGAACTCCAGGTCGGCCTCGTTCCCGGTCGGCGCCCAGTGCGACACCCGGACGCCGAGCTCCTGCGCCTGGAAGACGGGACGCCCCTGGTGGCCGCTCTGCGAGATGAGCGCGATCGCGGGACCGTCCAGGTCGTCGCGGAACTCCTCGAACGCGTTGAGGTTGGTGTTCGGGCCCAGCACCCGGGGCCCGTCCAGCGCGAGCCGGCCCATCCGCTCCTGGGCGTCCCTGCCGTCCTCGCCCAGCTCGGCGAAGCCGGACGCGAAGACCACGGCGAAGCGGGCGCGGACGGCCGCGAGCTCGTCGAGCACCCCCGACGGGTCGCCGACCAGGACGGCGGCGACGTCGATCGGCTCGGGCACGTCGGCCACCGACCGGTGGCAGGGCTCGCCGTCCACCCGGTCGCGGCCGGGGTTGACCGGATGGACGCGGGCCCCGACGCGCTCGGCCCAGGCGCGCAGCCTCCGGTAGACGGCGGTGTTCGGCCGCCCCGGCGTGTCGGAGGCGCCGACGACCGCGAGCGTGCGCGGCCTGAAGAACACGCCGAGATCCTCCTCGCGGAGCGCCAGGACCCGGCCGCTCACGTCCCGCTCGATGTCCTCGGCCCTAGATGGGCTGTGATCTGACATACCGTCAGTTTAACCTCGAAGAGACATTTATCTGATGGGGCGTCAGATTAATGTCCGTGACAGGTGGGCGTGCTCGGCCCTGCCGGATCACGTGCGCGTCCGGGGCCGTTCCGGGGGTCGGCTACTTGGGCGGGCGCCTGCCCGACACGGCCCAGAAGACGAGCTGGGCCATGCTCTCCCGCAGGTCGGCGACGCTGATCTCCCAGGACTCGTAGCCCTGCTGGTGGGCGGCGTTGTGCGCCAGCATCCCGACGAGCGCCCCGGCCAGCGCCTCGGGGTTGACGTTCTCGGCCACCCGCCCGCGCCGCTGCGCGTCGGCGATCACTTCGGCGAGCGCGGTCATCACGTTGTTGAGCATGCGGACGCGCAGCGCGTGGAAGCGCTCGTCGCCCTCGATCGTGGCGAGGTCCACCACCCGCAGGACCGCCTCGTTGTCGCGCCAGAAGTCCAGGAAGCCGTCGACCAGCATCTGCGCCGTCTCGTAGCCGGACTTCCCGGTCCAGGGCTGGTCCTCGACGAGCGGGCGCAGCCGCTTGCCCGCCTCGGCCATGTCGGCCGCGATGGTGAGGACGGCGGCCTCGATGTCGGCGAAGTACTGGTAGAAGGTGGCGGGGGACGTCCCGGCCCGCCGGGCCACGTCGATCACCGTGATGTCCCGGTAGGGGGAGGTGGCGAGCATCTCCGTCAGGCGGTCCAGCAGCCGCTGCCTGGTCGCCTTGGCACGCCGGCCCGCGACTCTGCCGTCTGAGGTCAGCACGGTTTCTGGCATACCGTCAGTTTAGGGCCTCCGAACCGCTCCGGGGCCGCGTCCGGCCCGTCCCGGCCCCCGTTCCGACCGCTCGATGACGAGCGAACGGTGGATAGCTGTTTGAGTTGTTTGTCCTGGTATCCCGTGAGGCCGCTGCGTTTTGACCAGTTCATTGCTGAATGTCGGCGAATCGGATGGTTAGGGTGGGAGCCGATCGGGTGTGTGACACGGTGCGGACGCACTGTGCGGGGCGGTGATGGGTTCAGCGGTATCGAGCGCGGCGAGCGAGCATCGGCTGTCGCGGCTGCCCGCGGACACGACGAGCTTCGTGGGGCGGCGGAACGAACTGGCCGAGCTCAGGCGCATGCTGTCGGAATCGCGGATGGTGACCCTGACGGGCGTCGGAGGGGTCGGCAAGACGCGGCTGGCGACGCGGCTGGCGACGGTCGTGCGGCGGGCGTTCCCGGACGGCGTGTGGGTGGTCGAACTCGCCGAGGTGGAGAAGCCGGAGCTGCTGGCCGCGACGGTCATGGAGGCGTTGGAGATCCGGGACCACTCCCATCGCCCCTCGGCGGACGTGCTGGTCGAGCACCTGCGCGACAAGCACATGCTGGTCGTCCTGGACAACTGCGAGCACCTCCACGACGAGTGCGCGGTGCTGGCCGAGAGGTTGCTGCGCTCGGCCTCGCATCTGCGGATCCTCGCCACGAGCCGGCACGTCCTGGGGATCGCCGGCGAGCAGACGCTCTCGGTGCCGCCCCTGTCGCTGAACAGCCTCGACCCGCGCGGGACGGCCCGGCCGCCGCCGATGTCGGAGGCGGTGCACCTGTTCGCCGACCGCGCCCGGTCGGTGGTCCCCGACTTCGCCGTCACCGGCGCCAACCGGGCGGCGGTGGAACGGGTCTGCCGGCGGCTGGACGGGCTCCCGCTCGCCATCGAGCTGGCGGCGGTGCGGCTCCGGGTGCTGTCGGTGGACCAGTTGCTGGACCGGCTCGACGACCGCTTCCGGCTGCTCACCGGGGGATCGCGGGCGGTGCTGCCGCGGCACCAGACGCTGCGCGCGCTGATCGACTGGAGCCACCTGCTGTGCACCGAGCCGGAACGCGTGCTGTGGCGGAGGATGTCGGTCTTCGCCGGCGGCTGCGATCTGGAGGCGGCCGAGGACGTGTGCTCGGGCGACGGGATCCTCCGCGCGGACGTCGTCGACCTGATCGCGGCCCTGGTGGAGAAGTCGATCCTGAGCCGTGAGGACCATGGCGGCGTCGTCCGGTACCGGCTGCTGGAGAGCATCCGGCAGTACGGCCGGGAGCGGCTCGCCGAAGCCGGGCAGACGGCGCGGTTCCGGCGCCGCCACCGCGACTACTACGGGAGGCTGGCGGCCGAGGCGCGCGTCCGGCTGTTCGGCCCCGACCAGATCGCCTGGCTCGACAGGCTCCAGGTCGAGCACGCCAACCTGCGCACCGCGCTGGACTACTGCCTGTCCGCCCCGGGCGAGGTCGGGGCCGCCCTGAGGATGGGCGCCGACCTGCTCTACCACTGGATCACCAGTTTCTACCTGGCCGAGGGGCGCCGCTGGATGGACCGGGCGCTGGCCCTGGACACCGGAGCGGACGAGGTCCGCGCCAGGGCGCTGTGGTCCAACGGCTGGCTGGCGATCATCCAGGGCGACCTGGACGGCGCCGCCGCGATGCTGGCGGAGAGCCGGGCCATCGGGGAGCGGCTCGGGTGCGGCGACGTCCTGGGGTACGTGGCCCTGTACTCCGGGATGATCGCCATGTTCCGGCAGGACGCCGACGCCGCGATCGGTCTCTACGAGGAGGCGGTGGAACGCCACGTCGCCGCCGGGGACCCGGTGGGCCAGGCGCTGGCGCTGATCCGGCTCTCGCTCGCGCACTCCTTCCTGGGCGACTCGGCACTCGCCGTGTCCATCGGCGAGCAGGGGATCGCGGTGTGCGAGGCGCACGGGGAGGGCTGGCACAGGGCGTACGCGCTGATGGCCCTGGGCGTGGAGGTGTGGCGGCAGGGCGACGCCGCCCGCGCCACGGCGATGGAGCAGGAGAGCCTGCGGTTCAACCGTTCGCTCGACGATCCTCTCGGCCTCGGGGTCAATCTGGAGGTGCTGGCCTGGGTCGCCGCCACCGAGGAGCAGCACGCGCGGGCGGCCCGCCTGCTGGGAATCGCCCACTCCGTGTGGAAGGCGGTCGGTGCGGTCCTGTCCGGGTACGGGCACCTCGTCCGGTACCACGACGCGTGCGTGGACGACACCCGCCGGGCGCTCGGCGAGCAGGCGTTCCGCGCGGAGTTCGAGCGCGGCGCGGGCCTTCCCGGCGAGGACGGGCTCGCCTACGCGCTGAACGAGGCGGCGCCCGCGGACGCGGGGGACGAGGACGTCGAGGAACCGTCCCCGCTGACGCCCCGGGAAACGCAGATCGCGCGGCTGGTGGCGGAGGGGGAGAGCAACAAGAAGATCGCCGCCACCCTGGTGATCTCCCAGCGCACCGTGGAGGGCCACATCGAGCACATCATGAACAAGCTCGGCTTCAACTCCCGGGTCCAGATCGCCGGCTGGGTCCACGATCGAGGGCGGGAGACCGGCCCGGGGCCCGGGGGGTGACGGCGCGCCATGGCCGAACGCGAGATCGTGCCGGACCGGGACGCGGACCGCACCGCCTTCGTCGGACGCCTCCACGAGGTCGCGGAGGTGCGGCGACTGCTGCCCGGGACGCGGCTGCTGACCCTCACCGGCGCGGGCGGCGTCGGCAAGACCCGGCTGGCGCGCCAGGCGGCGTCGACGCTGCGGACGTGGTTCCCGGCCGGGGTGCAGATCGTGGATCTGGCCGCGGTGCGGGACGTCCGCCTGCTGGAGACGTCGGTGGCGGCCGCGCTGGGACTGCGCGACACCTGCGGGCGGTCTCTGCCCGCCCTGGTGGACCACCTGGCCGACAAGCGCCTCCTGCTCGTCCTCGACAACTGCGAGCACCTGCTGCCGGAGTGCGCCGAACTGGCGGCACGGCTGCTGAGCGGTGCGCCGCGGCTGCGCGTCCTCGCCACCAGCAGGCAGGCGCTCGGGGTGGGGGGCGAGCAGGTGCTGGTGGTGCCCCCGCTGGCGGTCCCGGCCCCCGGCGCCGCCGTGCCGGACATCGCGCACAGCGACGCGGTGCGCCTGTTCGCCGAGCGGGCGGCCCAGGCGCGGCCGGGGTTCACGGTGGACGAGGCGACCGCGCCCGCGCTGGCCCGGCTCTGCCGGCGCCTGGACGGCCTCCCGCTCGCCATCGAACTCGCCGCCGCGCGGCTGCGCACGACGCCGCTGGAGGAACTGGCGGACGAGCTCGACCGGCGCTTCGACCTCCTCGCCCGTCCCGACAACGGGGCCCCGCCGCGGCACCGGGCCCTGTACATGACCATGGACTGGAGCTTCGGGCTGTGCACGCCCGGCGAGCGGCGGCTGTGGACGAGGCTCGCGGTGTTCCCCGGGGAGATGGACCTGGAGACCGCCGAAGCGGTCTGCTCGGGCGACGGGATCGAGCCCGAGGACGTCCTCGACCTGGTCTCCGGGCTGGTCGACAAGTCCATCCTGATCAGCGTCCGCGGCGCGGGCCGCAGCCGCTACCGCATGCTGGAGAGCATCCGCGCCTACGGGCGCGAGCTGCTGGCGCACGACGACGAACCGGCGCTGTTCCGCCGGTACCTGGACCACTACCGGTGGCTGGCCGAGCGGAACCGGATCGATCAGCTGGTCCCCGACCAGTTCGACCGCTACCGGGCGGTGCTGACGGAGATCCCCAACCTCCGGCTGGCGCTGGATCTTTGCATGCGGCCGCCCGGCGACCCGTCCGGCCTGCGGATCGCGGTCTCCCTGTGGTCGGCGTGGCTGCTCGCGGGCGCCCTCTCCGAGGGGCGCCATTGGCTGGAACGCTCCCTCGGGCTGTTGAGCCCGACCGACGACGACCGCCTCATGGCGCTGTGGGTCGACGTCCTGTTCGCGGCCTACCAGCATGATCTCGAAGCGGCCGAACGTCGGGCGGACGAATGCGCCGTCACCGCCAAGGGGTGCGGGGACGAGGCGGCGGGCGCGTTCTGCCTTCAGGCCCGCGGGATCGCGGCGCTGGCCCGCGGTGACACAGGCGACGGGTTCGCGCTGCTGCGGGACGCGCGTGCCCGCCATCGTGCGAGGGGCGACCTGGACGCCGTGGCCGTGAACCTGCACTTCGCCGCCTCGTTCGGCGTGGCCGCCCACAGCCCGGAGGAGGGGGCGGCGCTGGGGGAGGAGTTCCTCGCCCTGGCCGAGGACCACCATGCGCAGATCTTCAAGGCGTACGCCCTGATCACCCTGGGGTACGCGGCATGGTGGCAGGAGGACCCGGGCCTGGCCTGGGCCAGGATGTGCCGGGCGGCCACATTGCTGATCGAGATCGGCGACTCGTGGGGGCTCAGCCAGTGCCTGGAGGTGCTGGCCTGGGCCGCCTGCGCGCAGGGGGACCACGACAGGGCCGCCCGGCTGCTGGGCTCGGCGGGCCGCCTCTGGCGGGCCTTCGACATCCCGCCTCTCGGGTTGCAGACCTTCACGCGTTCCCACCGGGACTGCGAGGCCCGGGCCCGCCGGGAACTCGGGGATCGGGAGTTCACCGCGGCCTACGCCTCGGGCGCGAAGCTGAGCCTGGACGGCGCGGTCGCCTACGCGATCAGCATTTGAGCGCCGGGGTGCGCGCCGGCGCCGCCGGCGGGTGGCCGGGACCGGCGGGCCAGTCGCCCACGGTGGTCACCCGGCCGTCGGCGTCCACCAGCCGGGCCCGCAACTCCCGGGACCCCAGCCAGGTGGCGGCCGCGCTTCCGGACGCCAGCGCGGCGATGCCGGCGGTCTTGGCGGCGACGCAGGCCAGGCCGATGACCGAGACCGTATGCCAGGGGTGCTGCTCGCGCACGATCGGCCGTACGCCGGCGGCGCGGGGGACGACCTGCGGCCGCCCGGCCCCGTGGCCCGGCGCGGGCGGGGAGTAGGTGGCCAGCCCGGGCGCACGCAGCACGATCTCCTGCTCGGGCCACGGCTCGCCGCGGTGCCCCCGGCCGCGACCGCCGGCCACCTGGACCGGCCAGCCCGCGTCCGGCATCCGTCCCGCGGTGGCGACGCTTCCGGGGAAGCAGACGCAGACGCCGCACCCGGCCTGCCCGGCGGCGGACTCGGCCGCCCGGTCGGCGGCGAACGCCACCGCCATGCTCCCCAGGTCGAGGGTCGTCCCGGCGGGGATCGTCACCGTTCCGGGCGGGTCGTCGATCACGACCGCCCCGTTTCCGGCGCCGTCGGCGCCGATGAGGGGGTCGACGAGCCCGCCGGTCAGGTCGCAGGCGTGCAGGGCCGTCCACAGCACCGCCAGGAAGGTGGAGCCGATCCGTACCGGACGGCCCGCGGCGGCGTTGACCCGGGCCAGATCCGAATCGTCGTGGAAGGCGCCGCACGCGGCGTCGATGTCGTCGATCACGTGGTCGACGGCTTGGCGGGCCGCGCCGAGACGGCCTGGGTCGTCCACCATCACGGTGGCCACACCGCCCCAGAGAGGGAAGTCCTCCGTGCCGTGGGTCATCGAACCGCTCCAAGGACGAGTCGGGAACGCGCGGCCGGCCACAGCCGCGACGGGCACGCCCGACCACCGCGCGGTGACGGCATGCCCGCCGGGCGACGGCTTCCGCGGCCGTCGAAGATCGCGATCCGGGTGCCGGCCCGGCCCCGCATCCGCCACAGGTCGCGGCCGGTGAGCGCGCGGCGTGATCGGGTGCGTGCGCGCACGGGCGGGACGGTCGGCGCCGGCGAGGATTCACTCTTCCCGGCGCGGAAGTCGCTGTGAGATCGCATCGACAACCAGCCTGCTCCGGGCCGCCGGGAACGGGGAGGGGAGAAACCCCCATACGGCTACCCGAACACCCCCGCCGGCGGGGATCGCCGCCCCGCCGTCCAGCGGTTCCTCGCGAGACGGAGGTGCCGTCCGGCGAACCTGCGCACTTGGTTCCCGCGATGATCGACCTTCGGTGGCCGACGGACGACTTTGGTGGGCTGCGGGCCGTTGAGGCGCGTCATTAGCGTCCAGAATCATGAACGTCGCCCCTGGCCCTTCCCCGGTGTTGGGCGTGCTGTTCCTTCTGGCCGTCGTCGACCACCGGCTGCGACGGCACGGCGAAGCCGCTGCTCAGAGCCCGGTCGAAGCGATGGCAACGAGGTCCTGACCATGCGACGGAATCAGTGGGAACACCCGGAAGCTCCGACGACGCTGGCCCGGTCCGTCTGGGCTTGGACGACCCTGTACATCGCGGCGGCGGCGCTCATGGCGGGGCTCGGCTGGCTGGTCAAGGCGCTCGCGAACTGGCTGACGACCCTGGAGTGGGCGCCGATGCGCGGACCGGCCCGGTTGCTGGTCTCGATCCCCGAGCCGTGGCTCACCGCCGGCCTGGTCGCCCTCGGCGCCGTCGTGGGGCTCGGCCTGATCTTCTCCGACTCCCTGGAGCAGGTCTCGGTCGCCGTGTCCGACGATCGGGTGGTCCTCAGGCGGCCGGGGCACGTCCAGGAGATCACCCGCGACCGGGTCGGCCCGGTCTTCCGGGACCGCGGCCATCTCGTCCTGCTCGGCCGCGGGGGCGAGGAGATCGCCAGAGAGAAGTGCGACCTCAGCGCCCGGAAGCTCGCCGCGGCCTTCACCGGACACGGTTACGCCTGGACCGACGGTGATCCCTACCTGGACGACTTCCGCCTCTGGGTCCCGAAGACCCCCGACCTGTCCGAGCACGCGAACTCGCTGCTCAAGGTGCGCGCGGAGGCCATGGAAGGCTCGCGTTCCGCCGAGGTCGTCAAGGAACTGCGCCGCGAACTGGCCCGGATCGGCATCGTCGTCCGAGACAACGGCAAACAGCAGTACTGGCGACACTCCACCCCCAACCCGCCCGCCAAGTGATCGCGGTCGTCGGACATATTCGGTTGGCCGGGCGGTGGGGGCCTGGTTAGTGTTCGTCGCACCTCGCGGCTGCTGAACCTCGGGGAGTCCGTCGCCCACCGGGCGATGTCCCGTGCGTCCGCTCTGGACGGTCACGTCTCTGACCCATGCCCGAAATCCGGCAGCCACAAGGAAAGCCCATGACCGCCTCCCAGCAGGATCCCCGCCTCGTCCGTACCGACGACTACTGGCTCAATCTCCCCAACCGGTGGGACACCCCCGTCGACATCTGCGCCGGCGCCGACGTGCCGATCGAGCCCAGCGCGGTCGATGAGATCCTCACCGTGCTCCAGACCGCCGACACCCTGGCGCGGCTCGCCGACGCGACCGGGGACGAGGAAGCGGCCATCGAGCGCGTCGCGCTCACCCCGGACCTGCACAAGGGTGCCGGGATCCCGATCGGCACCGTGCTCCGGACCAGCGGGGCGCTGATCCCGCAGGCCGTCGGCAACGACATCAACTGCGGCATGCGGCTGGAGACGACCTCGCTCACCGTCGACCAGGTCCGTCCCCGCCTGGACGCGCTGGAAGGCCGGCTGCGGCACCTGTTCTTCGAAGGAGGGCGGCGGATCGCGCTGTCGGGGATCCAGCGGGAGGCCCTGCTGCGCGACGGACTGCCCGGCCTGCTCGGGGTGCCGGGCGACCCCGCGAGCGGAATCTGGTCGCAGCACCGGCCTGAGGACGGGCGGCCGGGCCGGATCCACGGGGAGCGGTACCCGACCGCGACCGCCGAGCCGTTCCGCGACTGGATCGACAGTGCGGGCGGCACCAGCTACGACAGCATCATCGGCAGCGTCGGCGGCGGCAACCACTTCGCCGAACTGCAGTACGTCGCGTCGGTCCACGACCGGCAGGCCGCCTACGCCTGGGGCTTCGAACCCGGGCAGGTCGTGCTGATGGTGCACAGCGGCTCGCTGTCGCTGGGCCACCAGGCCAACGCCGACGGCCTGGACCAGGCAAGGAAGGCGTGGCCCGCGCACGTCCCGACCCCGGACAACAAGATCCTCCCCATCCTGCTCAGCGAGCGGAACGAGGCAGCGCTGCGGCGCTATCTCGACGCGTTCGGCAACGCCGCGAACTTCGCGGTCGGCAACCGGTTCTTCCTCTCGCTGATGCTGCGCCAGGGACTCGCCGCCGAGTGCGGCGCCCTCACCGGCGAACTCGTCTACGACGCCCCGCACAACCTGCTGTGGCGGCACGACGACGGGTCGGTGGTGCACCGCAAGGGCGCCACACCCGCGGGCGGGTACGCCGACATGGTCGATGGGCCGTACGCGATGTGGGGCGAGCCGGTCATCGTGCCCGGGTCGATGGGGGCGGCCAGCTACGTCCTGCGCGGGCACGGCAACCCGCGGACCCTGGCCAGCGCGTGCCACGGCGCCGGCCGCCGAGTGCCGCGCGGCGCGGCGTCCCGCACGAACGACACCGAACTCGACGCGTTCCTCAAGGAGTTCCGTGTGGTCACGCCCCTCGACCACCGCGACCCCGCGGTCACCCGCCGCGCGGACGTGATGGCCGCCTGGCGCCGCGACCTCAAGCAGGAGGCGCCGTGGGTGTACAAGGACATCGGCCCGGTCGTGTCCAGCCTCGCCCGCGCCGACGTCGCGGCCCCGGTCGTCGAGCTACGCCCCCTCCTGACCGTCAAGGGCTGACCCGCCGGGCGGCCTGCCTCCGCTTGCCGCGCGTTCCACCGCCTTGGCGGGTGGTCAGGTGAGGTGGGTGGTGAGGAGGCGGTGGAGGTTGCCGCCGAGGATCTTGCGGATGTCGGGCTCGGGACGGCCGCGGGCGAGGAGTTCGTCGGTGAGCAGGGGCAGGCCGGACGGGCCGGCGAGGCCGGGGAGGGTGGCCATGACGTCGAAGCCGGCGTTCGCCGCGGGGTCCTCGCAGCAGGGCGGGGTGAGGTCGGTGAAGACCTCGTGGACGAAGTCCGGGCCGAGGCCGACGTGGTCGATGCCCGCCACCGACGCGACGTGGTCGATGTGGTCGGCCAGCCTGGCGACGGTGTAGCCGAAGGGGTCGGCGGTCAGGAAGCCCGGCAGGAAGTTCACGCAGACCACGCCGCCGGTAGCCGCGACGCCCCGGATCTGGTCGTCGGCCAGGTTGCGGTGGTGGTCGCGTAGGGCGCGGGCACTGGAATGGGTGGCGACCACCGGCCGGGACGCGAGTTCGAGGACGTGCTCCACCCCGCTCGCCCCCAGGTGGGAGATGTCCAGCAGGATGCCGAGCCGCTCCATCTCGGCCACGGCCTCGACGCCCGCGGCGGTCAGGCGGCTCGCGGTGGCGTCCTCGCCGCTGCCGTCGGCGAGCGGGGTGCGCCCCCAGTGCGCCATCGAGGCGACCCGGACGCCGAGCCGGTGCACGGTCGCGAGGAGCTCGACGTTCGCGTCCAGCCCGGGCATGCTCTCCAGCGCCAGGACCAGCGCGATCTTCCCCTCGTCCAGTGCCGCGTCGATCTGCGGGCCGTCGAGGCAGAGCCGGACGTCCTCGGGGTTCCCCTCGGCGATCGCGTGCGCGCACTCGATCATCCGGAGCGTCTCGCGCAGCGCCCCCTCGGGCCTGAACCGGTCGTCGATGAACACCGGGAGCACCTGGAGATCGACTCCGCCCGTGCGGAGCTGCGGCAGCCACCGCTCCCTGAAGAAGGACGCCCAACGGGCGGGCGGGCGTGCCACCACCGCCATCAGCAGGTCGTTGTGCGCGTCGGCCACCACCGCGCTCTCGTGCAAGTCGCCAGGCATGACCGGCACTGTAACCGGCCGTGCCCGGATCTCCCCGGCTGGACTACTTGACGTTTGAGAGCAAGTACTTGCTATCTTGTGTCAAGTGACGACCACGGAAGACCATGTCGAGCTGGTGGCCGAACTCGTCCGGCTGCTGGAGACGCGGATCCTCGATCCGCTGGAGATCCTCCTGGCCTCGGACGAGCCGATCGAGCCCATCAGGGCGCGGCTGCGGGTGGAGGCCGAGGTCTGGGCCGCCCAACTGCTGGGCCCCGACCGGGAGCGGGCCGCCATGACCGCGGCCCGGCTCGTCGGGGTGTTCTTCCCCGGCGACGCGGCCTTCGATCCGCCGGCCTCGTGGTGGCGGACCGCGGTGGGGCGTGCCGTGGCCCGCTCGATGGTCCACCCCGCCGAGGCCGTGCCGTACTCCACCGCCGGGGCGATGCTCGGCATCACCCGGCAAGGCGTCCACGACCTCGTCAAGCGCGGCAAGCTCGACCGGCATCCCGACGGCGGCGTCACCACCTCGTCCATCCGCGACCGGCTCGACCGCCCCCAGGAGAACACCCGTGCCATCGCACGACTCGATCATCGATGACCGTCCCGTCCCGCTGGCCGTCCGCGACCACGGCGGCAGCGGGACCCCGGTCCTGCTGCTTCACGGCCTCGGCGGCACCCTTCTGCACTGGGACGCGGTCGCGCCGCTGCTGACCGGCGCCCACCGGGTGGTCGCCATGGACCTGCGCGGTCATGGGCTGTCCGGCGACGGGCCGTGGGAGTGGGAGGCGGTCCTGGACGATGTCCAAGCGGTCATCGACCATCTCGATCTGGACGCTCCGGTCCTGGTGGGCCACTCACTCGGCGGCATGGTCGCGGTGCAGTGGGCGCTGCGCCACCCGGACGGGCCCGGGATCGTCAACCTCGACGGCCTGCGCTCGGCCGAGACCGACCCACGGCACTATGCGGGCATCGAGCAGGACGAACTGGCCGCGCTCCTGGCGGAAGTGCAGACCATCTTCGACGCGCAGGCCGAGGCGATGGCCCAGCCGCTGAGCGAGGCCCACGCGGCGATGTATCCCCAGCGGTCGCTGCGCACCCTCGATGAGGGCGTCTACCTGCGGCCGGGCGCCGCGCTGGCCGGGCAGATCAGATACGACCCCCGCTTCCAGGACAGCGTCGCGGCGGTGGCCGGCATCCGCTGCCCGGCCCTGTTCGTCCTGGCCACCGAGAACCTGCCCGGCCTGCCGGGCCGCGTCGGCGACCTCATGACGGCGCAGCGCGCGGGCATCCGCCGCGACCTGTTGCCCCTCACCGCCGACCGGCCGCACCTGCGCGTCCTCGACCTGGCCGCCAGCCACAACATGGTCGCCGAACAACCCGAGCAGATCGCCCAGGCCGTCCTGAGCCTCCGGTCACAGCCCACCGGGCAAGGCGCCTGAGGGACTGCCGCGCCCCTCGGCGGCAAGCCCCTCTAGTGGCGGGAGAACTCGGCTCTGATCTTGCTCGACCAGATGAACGGCTGGACGCAGAGCCAGAGCAGGCCCAGCAGCATGAGAGGGGCGATGAGGGGGGCGTTGTCGTCCGAGTCCAGGTCCAGCCCCGACCCTGCCACCTCGTAGAGGGGCACGACCCAGAGCAGGGCCACCATGCCTTCGACGAGCACAACCATGGTGAGCAGGGCATGACGGGCGGGCGGGTCCGTCACCCGTGCGGCAAGTGAGGGGTTCGCCGCGATGAAGGCGAACATGAACGCGAGCGTGCTCAGCACCCAGGAGATTCCGAATTCGCCGCTGGGCTCGATGACCAGGACGGGGTCGTCCCGACCATGGCCCTCCACGATGAGGGCTTCTATATGAACGCCGCCGAGGATCGTGAATACGAGGGCGAGGACGAGGGTCGGTCTGTGCGGCAGGAACCACAGCCCGCACATGAAAATGAACGCCACGACCACGGGCACCAGCAGGATGATCGATTTGTATGAGCCCCAAAAGAGCGGGAGGGGAAGCATGTCGCTGTCTCCCGCCCAGGGCCCTTTCAGGAAGGTCAGGAGGGCGAGCGCGGTGCACAGGAGGGCGACTCTGACGAGGACTGTCCGGTAGCGCAGGACCGGGATCTCGCTGATGGGCGGCTGTAGGAGCGCGGTGCGGGGCGGCCGGTGAGGCAAGGGCGGTCCGGTGTCGGCCGCGGTCTCGGCGGTGTCGGCGGTGGGGGCCAGGACGGCGTTGAGCAGGTCGCGGACCTGGGCGGGGGAGAGCCGTTCGTCCGGGTTCTTGCGCAGCAGGCCGTTCAGGACCTGCGCCAGCGGGCCGCCGCACCGGGGAGGGGGCAATCGCCCGGTGGCGATCGCGACGAAGACGGCTCCGTGGCTGGGGCCGTCGAACGGGCGGCGGCCCTCGACCGCCGCGTACAGGGTGGCGGCCAGGGACCACAGGTCCGAAGCGGGGGTGACGGCCTTGCCCTCGACCTGTTCGGGGGACATGTAGGCGGGCGTGCCCAGCACCATGCCCGAACGGGTGATGGTGACGTCGCCCTCCAGTGCGGCGATGCCGAAGTCGGTGAGGAGGACCCGGTCGCCTTCGAGGAGCACGTTGGCGGGCTTGACGTCGCGGTGGACGACGCCCTGCGCGTGGGCGGCCGAGAGGGCGTCCAGCATCGCGAGCCCGATCGCGGCGACCTGGGTCTGGGGAAGCGTCTTCTGCTCGGCCAGCAGCTGTTCGAGGGAACGGCCGCGGACCAGTTCCATGACGATCCAGGGCCGGCCGTCGTCGCCCATCACCCGGTCGTAGACGGTCACGATGCCGTTGTGCCTCAGGCGGGCCGCGGCGCGTGCCTCGCGTTCCATCCGGGCGTACCAGACGCGCCGCTCCTGGTCGGTGGCCTGTTCGGGCACCCGGAGCTCCTTGACGGCGACCTCGCGGTCGAGGTCGAGGTCATGGGCGCGCCACACCGCGCCCATGCCGCCCTGGCCGATCCGGCCGAGATTCCGGTACCGGCCCGCCAGTACCCCCTCGTCGTCCCAGCCCATGATCAGAACCTATCGGCCCGGAACGTTCGGAAGAAGCTGATCCGACCAACTGAAAGACATCTCTGTCTGTTTGGTCGCATGGCGACCCCGCGGTCGCAGGCCGCGGGACCGATCGGGCTGGACGCCGCTCTTGAGACCCCGTCCGGCTTGACGGACCCTCTCGCGAGGGAGGTGAGAGTTCGCTCGCTCCGGCGATGTCCACGCAGCCGCGGGAAACCAGGATTGCGGAGGTCATCACCACCATAGGAGCAAACGAGATGAACCCCCGCATCGCCTTCGTCGCCGCCCCCGTCCTCACCTTCACCTACGGCGTGATCCGCATCCTCGACGGCCTGGACGGCAGCCGTGGTCCCGGGCTCGCCTGGACCACCGGCCACCTGGCCTTCATCGGCGCCCTGGTGTTCTTCGCCATGACGTTCCATGAGATCCGGAGGCTGGCCGGTCGCGGACGCCTGGCCACCGGACTGGTCGCCGCCGGATACATCGGCATCACCACGCTGATCGCCCAGTTCACCATCGACCTCGTCGTGGGGTTCCGGTCGGCCGACCACGCCGCGATGGACGTGATGTTCGATCAGGTCCAGTCGGTTCCCGGGGTACAGCAGGTCGTCTACGGCTTCGGGCCGCTGCTGTTCTTCGTCGCCCAGATCGGACTGGTCCTCCAGCTGGCGATCCAGCGCCGCGTCAAGGCGTGGATGCCCGTCCTGGTGATCGCCGACGTCCTGGTGCCGTTCGTGGAGAAGGACCTCATGCCGCTGGGCGCCGCCTGCCTGCTGATCTCCTTCCTGGCGCTGGCCCGCGTCTCCCGCGCGTCCCGCCCGGCCGGCGGTCGGCACCGCGTGGACGAGTCCGCCGTGCCGGCCGCCGCGTGATGAGGGGAGAATGCCGAGTCGTGTCCCTTCTCGACCGGCTGCGCGCCATCCCGGCACGCCGGCTGGACCTGGCGCTCGCCGCGCTCGTCCTGGCGGCCCAGCTCTGGCCGCTTCTCTCCAGCCCGGGATCGTGGAGCTGGTGGGGGTACGCCGTCGTGCTCGCGGCGGCCGTGCCCCTGGTGTGGCGGCGGCGCGCGCCGGTGGCCGTGCTCATGGTCGTCCTCGTCACCGTCTCCCTCTACGACCTGTCGGACCGGGTCGCCGCCCAGCCGGTCTGGTACGGCGCCCTGGTGGCGATCTACTCCACCGCCGCCTACGCCTCCCGGTGGCCGCGCATGATCGCGCTGGCCGTCGCCACCGCCGGCGGGCTCGCGTTCACCGGATCGTCCGACACGGCGGTGCGCGGCGTCGTGCTGTTCGTCGCCGCCTACGCCGTCGGCCGGGCCGCGGCCGTCTCCCGGAGCCACGCCGCCGCGCTGGAGGAGCGGGCGGCCCAGCTCCAGCGCGAACGCCAGGTCGAGGTCGAGCGGGCCGCGGAACGCGAGCGGGCGCGCATCGCCAGGGACATGCACGACATCCTGGCCCACGCGGTCAGCCTCATGGTCGTCCAGGCCGAGGCCGGCCCGGTCGTGGTGCGCAGCGACCCCGACCGCGCAGAGGCCGCGTTCGACGCGATCGCCGCCTCGGGGCGCGACGCGATGGTGCAGCTCCGCCGGCTGCTCGGCGTGCTCAAGGAGGGCGAGGGCCCGCGCGAGCCGCAGCCCACGCTCGCCGACCTGCCCGACCTCACCGGCCACGTCGCGGGTCCCGGGCTGACCGTGAACCACTCCGTCACCGGGACCCCGGTCCCGCTCCCCGGCGACGTGGACGTCGCGGCCTACCGGGTGACCCAGGAGGCGCTCACCAACATCGTCAAGCACGCCGGAGCCACCCGCGCCGACATCCGATTCGACTGGCAGGACGACGAACTCGTGATCCGCATCACCGACGACGGCAAGGGGGTGCCGCACGCGCTTCCCCACGGCGGCAACGGCCTGATCGGCATCCGAGAGCGCGCCGCCGCCTGCCGCGGCACCGCCTCGGCGGGACCGCGCCCCGACGGCCCCGGCTTCGAGGTCGTCGTCCGGCTGCCGCTCGGGGGCGCGGCATGAGCGGTCTGCGCGTCGTCGTCGCCGACGACCAGGAACTCGTCCGGGCCGGGTTCGGCATGATCCTCGAAGCCCAGCCCGACATCGAGGTCGTCGCCGAGGCCGGGGACGGGATCGAGGCGGTCGAGGCGGCCCGCGTCCACGAGCCGGACGTGCTGCTGCTCGACATCCGGATGCCCCGCATGGACGGCATCGAGGCGGCCGGGATCGTCTCGGTCCAGACGGCGTGCCGGGTGCTCATGCTGACCACGTTCGACCTCGACGACTACGTGTTCGAAGCGCTGCGGGCGGGCGCGAGCGGGTTCCTGCTCAAGGACGTCCGGCGGGACGACCTCGTGCACGCCGTGCGCGTGGTGGCGGCCGGCGAGTCGCTGCTGGCCCCCTCGGTCACCCGCAAGCTGATCGCCGAGTTCACCTCCCGGTCTCCGGCCGCGAAGCCGCCGGCCGGAGAGCTCGACGTGCTGACCGCCCGGGAGCGGGAGACCCTGCGAATGATCGCCCTGGGGCAGTCCAACGCCGAGATCGCCGCCACGATGGTCCTCAGTGAGCACACCGTGAAGACCCATGTCAGCAGCATCCTCACCAAGCTCGGCGTGCGGGATCGGGTGCAGGCCGTGATCGCGGCCTACGAGGGCGGCCTGGTCGTGCCGGGGTCCCGGTGACGACACGGTGGCGAGCGGCGCGTGGCCACCGCGGCGTCCCAGGACCCCGGGCCGCCCCGCCGCGAACCACGACCTGCGGACCGGTGCCGTGCTCGCGAGCGGCTCTAGGCGCCGGCCTGTTGCACGGCGTTCTCGAGGGTCGGGGAGCCGGGCGCTGGACGGATGCCGACCGCGTGCGGCGGCAGGGCGCGCTCGGTGCACAGCAAGATGATCGCCCCGGTCAGGACCATCAGCGCCAGTACCGCCCACAGCTGCCATGACCCCGTCTCCAGCAGGAATCCCAGGAGCAGGGGCGCGATCGTGCGGCAGAGCGACCAGGACAGTTGGTAGACCGACAGGTACCGTCCGCGCAGGTGGTCGGGGGCGGCCTGCACCGACAGGCCCTGCGCGGGCACGGAGTGGATGAGTTCGCCGCTGGTGTAGAGCACCGCGACCGCCAGGACGGCGACGAGGGCGGTCGTGCCGCCGAAGAGTCCGGGGATGAGCGCGAAGGCGGCGAAGGACGCCGCGAAGATGGTCGCGCCGAGCGCCGAGGTGCGGGGGCGTCTCCCTCGCATGGTGAGGCGTGCGACCGGTACGCCGAGCGCGGCGACCAGCGCGGTGTTGAGCGCGAACACGCCTCCTGCGAGGGCGGCGGGCAGGCCGATGTCGCGGGTGAGGAAGACCGGCAGCGCCATGGCCTGTGCGGTGTAGCCGAAGGCGATCAGGAAGTTGGCGGCGGCGATGAGCAGGTAGGGCCGATCGGTGAGCACCTGCCGGTATCCCTGCTGCTTCTCGGGCGGTCGCCGTGCACCGTCGTGGACGGCCGGGATCCTGGCCACCAAGCCGGTGGCCAGGACGAACAGCGAGGCCAGGACCATCGCGGCCGTGGTGAAACCGGTGTTTCCGTCGACCGCCAGCAGGGCGGCGGCCGCGATGCTGCCCAGCCCCATGCCGCCGTTGCGGAGGCTGCGGTCCCAGGCCAGCAGCCGGTCGCGTTCGGTGCCCTGGGCGATCTCGCCGATGAGCGCGTGCTGGCTCGGCGTGGAGGCCCACATCCCCACCGCGACCACCACTGCGACCGCCACGAAGGACGGGTAGGTGTCGGCGAAGGGGTAGGCGGCGAACCCGGCGGCGCGCAGTACCAGCGCGCACATGACCACGCGCTTGGCCCCCATGCGGTCGATGAGGGCCCCGGCGACCGGCATGAACGCCAGCGCGCACAGCCCGGCGAGGCTGAGGCCGGCACCGATCGCCGTCAGGGACAGCCCCGTCAGCGCATGAACGAACAGCATGGTCAGCGGGACGTAGATGCCGTCGCCGACCGACCCGACGAGTGCGGCGGCGTAGAGGCGGCGGCGCGTGGACGCGTTCGAGTCAGCTGAAGTCGAGCGCACCCCGTGCCCGCTTCATCTCGGCGAACGGCCCCGTCCCGGCGAGGGTCCGCACGGCCTCGAACAGCCGGACGGCCTGCTCGCCCTTCGGGATGGCGTTCAGGACGGGCCCGAAGAACGTCGCCCCGTCGAGGGTGATGAGAGGCGTGCCGCCTTCCTCGCCCATGGCGTCCTGCGCGGCCTTGTGCCTGGCGCGCAGAGCCGTGTCGAACTCCTCGCTGCGGGCGGCTTCGGCCAGCGATGCGGGCAGACCCGACTCCTCCAGGGCCTCGGGGATGACCGTGTCGAAGTCCTTGTTGCCTTGCGCGTGTATGCGCGTGCCGAGCGCGGTGTACAGGTCGCGCAGGACCGCGGCGCCGTGGCCGATCTCGGCGGCCGTGCACACCCGGGCCGGGCCCCAGGCGCGGTCGTTGAACTCGCGGTACCAGGGCTCGATCTCGCGGTGCTCGTTGAGCACCGACAGGCTCATGATCCGGAAGCTCAGGTCGACCGGCCGCAGCCGCTCGACCTCGAGCAGCCACCGGGAGGTGATCCAGGCGAACGGGCAGCTGGCGTCGAAGTAGCACACGACCTGCACGGCCTGCCGAAGCGCAAGATTATCTTCCATGGAAGCTAATATAACTTCCAAGGAAGATATAATCAACGCCATGGACCCTGACGCCACCGACGCGATCGTCGCCCAGTGGAACCGCGAGCGCCCCGACCTGGACGCCAGCCCGATGCTGGTCATCGGCCGCCTCTTCCGCCTCACCGACGCGGTCGACCAGCGGCTCCGCCCGCTCTTCGCCGCCGCGGACCTCGGCAACGGCGACTTCGACGTCCTCGCGGCACTGCGCCGGTCCGGCGCGCCCTACACCCTGTCCGCGGGAGAGCTGAGCCGTGCCGTCCTGGTCACCACCGGCGCGATCACCAAGCGCGTCGACCGGCTCGAAGCCCGCGGCCTGGTCGGCAGGACCGTCGCCGAGAACGACTCGCGCGGACGACTCGTCACCCTCACCGCCGAGGGCGTCGCGCTGACCGACGACCTCATGGCCGCCCACCTGGACAACCAGCGCCGCGTCCTGGCCGGGCTCAGCGCGCCGGAACAGGAGCGACTGGCCGCCCTGCTCCGACGCCTCGCCTCGTCCCTCGACAATTGAGCACTTTCACGTCCGGCCGGACCGCCGAGCGAGCGGTGCGCGATTGACAGCGGCCCCTGAGCGCCGGACGCGGGCGGGTGGTCCTGTTCCGGGGGCCGCGACGCCTTGGCCGAACCCACGAAACGACGTGCCGCTCGTGGTGGCGGCGAACGAAGAGCCGGGGCCTCGCCGACCCTATGCTCGTCGGGAGTCGAGCAAGGAGGACACCGGTGTCGAAGCTGGACGAGATCGGTGCGTGGCTGCGACACCGGTTGGCGGACCTGCTCGCCGAGAACGGGGTGCCCGGGGCGGCGGTGGCGGTCTGCGCCGGCGACGAGACGGTGGACGCCGCGGCCGGGATGCTGAACACGGCCACGGGCGTCGAGGCGACCGTCGACTCCCTCTTCCAGATCGGCTCGATCACGAAGGTGCTGACCGCGACGCTGGCCATGCAGCTGGTCGACGAGGGGAAGCTGGACCTCGACGCTCCGGCGCGGACGTATCTCCCCGAGTTCCGGATCGGCGACGAGCGGGCGGCAGAGCGGATCACCGTGCGGCAGCTGATGTGCCACGTCGCGGGATTCGAGGGGGACGTCTTCACCGACACGGGCAAGGGCGACGACTGCCTGGAGAAGTACCTGGGCGTCCTGCGCCAGGTGCCGCAGCTGTTCGAGCCCGGCGAGATGTTCTCGTACAACAACGCCGCCTACTGCGTACTGGGCCGGATCGTCGAGGTCGTACGGGGGAAGCCGTTCGACGCCTGCATGAGGGCGCACCTGTTCACGCCGCTGGGCCTGACCCACGCCGCGAACGACCCGTACGAGGCGATCATTCACCGCGCGGCGGTGGGGCATATCGAGGAGGCGCCGGGCGCCCGGCTCCGGCCGGCTTCCGTCTGGGCGCTGGCGCGCTCGAACGCGCCGGCCGGGTCGATGCTGGCGATGCGCCCCCGCGACCTGCTGGCCTTCACGCGCATGCACCTTGCCGGCGGGCTCGGCCCGGACGGCGGTTCCGTGCTGAGCCGGGCGAGCGTCAGGGCCATGCGGCAGCCGCAGGTCGGACTGCCCGACATCGGCTGGGGCACCGCCTGGGGCTTGGGGTGGGAGCTCTACGACCTTCCGGGCGGCGCCGTCTTCGGCCACGACGGCAACACCATCGGCCAGTCGGCGTTCCTGCGCGCGGCGCCGGAGCGAGACGTGGCCGTGGCGATCGTCACCAACGGCGGCTCGCCGCAGCCGGTGTACCGCGAGATCGCGGGCCGTGTGCTCCGCGAGCTCGGCGGTGTCGAACCGCCCGGGCCGCCGGCGCCCGATCCGGCTGCGCCCCCGCTGGACGCGTCCCGGTACGTCGGCACCTACAGGTCGGGCACGTGTGAGACCGCGGTGAGCCAGGACGAGGAGGGGCGGGTCTGGCTGGAGCGCACTCCCACCGGGATCACCGCCGAGCTGGGCGAGGCGCCCTACCGGACGGAGCTGGTCGCCTGGCGCGGCGATGCGCTGCTCCCGGTCGAACCCGAGCGCGGCGTCCGCGCGCCGCTCGCGTTCCTCGGTGACGACGGAGAGGGGCATGCGGCCTACCTCCACACGGGCCGAGCCGACAGACGCGTTTCGCCGGCCTGAGCCCTGCGCGTGAGCGCGCGAGTGTCGATGCCTCCGGCTCAGTCGATTCCGTGCATCGCTCAAGCATCGTGACTCACACCGCGGGCCAACCTGTCCGGTCGGCCATCATTGGCGCGCAAGCTTGGGATACGGCGATGAAATCGAGCAGACGCCCGCCACGGAGAGTGCTGATCCGATGACTCGGCCCGGGAGTAGGGCCCCGCGTCCATGTTGTGTACCCCCTACGGGATCCGCCGTAGACCGGCTCCACCCCCCACCCCACCCAACGCTCGCCTAACCATCCCATCCCGCTTCCCGATCACCTAATCGCGCGGCCCGCGTCGCTGGGGGTGCCAAGGAGTTCGCACCTTAGGAACCACCCCAGCGTGCGCGGCCCCGACGAGCCATGCCTGTAGGAGCCTGGCCGCTAGCTGCGGGCCGGCGGGTCGGCGATCAGTTGGTCGAACAGCCTCCACAGGCGGTCGGCGTTGGCGGCGTCCAGTGCGTAGGGGAGGTAATAGACGTAGGGCGGGCCGTCGTCCCGCGTCCAGAGTGCGGCGACCGCGCAGGCTCGGAGGTATCTGCCGCCGACTCCGTCCAGTTCGGGAGCCACGGCCGCCCAGGCGGACGTGGCCGCACCCTGTGCGGGCGTCTTCCACCCGGACGGCCGGTCCACGTCCCAGCTACGTGCGGATCTTCGGACGATATGTGGCGCCGCAGGTCGGTCTTGCTCACGCCCGGCATGACCGCGTCCGCCGCCGGCACATCGACCGCAAGACCTCCGGCATCCGGACGTCGGCGAGATCACGTCCTGTACGAGAGCCTCGACATCGGCCTGGAGGGCCAGCGGCTGGCGATCTCCAGGCCGTCCCCGGCACCACCGACCAGGAGAAGATGAGGCTGCTGTCCTACGCGTCCCGGTCGAGGTCGGCGGCCGCACCGCGACACCGTGGTCAGCCGCACCGCCGACCTCCTGCGCGAGGTGTGGTACGAGAGTGTGGTCCCCACGGCCGTCGGCGGCGGGCTCTTCGACGGCTGGGAGCGCCTCTACGCCGGTGCGCGGCAGATCAGCCAATGGACGATCGCGGTCCTTCGGACCATCGGGACACGTCCGGCGGCAGTCCGCTTTCCGGCTCCGAATGAGCCATTCCAATGATCGACAACCCGCCGTCAAGATCACATACTGCGCGGTTACATCTTCCGTCGAATGATGGTCCCCGGCCGGGTCCGCCGATTATCATCGAATGGCCCGGTAGTGACGCAGATCGTGGGTGCCGATGCGGCCCGTGAGGGGGTGGCCACGGGCTATGAACAGGGGTCATCCCGGATGACAACACCAAGAATGGTCCGCGGCCCGGCGGCCAGACGATTTGTCATTGCACTCGCCATTATCGCGCTGGGCGCCTTGGCCGGCCGTGCCGCCGGAGCCGGACGGGTCGAGAATCTGGTCAACGGCCATCCGTATTTCCTCGCCGTCACGGCATTGCTCGCCATCGGGCTCTACAGCAGCACCCACGGGATCGACAACGCGCGGATGCGCGCGGACCTGCGCGTTGTGGTGCTCGCGGTCACCGTGGGAGTGCTGGTCAAAGCCACGATCATCACGCTGGTCATGGTGGCGCTGTTCCCCGGGCCCGAGGCGCTGGTGCTCGGCGTGGCGGTCGCGCAGATCGACCCGCTCTCGGTCGCCGCGCTCCAGCACTCCTCGCGGCTGTCCTCGCGCGGCAGGACGCTGCTGCTGGCGTGGGCATCGTTCGACGATCCGGTCACGACGCTGCTGACCGTCTACGCCGCGACGCTGGCGGTGGCGGCCTACGACATCGACCGCACCGGCGAGTTGGCCGCGCTCCAGGGCGGCGGCCTGGGCGCCTTTCTGCTCGGGGTGGCCGCCAACGTGGCCTTCGCGGCGGTGGTCTGCGGGTCGTGGTGGGTGCTGCGGAGGTGGCGTCCGGGCACGGTCACCGGCTTCGCGGTCGGCTGCGGTTTGCTGCTGGCCGCGGCCGTCGTGGCGGTCTCCCAGTTCTGGATGCTCGGTGTGGCGCTCATCGGCCTCTTCGTCCGGCCGGTCCTGGCCAGGGCCCCGGAGACGTTCGAACGCCGGCTCGCGCAGCTGACCCAGGTCGCCCTGCTGCTGGCCGTGCTCGGCGTCGGCTTCCTGCTGTCGGTGCGGGTGCTGTTCGCCGCCGGGATCGTGCTCGGCGTGACCGCGTTCGCGGCGCATGCGCTCGTCAGCCTTCCGCTGACGCGCGGGCAGGACGCCGATGACCGCGCCCAGTTGGCGGTTGCGCAGCAGAACGGCATCACGGCGATCGCCCTCGCGCTCCTGCTCACCCCGCTGTTCCCCGGCGTGGTAGCGACCGTCGCGCCCGCGATCGTCGTCATCAACGCGCTGCACGCCATCACCAACGCCGGCTACGACCGCGCCGGCTCCTGGGCGGCCGTCCGGGACCGGCTCGTCCGGCTGGTCCCGTCCCGCCGGAAGAGCCGCATCGGTGCCGGGAAGGCGCGAGTGCCGCCGACTCCACCCCGGCCCGGCGACGAGCAGCCCGTCCGCTCCTCCGGGCCCCGTGCCGACCGATGACGTCCCAGCGACCGCAGGGAGGCAACGACGTGCAGGGCGAGGCGACCGGATCCGTGGCGGTCCAGCGGGTCTGGGACCGGCAGAGCGTCTGGTCGCAAAGCGCCGACCGGCTCAACCGGCTGATCGGCCGGACCCGGCTGGCCAGCCTGGTGCTCGGCGCGGCCGCTGCGGTGATGGGCGCGGCGGCCGCCCAGACGATGGACTTCGGGCTGCTCGGCGAGATCCTCGCCTTCGGCGCCGCCGTCGCCGCCGCGCTGGTCCCGCTGACCGCACGGTCCGCGGGGCCGGACGCCCTCCGCGACTGGACGCGCCTCCGCTCGATCTCCGAGGCACTGAAATCGGAGGTGTACGTCCACCTGGCGGGGGCGGGCCGGTACCGGGGCGCGCCTGGCCCCGGTCCGCTGCTGGACGAGGCCGAACGAATCGAAGCCGACGGCACCGACCTGCTCCCCTGCCTCGCCGGCATCGAGCCGGTCGCCCGGACGCCCCCCGCGGTCTCCGGCATCGGCTCCTACGTGACCGAGCGGATTCAGGGGCAAGTGGACGGCTACTACCGGCCCAAGGCGCTGCGGATGGGCCGCAGCGTCCGGATCGTCCGCCGGATCGAGTCCGCGCTGGGCGCTGCTGGCGCCGTTGTCGGCGCGGTCGCGGGAGCCTTCCAGGTGGGGGAGATCGCCGCCTGGGTCGCCGTGTCCGCCATGCTGGCCGCCGCCGTCGGCACGCACGCGGCCGCCGCCAAGTACGAGTACCGGCAACTGGAGTACACCAGGACCGCCGAGCAGCTGACCCGGCTGCTGGCCCGGCGCGAGCGGAACGCCCCGTCCACCGGGGACGATGACGCCTTCGTCGCCGAATGCGAGCTCGTCATCTCCGCCCAGAACGATGCATGGATGGCGAAGGTCTCTGGAAACGACGCCCCTGCCCTGCCCTGAGCCGCGTCCGTGTCTCAGCGGTCGGCGATCGCCTGCGCGAGCGTGTTCATCGCCGCCTCCGCCACGGCGACCTTGGCCTGGTCGAGGGTCACGCCGATCAGGGCGTCGTCCTCTCCCAGCCGTCGGTAGTACAGCGCGCCGGCCTCGACGTCGAGGACCACGCGCTGCAGCACCCCGCCGAGCAGCGGGAGGAGGGTGCGGTCCATCCGGTTGCTGGTGATGTAGGTCAGCTTGCCGATGCGCTCGTAGTGCTTCCTGCGCGTGTCGTGGTTGGTGTGGACGGTCAGCGCCGCCAGCTTGGGATGCCGGAGCAGGTCCGCCGACCGGACCGGCTCGGCTCCCTCCAGGTACATCACGTAGTGCAGCGCCTCGGGGCTGAGCGCGGCGCGGAAGTGGCCGCCGAGCTCCGGATGGGCCCCGCCGAGCCCGAGCTCGTCGATGTACGGCTCGTCGTCGGCCAGGTCGGCTTCCTCGACCTCCACGTCGTACTCGGTGTGCGCACCGCCCGGGTTCTGATGGCCGCCGTAGCCGCGGGCGAGCCGCACCAGGTCGCACAACTGCCCCATGGCGGCGTCGGCCTCGTCCGCCGGTGTCTCCGCGAGGACCGCGCCCACCAGGTACTCCCCGGCGAAGGGCGAGTGGTAGAAGACCGCCCCGTCGCCGACGTCGAACACGCACCGGATCAGGCGGCCGCTCCGGACCGGCACGAACGCCTTGTCGAGGCGGGCCACGACGTAGTGCAACTGCTGGCCGCTGGCGTGCAGCGACTCACGCTTGCGCTTGGCGTCGTCCGGGGAGTCGATGCCGGGCTCGTCCTCGGAGTCGAAGGTGTCCTGCCAGAACTGCTGGTTGCCCTGGATGTAGTACGCGACGTACTGCACCGTGTGGCGTTCCAGCGCCTGCCGGGCCAGGCCCTTGAGCTTCTCCAGGCCGGTCGCCGACAGGTTCGGCTGCCCCCCAGTGATCCTCAGCCTCGGCCCGCTGCCGTTATCGGGGACCTCTACCGTCATCACACACCCCGTTCCGCGCCGCCGCGTTCTCTTCCCGCGCTTCTCACGTCGCCGGAATCTCAATGTCGATGTCCTTGCGCAGGCCGCCGTCCAGGCTGTCGTCGGTCCCGGTCTTCCTGTCCTCGGTCACCTGCAGGTTGGTGTAGGCGATCTGGCTGAGCGGATGGCGGGGCCCCAGCCGGTCCTTGTAGCTGTCGTAGGCGTGGCCTTCGCGCTCTGAGGCGGCCTCGGCCTTTCCGACCGCCGCCAGCGCGTTGGCGAACCCGATTTCCGCGGCGAGCGTGAACGAATGCTCCGGCCCGACGTTGACGTCGTCGTGCAGCGCCCGCCACGCCTTCTCGGCGTTGGGCAGGGCCTCGATGAGCTGGCCGCAGAGGCGTGCGTACACGGCGAGGTTGGCCTGGCATGCGCGGGTGAACGGATGCGACTCTCCGAAGACCTCCCGGTAGAGCCGCAGATTGAGCCGCCCGCGTTCGAGCGCGTCGACGCTCCTGCCGGAAGCCGCCTGAGCCGCTGCGACGCTGACGGCGCAGGAGAGGGTGGCCGGGTGGTGGGGACCGTAGAACTGCCGGCTCCGGTGCCAGGTGTCGGTGATGGAGGCGAGTGCCTCTTCCGCCTCGCCTTCGTATCGCCGGGTGACGGCCAGGGCCTGTTCCGCTCGCAGGGCCGGGGGAGTGGTGTTCCCCCCGGTGGAGCGGAGCATGGCCAGGACCTCCTCAAGGTGGCTCCTGGCGTTGGCGTATTCACCCATGTCCCGGTAGTCGATGCTGAGCATGATCAGCGTGTGCCAGGTTTCCGGCGCCTGCTCGCCCAGCACCCGGCACCGGGTCTCATAGATCGAGCGGTCCAGCTCCATCGCCGCCTTGGTGGCACTGATCAGCCTGAGCGCGACTGCGAGGTTGTTGGCCTCGCGCAGCGTGTCGGGGTGCTCCTCACCGAGCCGCTGGCGGAACGACTCCAGGGTCCGCTGGTCCAGCAGGGCCGCCTCGCCGAACCGTCCCTGCGCGCGCAGGTCGGCGCCGGCGGCACGCTGGATCTTCAGGCCGAGCAGATGGTTGGCCGGCAGTTTCTCCGCGCGCAGCCGCCCGGCCTCCTCGTCCCAGCGGGTGGCCTCGGCGTACCGGCCCAGCTCGCGCAGCGCGTTGGCGAGTTCGAGGAGCAGCTCCAGCCGGTGACGGTCGCCTTCCCCGAAGTCGTCCGTCCAGCGGACGCGCAACTGGTCGCCCAGGTCGAAGGCCACCTGCCAGTCGTTGGTCAGGTACAGGTGCCTGACCTGCCGGACGGCCCACGCGCGCACGGTGTCGGCGGCTTTCACCGTGTCGCCGAGCTCGCATGCCGCCACGTGCCGCTGCAGCTCCCGGTGGCGCCGCTCCCGGAGGGGACTGGGCGCCTCGTCGCCGGGCACGAACGCCGCCAGCACGGACTGCGCGGAGGTGCGGGCCGCGAGCCGCTCCTCCGCTGTCATCCGGTCGTGGACGATCCCCAGCGTGTGCGGGTGCACGCACAGCCGGCCGAGCTGCTGGTCGACCCGGATCAGCGAGTAGCGCTTGAGCGTCTGGACGACCTCGTCGACGGTCACGTCGAGACCCACGTCCGGGTCGTGCTCCCCGATCTGTTCGCGCATCCCGACGGAGCGGACCAGCTCCGTGGCGACACCGTCCGGGGACAGGTACACGCAGAGGCGCAGCAGCCAGAGCGCCGCCGCCCGCTCGTCGGCGAGGCGGTCCAGGGACAGCTCCGCGGGCCGCTCCTCGTCGGCCGGGACGGTGATCTCGCCGGCGTCGCCGAGTATGTCGAGGAGCTGGTTGACGAGCGCCCGGGGCGTGCGGTCGGTGGGCGGGCCTTCCTGGCTCTGCGCCGCCGACCAGCTCGTGGCGACCCACCCCGCCGCCTGGTCGATGGCGAGCGGATGGTCGTTGAGGCGCTCGGCCACCCGGTCGGCCATCGCCTGGGTGACGTCCATCTGCCCGATGCGCGCCAGGAAGAGCCGGATGCTTTCGGCGCGCTCGAAACGGTCGACGGGCAGGACGGTATGCCCGGCCGCGGCCCAGCCCGCATGCCGGGACGTCACCAGCACGTTTCCCGGCCCGCCGGACGGCATGAGGCCGCGGAGCCCGTCCGGGTCGTCGGCGCCGTCGTAGATCAGCAGCCACCGGTCCGGGCCGTCGCCGGCGCCCAGTGCCTCCAGGACCTGGTCGACGGCGTCGTGGGCGTCGGTGGAGGCGCCCTTGCGCAGCCGCGGAAGCAGCTCCGCCAGCTTGGTCCGCACGTGGTGGACGTCCTCGGCGGGAAGCCACCAGATCACGTCATAGTCGTGGGCGAACAGCCATGCGTACATCGCCGCGACGCTGCTCTTCCCGATCGCCGTCGGGCCGGTGAGCACCGTGGGGCGCCCAGTGCCGCGGTTCAGCCGCAGCGCCTCCCGGAGGTCGCGCAGGAGGCCGTCCCGTCCGACGAAGCTCTTCGCGGGAGCGCTGACCTCCCGGATCCTCGGGGGGCGCTTCGGGAAGCGGGGGGCGTCGGGCGCGTCAGGGACGCGCGGCTCGAGCCGGTCGGTGAAGGTGAAGGAGGTGAGCAGCTCCCGCTGCACGGCCTCGGGCTCCGTCCCGTACGGCACCAGGTCGACGTCGACGATCCAGGACAGGATCTCGCCGAGCGCGCCCTCTCGGACCCGGACGCCGACCAGCCGCTGGTCCTCGCGCGCGCGGCTGCCCGACCTCAGGTCGGCGATCAGGCCCGCCGCCTCGTCGAGTTCGGGCGCCTCCAGCAGGTCCGGCGAGAGCAGCACGATGGTGGTCTCGACGGGCGCGCCCGGTGTGCCGTGAGGTCTGACCCGCAGGCGCGCGCTCTGCAGGACCCACGTCATCCATTCCGCCCACGGGCTGTCCGCCACGCAGGACAGGATCGCCACGTCGTACGCGGTCGCCACCGGCTGGGCGGTTAGGTGGCGCTTCAGTGCCGTCCGGGTCTGCTCCGGGCGCGGCTTCGCTGCGGTCTCGGGATCTCCGGTGATGGCCTGGGCGAGTGTCTCGTAGGCCTTGAGCGCCGTCCCCGGCTCGTTGGGGTCCTCGGCGATGGCCGCGATGATCGGGTGCCGTCGGAAGTAGGGCGACTCCGGGACGGTGACCCCGCCCCAGTACCGCGCCCGCTTGACCTCGTCGGGCTCCTGGAGCAGCCGGTCGAACCGACTGCGGGCGAAGCGCTTCATATCCTCGACGGCGTTCCGGTCGTCCCTCATCGGCACCGGCAGCACTCTGACGGGGCCTTCGGCGCGGTGCTCGGTGAGTCCGCGCAGCACCCGCGTCTGCTCAGCGGCGTCGGCGATGTCCTGGGCGTAGCCGAGCCTGAAGCAGGCCACCAGTACGTCGGCGAGGTGGGTGACGCCGAGCTGGGCGACGGTGTATCGCCCCCAGAGGTTGTCGAGCAGGACGTAGTCGTACCCGCTTTCCGTAAGCTCGGTGCGCAGCGAGCTGAGGAAGTGGAGGCCGGGCCTGCTCTCGATGAACAGCTTCCATTCGAAGCTCTCCGTCTCGGCCCAGTAAGTGTTGTCGGAACGCCGGCCGGGGCCGAGGTAGGCCAGCTTCCCCGCGAGGTCGAATTCGAGCCCGGCGTCGGGCCAGCCGAGCGTCAGGATGTGCTGGCCGATCCGCCCGTGCCGCTCCCACAGCGCGTCGAGAGTGAGGTCGGTGTCGCGCCGGGCGACGTCCCAGTAGTTCTGCACGACATCGAAGATCCCCGGTTGCTCATCGGCGATCTCCTCGCTCGGGAAGAATTTGGCGAGGTATTGATCGACGGAAGGGCGCTGCGCGCCGATGGCCCAGTCGGCGATGAGCACATTGTGGCCGTGGTCTGCCAGTATCCATGCCGTGTTCGCCAGCGCCATGGAGCAGCCGATTCCCGGCTGGCCGCCATGGAATGCGATGATCTTTCCTGTGGATGCCGCGGCGGGCACCTCACCGTGCCGTGGAGTCACCCTCGCCCCCGCCCTGGGACACAAGTGCACAACCGTTGAGAAATGCTATGGATAGCTCATGTTATATCCACTCCGCTCGCCTGCTCACCTCTTACCGTGACATCCGGCCAAACGATCACGTGATCGTAGTTTAGGGCTGTCCCAAAACCGTAGATACATGGCCACATCAGGTCGTTTTGGGCTTGTTTGGATCGCTGATGTGCGGTGATGGCCAGACTTTTATGGCGCGGGAAAGCTGTTGTCCGCACTTCGGTGCGGTCATCGGCGTCTCATCCCTTACGATGAGAACGAAAAGTCAACGGCCGTCCCCGACCCTCCGTCCCGGACCCCGCGCAGGCCTTGCCCAGAGCAGGCCTTGCCCAGGGCTGAGTTGTTCCGCGCATGCGAGGTGACGTGAAGACCTACTTCTTCACAAGCTACGCCCGGGGTACGGACCAGGCATGGGTCGGTCGGTTCCACACCGACCTAGAACGCGAGGTGCGCGTCCGGCGCGGCCCATTCGCCGAAGGGCGGCTGGCCGAAGCGGAGACCGCCGGCGTCCACGTGGCCGCCGAGTCCGCGGCGATGGTCGCGTTGATCTCCGGCGGCTATCTCCGCGACTCGTACTGCGGCCGCGAATGGGCGATCTTCGAGGAGCGGTTCGCGCCGCGGCGGGAGACGCGCGACCTGTGCCTCATACCCGTCCGATGGCGGCCGCTGGACCCGGCCGCCGTACTGCCGACGATCATGCGGCCGATGCCGGACGCCTGGACGTCCGCGGACATCGAGTCCTCCACCCGCTCCGGGGTGCTGGAACTCATGCGCACCCATCAGCTCGAAGGGGAGAGCGGCTACTATGCCGTGGTGCGCGCGGTCGCGGCGCGGATCCTCGCAGCCCAGCTCGTCGACCTCGCTCCGCTTGACTCGAAGACGGCGGCGGCCACCGGGCCCGCGTTCGGCGACCGCGCCGAGCAGGGGACCACCGAGCCGGTGTCGGCGCGGTCCGAAACTGAGGACCCGCCGCACACCGTGGCGATCAGCTATGTCGGGGCCGACCAGCCCTGGGCCGAGTATCTCGGCAACCTGCTGCGCACCTACAACTACGACGTCGAACTGGTCCGCTGGAACGCCGGCCGGAGCGAGCCACTGAACGACTCCGTCGCCCGCGCCCGCAGCAGCGGGGAACGGGTCGTCGCCGTGCTCTCCCAGAACTTCGTCGCCCCGCACATGGAGGCGCTGGTGCGCGAGGACGACCTCGGCTGGGAGGAGGCCCTGACCGCGCCCCCAGGGAGCGGCGCCCCCGTCATCCCCGTCCAGGTCGACAGCAGCCCTCTGCCCGGCGGCCTCAGCAAGCGCGCCATCCGCATGCACGGCCTCGACGACGCGATGATCAGAACGTTCCTCGACGCGGTCCGAAGACGCCCAGCCTGACCGGCCGGCCCCATGACCCCCTACTTTCCGACCCTGCCCGATCCGCTGCGCCTCCCCGGCACGCCTCCGCCAGTCTGTCGCCGCGGCCCGCGCGACCCCCACTTCACAGGTCGCGACGACGAACTGGAGCGGGTCAGTGAACTCTTGTGCGAGGAGCGGGTCCTGGTCGTCGACGGCGACGGGCTGGAGCAGTCCGGCAAGTCCGCGTTCGCGCTGGAGTACTGCCACCGGTTCGGCCAGCGCTACAACATGATCTGGTGGTTCGACTGCCGCGCCGAAGACGGCCTCGACGCGCAGGAGGACGCCTTCCGGGAGCAGGCAGGGGACGCGCTCCGGTCGCAGCGGTGGCGGCTGAGCGTGTACGACGGCGTGCGGTCCGCCGCGGACGTGGACGGCCACCTGCCCGGCGGACCGGCGCACGTGCTGCTGACCTCCCACGGCGCCCACAGGCCCCATGACCGCGGTGTCCCGGATGTCCGGACCTTCCCGCTGGGCGCGCTGACCCGGGAAGAGTCGATCATGCTGCTGATGCGAAAGGCGCCGGCACTGGACCCGGCTCAGGCGAGGCGTCTCGCCGAAGCGGTCTGCCACTGGCCCGCGCTGCTCGGCGAACTGGGAGACCGGCTTGTGGAGAGGCCGGACCTCGACGTGGACACATGCCTCGGCCTGATCGGTCTGGGCCGTCGCGTGCACTCCCTCGCATCGGCGGTGCCGGCTCCCCGCCTTCCTCCAATGGAGGAGCCCGCGACTGTGGGGGAACCGCTGCCTGCGGGGGAGCCGCCGCCGGTGGAGGCACCACCGTCACCGTCGCGCAAGAAGGTGCCGATGGCGCTCGTGGCGCAGCTCGTCAACGCGATGGCCGAGGTCCGGGCCCTGAACCACGACGGCATCGGCCTATGGATCGAGGTCATTGAAGACCGGTTCGAGCCATTGGACGTCCAGCGCGACGGAATGCGCGCCACACTTGTCAGGATGACCAATCGCGCTCTCGCTCACGAGAACGGGCAGATGCTCGAAGGAATGCTCGAAGCCCTCGGCGTCGTAGCGCCCGCAAATGAGCCCGGGGTGCCCCAGGTGGCCGAAATCATCGGCCAGATAAAGCGCATCCGTTACCCCTGATCGTCCGCGACGCCCGGAGAGCCTCATGTCCGAGACCCCCTACGCCTTTTTCGTCAGCTACGCGCGCCACGTGGACCAGGACCTCGTCGCCGAGTTCTTCGACGATCTGGATGTGGAAGTGCGGCTGCTGCTCGGCCGCGACCGGAAGGACGCCGGTTTCCTCGATCGCGAGGGGCTGTATCCGGGCGATGACTGGGAGCAGGTCCTCATCGAGCGGGCCCGCACCGCGCATTCCATGATCGCTCTGTTGTCCGCCGATTACGGCAGGAGTCGCTGGTGCGGCCGCGAATGGGGCATCTTCGCCGAGCGGATCGAGCGGCTGAACGCGCCGCCCGGGGCGCCGCATGCCCGCTGCCTGATGCCGTTTCGCTGGTCCGGGGCGGCGACGCCGCCCGCCGCGGTGGCCAAGCTGCACAGCACCCATCGAGGCCTGGGCGGCGACCTGCTGATCGACCTCAAGAGGGCGGGCGGGCCCCCGTACCTGAAGGCGGTGGCCAAGATCGCACGCTGGATCGCCGGGGCCGACGCGCTCGCGCTGCCGCCGCTCGGCCGGGCTGAGGCCCGCGCGGTGCCGCCCGCGTTCGGTGACCCGTCGACACCGGCGTCACCGCCGCCGCTCCCCGCCGCGGCTCCCGGGCGCGTGCCAATGCAACTCAAGGAGCGCCTCGTGAACGCGCTGTACATGGTGGGTCCGATCCGGTCCGGGGAGATCGGAGAATTGATCCGGCTGGTCGAGGATGAGGTGGGCATCCTGGACATCGGCGGCAACGGGCCCAGGGCCCGGCTGGTCTCGCTGGTCCAGCGTGCGCTCGCGCATGAGGACACGACGATGCTCGACAGCATGCTGGCCGGCCTCCGCGTCCAGGCACCCGGGAACGACCCCGCGCTGCCGCGCGTCGCCGAGCTCATCCGGCAGATCAAGGACATCCGCTACCCCTGACCGCGGCCCGCGGTGGGTTCGGCCCATTAACGCGTCATTCCATATCGTCCTCGAACGCAGACTGGAAAGCGGCGACGGCATCGGATGAGTTTGTGTCAAGTGACACAAAGAAGCGTTCCAGGGCGTGCGCCAGCACGGAATCCTCGAGATCATCCAGGGCGTGCAGGGGTATGGCGCTGACATCGAGCAGAAGGTCGGGTGAGTCCGCTCCAGCATCGGGCATGGGTACACCTCCGAATCGATGTTATTTTGTGATGGGGCTCACCGCGACGGACTATCGGGTAAGGGACGGCCCGTTTTCGCCCGGAACGGGAGGCGAAACGGCCGGCGCCGTGCCGGGATACGGATCCGGATGACAATGAAAACCTCTTCTGAGGCGTTGCCGCACCCGCCGTTCGGCGACGCCTGGCCGGCGGCGCTGGACGTTCGCGCGCTGCTGGACGGTGGCTGGCGGCCGACCCCGTTCCGTCAGTTCGTGCTGAAGGTCTTCAGCCGCTGCGACCTGGCGTGCGACCACTGCTACGTCTACGAGATGCGCGACCAGAGCTGGCGGGGCCGCCCGCGCGCCATGCCGCGCGAGGTCCTCGACCGGGCCGCCGAGCGCATCGCCGACCATGTCGCAACCCACGACCTCGACTCCGTCACGCTCGTCCTGCACGGCGGCGAGCCGCTGCTGGCCGGCACCGGCCTGCTCGGCGACGCCGTCCGCACGACCCGCGACGCGGTGCGCCGAGCAGCGGGCCCCGGCCCGGATGGCCGCCACCGGGTGCGCGCCGTCGTGCAGACCAACGGCGTCCGGCTCGGCACGCGCGAGCTTGGGCTGTTCGACGAGTTGAACGTCCGCGTAGGGGTCAGCCTCGACGGCGCGCAGGCCGCCCATGACCGGCGCCGCCGCCACGCCGACGGGCGAGGCAGTCACGCCGAGGTCCAGGCGGCACTCGACCGGCTCTCCTCCGACCGCTACCGCCACCTGTTCGCCGGGCTGCTGTGCACGGTCGACCTGCGCAACGACCCGGTGGAGACCTACGAGGCCCTGCTGCGCCACGGCCCGCCCACCGTCGACCTGCTGCTGCCGCACGCGAACTGGTCGGAGCCGCCCCCCGGACAGGGCGATCCCTGCACGACCCCGTACGGCGACTGGCTGGCCGCGGTGTTCGATCGCTGGTATGCGGCGCCGCGGCGGGAGACCGGTGTGCGGCTTTTGGAGGAGATCCTTCAGATGCTGCTGGGCGGGGCGTCCAGCAGCGAGGCGATCGGGCTGTCCCCCGTCGGCGTCGTCGTGATCGAGACAGACGGGGCCATCGAGCAGTCCGACAGCCTCAAATCCGCATTCCCCGGCGCGCCCCGAACGGGAAGGCATGTGTTCGTCGACTCTTTCGACGAGGTACTGCTGTCGCCGTTCGTCGCGGCCCGCCAGATCGGGCTGCGCGCGTTGTGCCCGACCTGCTCGTCCTGCCCGGTGAATAAGGTGTGCGGGGGCGGGCATTACGCTCACCGTTACAGTGACGGAAACGGTTTCCTGAACCCTTCGGTGTATTGCTCCGACCTTCTCCGGCTCATCATGCACATTCGTGCCAGGGTCGCCGCCGACCTTCCCCGGACGGCCGCGAGACGAAAGGTGTGCGATGGAGATCCGCTACCACCGACCGCCAGCTGACCTCCTCCGGGAATTGGCCGCGGGTGGTGGCGGCGTCCGCGCGATGCGCATGCTCGGCGAGATCCAGGCCAGTCGGAACCTGCTGCTGGTGCGCGGCGTGGTGGAGACGGCGCGTGCGTTTGGCGGCCCAGGCACGGCGTGGCGGGTCCAGGCGGCCTACGGGATGCTCGCCGACCTGCAGGCTGCCCATCCGGAGGCGGTCCGGCAGGTGATCTGCCACCCTGCGGTCGGTGCATGGGCCGGCCGCGCCATCCGGGACGCGCGGCTCCGCCGCTCGCACGGCGGCCTGGAGCGGCTGGGCGCGCTCGCCGCCGCGGCGGCGGTCCGGGCCGGCGCCCGCACCACCGTGATCGTCCCAGCGCCGGGCGGACGGCTGATGCTGCCGTCGCTGGGCATGGCCGTGCCGGCCCCCGCCTCGCGCGCGACGGTACGGGTGGCGGGCGGCCACGCGGTCGTCGAGGCGTCCGGCGCGCGGGTCGCGATCCCCGCCGATCCGGAGTCGGACGCGTCCGGTTGGCTCGGGCTGCGCCGTCTCACGGTGTCCTCCGGCGATCTGTCCCTCGACGTGCTGGTCGACGACCTCGACCCGTACCGCCTCCCCGGCATGCCGGTGCGCGCCCGGCTCCCGGGGCCGGAACTGGCCCGCTGGGAGGACGATCTCGCGGCGGCCTGGCGGATCCTCGTGCACCGCCATCGCCCCGCCGCCGAGGAGGTCGGCGCGGGAATCCGGGTGGTGACGCCGCTCGCCGGCGACGGCACCGGACAGGTCAGCGCAAGCTCCCGCGAGGCGCACGGGAGCCTCGCGTTCTCCACCACCGGCAGGGCGCGAGATCTGGCCCTGATCCTCGCCCATGAGGTGCAGCACGCCAAGCTCGCGGCACTGATCGAGGCGGTCCCGATGATCCGTTCCGACCATGACCGCCGGTACTACGCGCCGTGGCGGGAAGATCCCCGCCCGGTCTACGGTCTGCTCCAGGGCGCCTACGCCCACCTCGGCGTGGCGGGTTTCTGGCGGCGGGAGCGCCGCCGGTCACCGGGCGACATGCACGCGCACACCGAGTTCGAACGCTGGCGCAGGGCGGCGCTGCTCGCGTCCGAAAGCCTTCTCGACGGGCGCGGCCTGACACCGGACGGCGCTGGCTTCGTCGGAGGCATGGCGGACACCTTGCAGCTGTGGGGGCGCGAACCGGTGCCCGCTCCGGCGATGCGGCTGGCCCGCCGCAAGGCCGCCCGCCACCGCGCCCTCTGGCTCCGCCGCCACGGCCACCACCTCGCAGCCCCCAGGAACCAGGGATGATCACCCCGGCCTGGCGCCTCGCCTCCGGCGGGCTGGAACACGGACCCTGCTGAGCCGCTGAGCCCGCGCCGGAGCAGCCCCGAGGGAACGCGAAGCACCGATCGAGGGGGCTCGGCAGTGAGCGACGTGATCCTCCACAAGCCATCCCGCTGACAGCAGGAGCGGCTCCTGGCATGCTGAGGAACACCTCACGGACTGCTCGGCTACCAGCGTGTCAGCCAGTCGCTTATGGTGTCGGCCTACCGCTCGGTCCACGGTTGCGTCCACGGAGGTGGTGTATGAGTTTGACCTGGTCAGAGGGCGTGGCGTCGTGACGTGAGACGGCCATCGCGTGATCCTTCGAATCGACCAAGATCAGAAGGAGAGGAACGCGATGGCCGTGGACAACAGTGTGGCCCCTGCGGGGTGGCCGGCCGAGCAGATCGGGGCGTGTGAGCCCGATGTGTTGCAGTCGATGGTCAAGACGATGGCCGAGGCGCTCATGAGCGCGGAGGCCGACTCGGTGTGCGGCGCCGACTACGGGACCCGCTCGGACGAGCGGGTCAACCGCCGCAACGGCTACCGGTCCAGGGACTGGGACACCCGCGCCAGCACCGTGGAACTGGCGATCCCAAGCTGCGGTCCGGCTCATACTTCCCCGAATGGCTGCTGGAGCGACGCCGTCCGGGCCGAGCAGGCCCTCGTATCGGTGGTGGCCACCTCCTATCTGCTGGGCGTCAGCACGCGGCGGCTGGACAAGCTGGTCGAGCAGATGGGCATCAAGGGCATCTCCAAAAGCCAGGTCAGCGAGACGTCCAAGGTGCTGGACGCCCAGGTGCGGGGTTCCGCAACCGGCCCTTGGAGGGCGGTCTGTATGCGTTCGTGTGGGTCGATGCCCTGACCCAGAAGGTTCGTGAGGGCGGCCGGATCGTCAACGTTCACGTGCTGGTGGCCACCGGCGTCAACGCCGACGGGCACCGCGAGATCCTCGGCGTCGAGGTCACCTCGGCCGAAGACGGCGCCGGGTGGCTGACCTTTCTGCGCGGGCTGGTCGCCCACGGTCTGACCTGCGTCCAACTGGTGATCTCCGACGCCACGCCGGCCTGGTCGAGGCGATCGGATCCACGCTGCCCGGGGCGTGCTGGCAACGGTGCCGGACCCATTACCTGCGCAACCTGCTGACCAGGGTGCCCACCGCAGCCGTGGGTGGCCACGCTGGTGCTCACCGTCTTCGACCAGCCCGCCGCCGAAGAGGTCCACGCCCAGCACGCCCGCGTCGTCCCTGGAGGCCAAACACCCCGACGCCGCCGCGCACCTGAACGCCGCCCGCGCCGACCTGCTGGCCTTCACCGGCTTCCCACGCCAACTCTGGCGGCAGATCTGGTCCAACAACCCGCAAGAACGGCTCAACAAGGAGATCTGTCGGCGCACCGACGTGGTCGGGATCTTCCCCGACCGGGCCGCGATCGTCCGCCTCGTCGGCGCCGTGCTGATGGAGCAGACCGATGAGTGGACCGAGGCTCGCCGCTACATGGGCCTGGAGTTCCTGGCCAAAGCCCGCCTGCGCGTCATCGAGGGCACCACACCCGACCTCGAGATCGAGCAGCGAGAGCTCACCGCTTAACCTGCAGAGACAGGATCACGCGAAGATCAACTCTGACACCACTCCAGTGGACGTGACCCAGCCGTCCCGGCCGAACAGATGCCGAAGACACCGAACACCCGTACGTCCTGCGGTCCTACATCACCTGTGCCGACTGCGAACGCCGGATGTTCGGCAAGAACGATCGGGGCGGCTGTACTACGTCTGCAGCCCGAAACGTTCTCACCTGCCTGAAGGGCATCCCGCGGTCGTGCGGATCCGTGAAGAGCCTCTCATCGCGGGGCTGAACGACTTCTTCAATCGGGAGATCTTCGGTGCCCATCGCCGAGGGCGTCTTGAGACGCTGCTCGTCCGGCTGGATGATCGACACCTGCGTGAACACGAAGGGCATGTCGCAGCCCTGGTAACCGAGATCGCGGATCTCGGTCGTCGCCGGGCGCGGGTGCTGGATCCGATTGAACAACTAGATGACCCCAGCGAGGCGTTCGTCCAGAACATCAACGAACGCGCCGCTCAGATCGCCGCCGACCTGGAAGCCGCACAAGCCAAGCTACGAGGAGTCCGGAGTGCGGCGCCCCCGCGCCCCTACCCTGAACTGCTGGATCTGCTCCCGGCCGGAGCGATCGATCCGGGGCGGGTTCCAGGGCCGGTGCTGCGGCGGCTGCTGGATGTGCTCCGGTTGCGGATGCGCTACGACCGGAAGATCGGCCGCATGGACTGCGAGGTCACGATCACGTCCGAGATCGTCGGCACCCAGCACGACGCGGCGGCTGCGGCGATCGGGGCCGCCGAAACGGGATCGCGCGCCGGTCTACGGCGTACCCCCTACGGGGTCCGCCGTAGACCGGCTCCAGGCCCCACCCCACCCAACGCCCGCCTAACAATCCCATCCCGCTTCCCAATCCCGTGACAGGCGGTCTGTGGCGTACCCCCAACCGACTCCGTCGTTGGCTTGGGCGTCCCCCGGCTCCACCAGGGCCGGGGGACTTTGTGAGTTGGGAGAGTTGAGCTGCGCCGGGTTGTGTGCGTTCTCATAAACGTATAGATACATATGTTCATTTGAAATGGGGGTGGGCGTGCGGTCGCTGCAACCGGGGGACCCTGTGTGGGTCGGGCCGTATCGAATCCTCGCCCGGCTCGGCGCGGGCGGAATGGGGATCGTCTTTCTCGCCCGATCGCCGGGCGCCCGGCTGGCTGCACTGAAGCTCATCCGGCGGGAGTTCGCCGACGACGCGGCCTTCCGGGAGCGATTTCGTCGCGAGGTCGCTGCCGCGAGCAAGGTGAGTGGGCTTTACACGGCCCCGGTGCTGGACTCCGACGCCGACGCGCCACAGCCCTGGTTCGCCGCCGGCTACGTCCCTGCGCCCACGCTGAGCGAGGCCCTCGTGAGCGTCGGAACGTTGCCCGAGTCCGCCGTCCGGGCTCTGGGCGCGGGACTGGCGGAAGCGCTGCGAGCGATCCACGGGGTGGGCCTGGTGCACCGCGATCTGAAGCCCGGCAACATCCTGCTGGCCGAGGACGGCCCCAAGATCATCGACTTTGGGATCGCCAAGGTCACCGACGACACGCGGCTCACCCGCACCGGCGCCGTGATCGGCACGCTGGCCTACATGGCTCCCGAGCAGATTGCCGGAAGCAGGGACGCCGGGCCCGCGGCGGACGTGTTCTCGCTGGCGGGTGTGCTGGTCTACGCGGCCTCGGGGGCCAAGCCGTTCGGCGAGCGGGACCCGGCCAGAGTGCTCTATGAAGTCATGTACGAAGAGCCGTGCCTCGACGGCGTGCCCGCGTCACTGCGTGAACTGCTGGCCGCCTGCCTGGCCAAGGAGTCGACCGAACGTCCCGCCCTGGAGTCCGTGCTCGCCGCACTGACCCCCGCCGATCCCCAGGCACTGAACTCACCCGCGCTGCGTCAGGAGGTGGCGGCCAGGGAGGCCGAGGCGACCAGGGTGGCGTCGGAGCCGGCCACGCCCCCACCGCCGCTGCGGGTCGATGACACGGAGGCGGGCAGGGTCGGGCGACGCCGGATCCTGGGACTGGCCGGTGCGGTCGCCGTCGCCGGCATCGGCGCGGGGACGACGGGCTGGGTGATGACCCGCGGGAGATCCGAGCCCGCCAGGCCCGCTCCCGGCGCCACCGCCCTCGCCGCGGCGCCCCCGCCCGCGTGGACGTTCACCCCGCCTCAGCCTGTCACCGGGACGTCGATGTTGCTGGTGGCGGACGGTGTCGTGCTGTGGGGCGGCGAACAGGAGATGTACGGGGTGGACGCCGGCTCCGGGCGGCAATTGTGGGCGAAGGACAAAGCCAACGCCGCGTATGCGGGCAACCCCGCCCGCGGATCGACGTTCATCGTCCTCGGCGGCGTGGTCGGCGACTTCGAGGACCAGACGATCACGTTGGTCGATGCTCCGACCGGCAGGACCACGAACCTTCCCACGCCGCGCGACGTCAACCCCTCGTCCGTCCTCGGTGTGGTCGGCGACACGGTCATCGTGCGTTCGAGCAGGGACGTCTGGGCGCTGGATCTGATCAGCGGCGAGATTCGGTGGCACTTCTCCGGCCAAGGGTCGACCTCCGGAGCGGTCGACCAGTCCAGCCTCTACCTCAGTTCCGGGCCTTCCCTCGCCGCCCTCGACCCCGTCACGGGCCGCAAGCGCTGGGTCCGCACCTGGTCCGGGAACGGCGGCGACCGGGACAGGGCAAGCCTGGACATCTCGGTTGCCAACGGTCGGGTGTTCGGCAACTTCGGCGACACCCTCCAGGCGGTCGACACCGCCGCCGGGAGGCCCGTGTGGTCGCGAGACACCGACAAGCGATTCGACACCGTTATTCCCGCAGGCGCCAACGTGATCTTCAAGGAAGAGGTTCTCCAGGCCTACGACCAGGCGACCGGCGCCGCCCGGTGGACGCTGGCCGGTCCAGAACCGTTCGCCGACGACCGGGGACACATCGCGGCGACCGGCGGCCTCGTCGCGGCCGCCTTCAACGACCCGGCAGGCCCGTCCCAGGGCATTCTCGTCGCAGGGACCGATGGCCGGGCACTGTGGGCGCACCGGGGGCCGGCGGACACGCAGCGCGGTTGGGAAGTCGCGGCGTCCGGCTCGTCGGTCTTCGCGACCGACCACAAGCGGCTCTACCGCTTCCAGGCGGGGCGATGACGGCGGCGGCGCTGGAGCCCGGCGACCCCGAACGCATCGGGCGGTACCGTCTGCTGCGGCGCCTGGGCGAGGGCGGAATGGGCGTGGTCTACCTGGGCGCGTCCCCGGCGGGACGGGCGGTGGCCATCAAGGTCCTGCGGCCCGAGCTCGCCGGAGACCCCGATTTCCGCGCCAGATTCCGGGGCGAGGTCGAGGCCGCCAAGAAGGTCAGCGGCGCGTTCACCAGCCCGGTCGTCGAGGCCGAACCCGACGGCACCGTCCCGTGGCTGGCGATCGCGTACGTCAACGGCCTCAGCTTGAAGGAGACGATCGAACGGTACGGACCCATGCCCGAGCCGCGGCTGCGCACCCTCGGCGCCGGACTGGGCGAGGCGCTGATCGCGATCCACGAGGCGGGCCTGCTGCACCGCGACCTCAAACCGGCCAACATCCTTCTCGCCAAGGACGGCCCCAAGGTCATCGACTTCGGCATCAGCAAGGCCGCCGACACCGCCACGCTCACCGCGGAGGGCCAGTTCATCGGCTCCCCCGGCTACATGTCTCCCGAGCAGATCCACGGAACGCGGCTCACACCGGCGGCCGACGTGTTCGCCTACGGCGCCGTGCTGGCATTCGCCGCCACCGGCCGCCCGCCGTTCGGCAGGGACGCGGTCCCCACGATCATCCATCGGACCATGCACGAAGAACCCGACCTGCGCGGCGTCCCGGCTTCCCTGGCGCAGCTGGTGAGCGCCTGCCTCAGCCGGGATCCCGACCGGCGTCCGCCCGCGGAGTTGCTGCCGACGCTGCTGGCCGCCCAGCCGGTCACGCCCGGCTGGCTCCCCGGCGACATGGGCGACGAGTTACGGCAGCGGGAGGACACCCTCGTCCTGGATCTGCGAACGGTCGCCGGCGCCCGCACCCGGCGACGGCTGCTGGTCGGCGGGGCCGCCATTGCCGGACTCGCCGCCATCGGCGGCGGAACCGCCGCCGCACTGGGCGCGACCCAGGACGCAAAGGGACACCGGCCCGCCCCGCCGAAGTTGCTGTGGCGAACCTCGATCCAAGACGAGGACGACATCAATCTCGTGGTCCGCTCTCGATCGATCATCTCGGTCGCCCGCAAGGTCTTCGAGGACGATTTCCGCGGCTACTCGCTGGCCACCGGACGGCAGATCTGGTCCCGAACCGGCGAGATGGCCGCCGGGCCGACGCTCATCTATACGACGGCCAACTCCGAAGGCGCGGTCGTCGCCATGGACGAGTCCCAGACGGTCAAGTGGACCTACAACGCACCGGAGAAATATCGGTACCCAGAACTCATGATTTCGGCCGACGAACTGCTGGCCCTCAGCGGGGATCAAACGATCATCGGCCTGGATCCCGCCACCGGCCGCCGGCTCTGGATACGCCAGTGGCCGCAGGCTTCGTACACCGTTCTCTACGGCATCCAGGGCCGTACCCTCCTTGGTGAGGCGGCCAAGGAGGAAGGCGAGAGCCGACACATCGCGCTCGACATCACGACGGGTGCGGTCCGTTGGTCCAGTCCGCGCGAGACGATGCTCATGGTGCCGGTTAACGGTGACCTGGTCTTCAGCAGTCCTTCTCACACCACTCTCAACGCGCTGTCGGTCGACACCGGCCAGAAGGTCTGGAGCGCAGACCTCCCCAACGCCGCAAGGGACCCTGATGGCAAGAACGCGCTCGTGCTCAACGTGACCGTGGCCAATGGACTGGTCTACATGAACGGGCCGACCATCTACGCCCTGGACGCGTCCACCGGCCGGCAGCGGTGGACCTACACGCCGACCTCACCCGGCGGCCGGGCAGTCGACTTCCTGGTCGACGGGAGATACGCCTACGTCCTGGACAGCCCACAACTTGTCGCCCTCGATGCCCGCACCGGCAGGCGTCTCTGGTCCGCCGACACCCCCGCGCCCGGCCCCGCCCCACTGGCCGTCGCCGGCGGGCTGATCTGCCTCGGCGTGGCAGGCACCACGGGCTCGGGACTCTACGCCTGGGACGCCAAGACAGGGCAAATTGTCTGGAATTACCCCATAACAACCCCTGTCTCCAACAGGCAATGGGAACTCAGCACCAACGGCCCCACCCTCGCCGCCGCACACGGCAACGCACTGCTCGCCTTCCATCTCGGCTGAGCTCAAGGTCTTGGTGTGGCGTTTCTTCCTTCCGAGCGCCTCCCGGACGGGTGGAGGCCCTGATCTGAACGCGCGGTTCGGTCCGCCAGGCCGAGGTCGACAACGGAAAGCGTCCGAGGACCACGACCAGCGACGTGCAGCGGATCGCCGAGCTGGAGCGGGAGAACCATGAGGGCGTTGAGGCCGTCCGGTGCACGGCGGGACAGCTGATGCGCGAGTCGCGCGTCGTCCGGGTGTCGGCGTCCCCGTCAAGACCGGACGCGCCCAGGCTGGCCGGGCAAGAGCCCAAACGCACCCTATTTGGGACGCACTCCCTACGGGATCCGCCGCAGACCGGCTCCACCCCCCACCCCACCCAACGCCCGCCTAACCATCCCATCCAGCTTCCCAATCCCGTGACCGTTGGGTCCGCGCTCGCGAGCTCCGTGTAGGCGCTTCGCGGCCAGCCATCGGTCGATCCTCTCTTCACAGACCACGGCGGTTCCGGCTCTCCCGCCTGAGAGCCGGGCCGCAAGCCTGTTCAGAGATACGCCGGACGAGCCGGCGGTTGGCCGCCCACGCCCACTCATTCCCTGGCGACCGCCCCAAGCTCCCGCCGCCGTTCTGCCGCACGCTACGACGCGCCCGTCTTCGACCAGGTCGCCAAGGCCGAGAGCAACCACCTGAGCGCGGTCCGCACGCTGCTCGACCGGTACGATCAGCGATCCCACCGAGGGCAGGAGTGCCGGGCAGTTCCCATCGGCGGACGTCAAGGCCGAGTACGACCGGCTGATCGCCACCTCGCAGCGGCACCTGGCCGCATTCCAGGAGTGGGGGAGCTGAACCCGCCGCCCCCGCGCGCCGCCGCCCGTCCTCCCGATTGGACGGGCGGCGAGCCACGGCCGGCCTCCGGGTACCCGACGGCGACCCCGCGAGGCGCGGAGCTTCAGAGCCAGAGGATGACGTTGAGGGTGGGGACGTGGATCAGGAGGAAGGCGTTCTTCGCCTTCGCCGCCGCTTCAGGCCGGCGTGCAGAGACGGCGGTCGTGGCGACCAGGTAGCGGTCCCGGGTTCCGACCTGGCCGATGAGGGCGCCGCCCGGCGGGTCGACGCGGCCGCCGGGAACGAAGCGCAGGTCGGTGTGCCGCAAAAGGCGCTGAGCACCGGCGGCGGAAGCCCGGTCGTGGAACTTGAGGACGTGGCTGCTGACCAGGACGCCGTCCGTGGTCCTGAACGCGATCTCGATCCGTCCCTCGCACCCCGTTCGGCGCAGGACGGCCCGGGCCTGCTCACTGGTCGCTCCCGCCAGGCAGCCCTCCTCATCGTCCAGGACCTCGGCGGCCGTTCGCTCGTAGGTCTCGGAACGTCCCCCGAAGCGGTTCTCGAACCTGGTGGCGTCGTCGTAGAAGGTTTCGACCTCGAACGCCGGGCCGCTGACGGCGGATGGCCCGGTCATGAGCACGGCGGCGAACGGTGCGGACAGAACGGCCGCCCCCAGAACGCCCAGGGAGGAGCCGAGCGCGATGCGCCGCTTGCGCTCGCGTGCCTCCCAGCGGTGCACATGGTCAGGGAGCCCGGCCGGGCTGGGAGATCCGAGCGCCGCCAGTCCGCCGGTCTCCTTGGGCGCCGGGGGCGCCTGGGCCCGGACGACCACCGTCCCGGCGCGCCGGTCGTGCAGGCACTGCCTCAGCCGGTCGTCCTTCCTGTACACCCAGGGGTCGCTGATCAGCGGTACGGGCGAGGCACTCCTCGGGAGGACGTACCGCCGGAAGGACCGCCGCCATCCCGGGGCCCGCGTCCCGTCCTCCTCGCGCACCACCCGGATCCCGGCGACCCGCTGGCCCAGGGTGCAGCCCCACCGCACGATCCCCCCGACGCGCAGCAGCGGCGGACCGGCCATGCCGGTGATCACGAGTGGGGCGGCCGCCCAGGCCGTCGCCGCGGAGGAGGAGCCGTCGGACAGCAGGACGACCGCGTAGACGGGCGACACGGCTGCCAGGACCATGAGAAAGGCGACCAGCAGGTCGATCGCCCGGGCCGCGACCCGCTGCCGCGTGCTCGCCAACACCCGCACGACACGGCCGTCTTCGCCCGGATCCCGATCTGGGGAAGTCCCCGCCGGGACATACAGGGGAGCCGTCATGAGCGTAAATGCAAGCATGCCCCAGGCCTCAGACAGACCCACTGTGGCCTCGCGCCACGTCACCGCCGGCCCATCGCGGCGATCCAACACGCTGGTCGCGGGCATGGCAGACCGACACTGGCCACTCTGCCTGACGCGACGCCAGGGTGAACGAGTCTCCGGTAGGTCTGGATGTCGAGGACCCTGCCTGCTGGAGAGGATCGCCGTGGACCTTGTCGAGTATCAGGGCATGAGCGACGACGAGCTCTACACCTTGCTCGGAGCGGAACTGCTGGGCGAAGGGGTGGGGCTGTCCCCCGAAGACGAGGAGGAACAGCGTCGCTTCGGCAAGCAGTGGTTCACCGACAAGCACCGCGATCTCCAGCGCAAGATCTGCCATCACGAACGGATTCAGCCGTTCCTGGGGACCAGCGGTTCCGACCGCGTCATCGACGCGGCCGCCATCGCCGAACTCCTCACCGACGATTTCGGCCCCACATCGGTGATCGTCGCCGTCCTGATCGCGCGGATCGGCCTGGGCGCCTTCTGCCAGAACGCCCCCGCGCCGCGATGAGCACGGACGAGGCCGCGCCGGAGCCGGAGTCACCGGGCGAGGCGGCCGCACGCCTCTCCGGCATCAACCGTGAGGACCAGCTGGAGAAACTGCTCGAAGAACTCACCGACATGGGCGACCATGCGGGGCGCGCCGAACTCGAACGCCTCATGGCCGAGTGGAAGCTCAGCCAGGGGGAAGGCGGCCACGCCAATCCGGTCGATGCGCTGACCCACGGACTCAAACAGCAGGTCACCGAGGCCATGGCCGAGCTGACCAACCGGCCTGAACGCCTGGACCTGCTCTCCTTCGTCGCCATCAACAGCGAAGCGGTGTCGGCTCGCATGCGTCCGCTGGAGAGCGGATGGGGACTGGTCCAGTTCTCCGACGCGACCACGACGTTGTGCCTTCTCTACAGCGGATGCGCTGCGGAAGGCTTCGTGCCTGCTGGTTCCGCCCTGCCGTTCAGCCGGTTGAGGCACGCCTGGCGAGCCCAGCGCACCAGGAGCCTCGGCATCGACCGGGGGCTGCTGACCGGGCTGCTCCGCTACTACTACGTGAACCAGCGTGTCTTCGCGCTGGCCGCGAAACTGGGGTATCGAGTGCCCCGCCGAGCCCAGCAGGTCAGTTGGCTGCTGGCGCAGCAAGCGATGGTGTTCGTGCTGTGCCATGAGGCCGCCCACCACGTACTGGAGCATCCTCCCGCTGCGAGTGCGTTCTCTCCGGCCGAGGACCTGTCGGCATGCACGGACAGCCAGCAGCGGGAACTCGACGCCGATCTGTTGGGATACCGGGCAGCGGTAAGAGTCGGCGAACACGCCGTCGCAGGGACTCGCGCGGCCGGTGGGCTCGGAATGTTCCCCGAGGCCGGGGCCGCTCTCGGAGCCCTGATAGGGATGCTGGCGATCTACGGCGACGAGCGGGCGGTGTTCATCCGCAGCGGTCGCACCCACCCCTCGGCTCCGGCCCGGGCTGCCCGGCTGATGGGAGAACTCAGGCCCGAGATACGCGACTTCGCGGAGATCTTCCTGAACGACCTGGTGGAGGCCACCCACCGAGCGACGGACTTCTCCCAGCACGGGCACCGCTTCACCACGGTATGGCTAGCCCAGACTCCAGGAGTCCATTCGCCGCTGCCGCCCATGAAGCTGCGGCTTGTCGAGGCTCTCGACCCCAGAGCCGCGCGCGTGAGAACGTCGCGGCGGACATGTCGGAAATAGAGCAGGAGGCCGATCGGCCGGCGCTCGACGCCGTCCGCGCGGCGGTGGCGGGGGACGCACGCACAGCGCTGCTCGCGTGGGGCGTGCCGGCCAAGCGCGTCGAGGCCTTCTGCGATCCGCACCGGGCTCTGAAATTCTCCGAGCTCGTGGAGAAGCTGCGGACTGCCTTCGGCTCCCGCGACCTCCCCAAGGGAGGCGCGCTGGCCGCATCGGTGCTCGCCGCGCAACTACTATCGGACCCGCTCAGCCGCCTCACCCACCCATAACGCGAGCCCGGCCGGTGTTCGTGCTGAGGCCCTGTATGACCTGTGGGCTGTGCGAGCACCAGACGCAGGTGGCGACGGCCAAAGCCAAGATCAAGGATCTGGCTCGGCGGCAAGCGCGCGTGCTCGACCCGTTGGAGAATCTGGAAGAGCCGACTCCGGCGCTCGTTCAGCGTGTCAACGAGCGCGCCGCCGAGATCGCGGCCGACCTCAACGCGGAGCAGGCCAGGCTCGCGATGCCGCGAACGTGGTGATCGGTTCCGGTCGAGCCGGTTCCGAAAGTACCCCCTACCGGATTCGAACCGGCGCTACCGCCTTGAAAGGGCGGCGTCCTAGGCCGCTAGACGAAGGGGGCCCGTGGTGGCGGAGATGGTCGCCACTCGACTCGCCAAGTCTAGAGGACGTGGCGGGGCGGCGTGCAAACGGTTACCCCGGAGAGGGGGTGCGGGTGGGCGTGCGGGACGGGGAGGTCGTCGGGGACGGGGTGCGGGACGGCCAGTCGGACGGGAACTCCGAGGGGAACGGGGACGTCGGGGACGCCGGCGGGGACGTGGCCGGGGGCTGGGGCTTGACGGCGCGGTCCGGGGCGGGTTCGAGGTGGCGCTCGATCTGCGCCGAGGTGAGGCCGAGGCCGCCGAGCCGGAGGTCGTCCCAGCCCTGGAGGCGGTGGCTGGCGCGGGAGAAGTAGAGGACGGACAGCTCGATGGGGGTGGGCTGCTCGTGTTCGAGGCCGCGCAGGCCCGCGCCGCCGGTGGAGCCCTGGACGAAGAGGCGGGAGCCGCTGGGGAGGAGCTTCGTCGAGCGGGCGTGGGTGTGGCCCGCGAGGATCATGGGGGCGACGCCGGAGAAGCCCTCGCCCTCGGTGGGGTCGTGGGTGACGACGAGGTCGGGGAGGTCGCCCCCGCCGCGCAGCCGCTCGGCATGGCGCAGGCCCTCGGCGCGGAGCTGGTCGGCGCCGACGTAGTCGTCGCGGGTGCTCTTGTCGGGGGTGAAGCGGGGGTCGCCGAGGCCGTAGACGCGCAGGCCGGCGACCTCGCGGGTCGTGTCGTCCAGGACGATCGCGTTCTTCTGCCGGGCGACGGCCTTCTGGGTCTGCTTGGAGTCGTGGTTGCCGCGGACGTAGACGTAGGGGACCTTCAGGTCGGAGATCTCGTCCGCGAACTTGTCCTCGGGCTTGCTGCCGTGGTCCATCAGGTCGCCGCTGTCGATGACGACGTCGACCTTGAACTGGGTGCTGACGGACTTGATCACGTTCCAGGCGGCGGGGTTGAGGTGGATGTCGGAGACGTGCAGCACGCGGATGGTCGACGGGTCGGGTTCGTAGGTGGGGAGGGTCGAGGTGGTGGCGTACAGCTCGGAGATGTTGCCGACGAGGCGGGCGAGCTGGGCGCGGTAGGCGGAGAAGCGCTCGACGATGCTGCGGGCGTCGCCGACGACCTGGGGGGCGTTGGCGAGCAGGCCGGTGTAGCGGGGCTCGGCGATGGACTGGGGGTTGAACGTCCCCCAGGTGACGAGGGTGAGGGCGACGAGGCCCGCGGCGGCGGAGCCCAGTCCGAGCAGGGCGCGCCGCCAGGAGCGGAAGAGCAGCAGGGACGCGACGAAGCTCGTGGCCAGGCCGATGAGGACGGCGCGCAGGAGGAGTTCGGCGATGCCGTGCCGGAGCTGGCCCGCGATGTGGTCGGTGAGGCGGTCCAGCGCGGTCTCGTCCTCGATCAGCTTCTTGGCCTGGTCGGGGCGCAGGTCGGTGAGGCGGGCCTCCAGGGAGACGGGCCCGCCGTGGGTGTCGAGCTGGAGGGAGCCGAGCGGGGGGAGCTTCAGGGTCGTCCCGCCGTGCAGGGACGGGTGCAGGCTGAGCTGGACGTCCGCGGGGCCGACGGGGGTGACGTAGCGGCCGCCGGCGAGGAGGCCCAGGTAGCCGGCGGCGAGCCCGACGATGAAGACGAGGAAGAACCGCGTCCAACGGCTGGTGAGTACGGGTCGGGCGCGGCGGGTGACGGGCGAGCAGGCGTCGCGGGCGCGCGCGGCGTAGGCGCGCACGGTTGCGGAAGCCTGGGTCAACGCGGCGCGGACCTTGGGCACGTGTTCCCCTTCTGTCGAGCAGAATGACCGGTGTGATGGAGTTGTCGCGCGATGCGTTCGAGGACCTCGTCGGGGAGGCTCTCGACAGCATCCCGCCCGAGCTGACCGCCCACATGCGCAATGTCGTCATCGTCGTCGAGGACGACGCGCCGGAGCGCGGCCTGCTCGGCCTATACCAAGGCGTACCACTCACCGAGCGGGGCGACTGGTACGGGGCCGTCCTGCCCGATCACATTTCGATCTACCGCAACGAGATCCTCCGTATATGTGACACCGAGGATGACGTGGTGGAAGAAGTCCGAATAACAGTCGTACACGAGATCGCCCACCACTTCGGCATCGACGACGAGCGGCTGCACGAACTCGGATATTGATCCGAGAAATGTGTACTGTAGGTCACGCGACTGCCACGCAGCGTGAGTTAATAGGGGAGGGCGCCCGGCACCGGGCGGACTGAACTGGAGCGTGCGTGGCGGGAAGGCAGACCGGCCGGCATCGTCGTCCGCCGGATGAGCAGGCGACCTACCGTGAGGTTTTCGCGGTGGGCGAGTTCCGTGCTCTCTGGCTCGCGCAGGCCCTGTCGTTCGTCGGCGACCAGCTCGCGCAGGTCGCGCTCGCCGTGCTCGTGTACGACCACACGAAGTCGACGCTGCTCACGGCGCTGATGTACGCGCTGACCTATATCCCGCCGATCGTGGGCGGGCCGGTGCTGTCCGGGCTCGCCGACCTCTTCCCGCGCCGGACGGTCATGGTCGTCTGCGACGTCCTGCGGGCCGGGCTGGTCGCGGTGATGGCGCTCGTGCCGATGCCGGTCGCGGGGCTGTCGGGGCTGGTGTTCCTGACGGTGCTGCTGGGGACGCCGTTCTCCGCCGCTCGCGCCGCCGTCATGCCCGACGTACTGGAAGGCGACCGTTATGTGGCGGGGTCGGCGATCGCGAACGTCACCCAGCAGATCACGCAGGTGCTGGGCTTCCTGGTGGGCGGCGCGGCCGTCGCCGTCGTCGGGACGTACGAGGCGCTCGGGCTGGACGCGCTGACGTTCGGCGCCTCCGCCGTCATCCTGGTCGGCTGGCTGCGCCGGCGGCCCGCGCCGCGGCGCGGGGAGCGCCAGGTGCTCGGGCTGTGGCGCGGCACGCGGGACGGCGTGCGGCTCGTGTTCGGCGACCCGGTGCTGCGGTCGCTGGTGCTGTTCGCGTGGCTCTGCGCGTTCTACGTGATCCCCGAGGGCCTGGCCGTCCCGTACGCCGCGACGTTCGGGGGCGGCGCGGTGACGGCCGGGCTGCTGCTGGCGGCGATGCCGGCGGGGATGGTGGTGGGCTCGCTGCTGTTCAGCCGGTTCGTCCGGCCGGCGAGCCGGCTGCACGTCATGGGCTGGATGTCGATGCTCGCGTGCCTGCCGCTGATCGGCGCGGGCGCGCATCCGCCGCTGTGGTGCGTCGTCGCGCTGTGGGCGCTGTCGGGCGTCGGCGGCGCCTACCAGCTCGCGGCCAACGCCGCGTTCGTGGGGGCGGTCCCGGCGTCCGGGCGGGGGCAGGCGTTCGGCCTCGCCCAGTCCGGCATCCTCGCCGGGCAGGGCGTCGGCATCCTCATCGGGGGCGCCGCGGCCCAGGTGCTCGGGCCGGAGACCGTGGTCGCGCTCGCCGGCGTCCTCGGCCTTTCGGCCGCCGCGATACTGACCCTGGGCTGGAACCAGGTCCGCGGCGGCGTCATCGCCGGGGCGCGCGAGCGCGTCGAGGCCGTCGTCGTCACCCCGCCGTCCGGGGGCGGCGACGAGCTGTCCGGTATCCAGGCGTCCTAGACGGCGTCCTAGACGCTGGTCCGGTTCTTGTTGACCGTGGCCTTCGTCTTCTGCACGGCGTCCTGGACGGTCGGGGAGTCGCTCGCCTTCTTGAACAGGTCCTCGGCGACCGACTTCTCCGCGCCCTCCTCGGGGATGAGCAGCCACGCGATCGCGTAGAGCGCGACGCCCGCGCCACCGAAGATCGTGAAGATGGCCAGGCCGAGCCGGAGGATGTTGGGGTCGACGCCGAGGTACCGCCCGGCGCCGGAGCACACGCCGGCGATCATCCGTCCCTCGCGGGTGCGGCGGAGCTGCTTGCTGGTGGTCTTCTCCATGTCCATGCCTCGATCATGCCCAGCCACGGGTAACCCTGACATCCGGATTCGCCCTGATTTACCCCTGAATGCCCCCCTGCCCGGTCAGGGTCGCGCCCCCGACGTACCCTCGTGGCGGACGGCCCCGGACGGAGGAGACCCCGCATGGACGTGCTGCGCGTAGACGACCGGCTCACCGACGAGGAGCGGATGGTCCGCGACACCGTGCGCGCCTTCGTGGCCGAGAAGGTGGCTCCGCACCTGGCCACCTGGTTCGAGGACGGGACGTTCCCCGCCCGCGAACTGGCGCCCGAGCTGGGCAAGCTGGGCCTGCTCGGCATGCATCTGGAGGGCTACGGCTGCGCCGGGACGAGCGCCGTCGCCTACGGGGTCGCGTGCCGGGAGTTGGAGGCGGCCGACTCGGGGCTGCGCAGCTTCGTCTCCGTCCAGGGGTCGCTGGCGATGGCGGCGATCCACAAGTACGGGTCGGAGGACCAGAAGACCGAGTGGCTGCCGAGGATGGCCGCCGGTGAGGCGATCGGCTGCTTCGGGCTGACCGAGCCCGACCGCGGCTCCGACCCCGGCGACATGCGCACCCGCGCCGTCCGGGACGGCGCCGACTGGGTGCTGGACGGCGCCAAGATGTGGATCACCAACGGGTCGATCGCCGACGTCGCCGTGGTCTGGGCGCGCACCGACGACGGGATCCGCGGCTTCCTCGTCCCGAAGGGCACCCCGGGGTTCGCCGCGAGCGACATCCACCGGAAGCTGTCGCTGCGGGCGTCGGTCACCTCCGAGCTGGTGCTGGACGGCGTGCGGCTGCCGGAGTCGGCGATGCTGCCCAACGTGAAGGGCCTGAAAGGCCCGCTCGGCTGCCTCTCGGAGGCCCGCTACGGCATCCTGTGGGGCGCCGTCGGGGCCGGGCGGTCCTGCTACGAGGCGGCCGTCGACTACGCCAAGACGCGCGAGCAGTTCGGCAAGCCGATCGGGTCGTTCCAGCTCACCCAGGAGAAGCTCGCCTGGATGGAGGTCGCCCTCGGCCAGGCGGGCCTCGTCGCCCTGCACATCGGGCGGCTCAAGGACGAGGGGACCGTGACCCCGCAGCAGGTCTCGTTCGGCAAGCTCGCGAACGTCCGCGCCGCGCTGGACGTCGCCCGCGAGGCCCGGACCGTCCTCGGCGCCAACGGGATCACGCTCGAATACCCGGTGATCCGGCACATGAACAACCTGGAGAGCGTCCTGACCTACGAGGGCACCCAGGAGGTTCACCTGCTGACCCTGGGGAAGGCCGTCACCGGGCTGGACGCCTTCCGTTAAGCATTCCTTGAACCCTCCACGTAGGGTTATTCACTGGACGTCCTGCATCCGACCTGGGCAGACTCGCCCGGTCGAGCGATCTACACGAGGGAGCGGCATGAGAGTCGGCATCGTCGGGGCCACCGGACAGGTCGGGGCCAAGATGCTCGAGATCCTGGCCGAGCGGGGATTCCCGGTGGACGAGCTGCGGCTGTTCGCCTCGGCCCGTTCGGCGGGCCGCAGGCTCCCGTGGAACGGCACCGAGATCACCGTCGAGGACGCGGCCGCCGCCGACTACACCGGCCTCGACATCGTGCTGTTCTCCGCGGGCAAGACCACGTCAAGGGAACTGGCGCCCAAGGTCGCCGCCGCCGGCGCCGTCGTGATCGACAACTCCTCCGGCTGGCGGATGGACCCGGACGTCCCGCTGGTCGTCGCCGAGGTCAACCCGCACGCCGCGGCGCAGCGCCCCAAGGGCATCATCGCCAACCCGAACTGCACCACGATGGCCGCGATGCCGGTGCTGCGCCCCTTGCACGAGGAGGCCGGCCTTACCGCCCTCGTCGTCTCCACCTACCAGGCCGTCTCCGGCAGCGGCCTCGCCGGCGTCGCCGAACTGCACGACCAGGCGGCCAAGACCGTCCAGACCGCCGACCGGCTCACCCACTCCGGGACGGCCGTGGAGTTCCCCGAGCCGTCGGTCTACGTGCGCCCGATCGCGTTCAACGTCCTCCCCATGGCGGGCTCGATCGTCGACGACGGCCTCGCCGAGACCGACGAGGAGCAGAAGCTCCGCAACGAGAGCCGCAAGATCCTGGAGATCCCGGACCTGAAGGTGTCGGGCACCTGCGTCCGCGTCCCCGTCTTCACCGGCCACTCCCTGCAGGTCAACGCCCGCTTCGAGCGCCCGATCAGCCCCGAGCGCGCGAGCGGGCTGCTCGCGGGCGCGCCCGGCGTCGTCCTGTCGGACGTCCCGACGCCGCTCCAGGCCGCCGGCCAGGACCCCACCTACGTGGGCCGCATCCGCCGCGACGAGACCGTGGAGAACGGCCTCGCCCTCTTCTGCTCGGGCGACAACCTGCGCAAGGGCGCGGCCCTCAACACCGTCCAGATCGCCGAACTGGTCGCCGCGGGGAGCTAGCGGCGCCCCCGCACCTCCAAGGACTCGAGAAGGGCGGCGGTGCTCCGCGCGATCTCCTCCACGGCCCGGTCGAACGCCTCGGCGTTGTGCGACGCGGGCGCCCGGAACCCGGAGATCTTGCGCACATACTGGAGCGCCGCCGCCCGCACGTCCTCATCGGTGACAACGTCGGCATACGGCGGTCGAAGCGTCTTAATACTGCGGCACATGCTCCTAGCATTGCATTTCTCTCCTCCTTCGGGCCTTGAAGGCCCTCCATCGTCGAGAAACGCGGGCGATCGCTGGCATCGCTCCGTCTCGCCTGGCGGCTCGCTGCGCGATCAGGTTCTCGCAAGCTCGAACCTGCCTTCGGACGCGATCGCAACCGTTGGAGTCGTCGCGTGGTTGCGGCGGGGCTGAGGTCACCTGAAGAGGGTGGTGCGGCTTCGCTGAGGCGACCCAAAAACGCCCCCTCTGGCCATGGGCCAGAGGGGGCGTTTGGGCGGGGGGCGGGGTCCCCGTCTTTTGTGCACGGGGCGGGCCGAGATCGTCCCGTGCGGTGTACTGGTGAACGGCCCTGGGGGTGGGGGAGGGGCCGTCCACGAGTGCATCGCGGCGGGCGGTGGGGTGTCAACGAATCCATCCGCCACTGGATTTTCAATTGTGTGAACGGGGCCGTGCAAAACTCTGAAAACGGCCCTCGGCCTGCGGTTACTTGGTGATCTTGAGGTTGTCCAGGCCGGCCTCGACGAGGCTGCCCGTGCCGGCGTCGGCGGCTTCGGCGACGATGCGGACGGTCTGGCCGGCGTAGGCGGAGACGTCCGCGGTCTGCGTCTGCCAGGACCCGGCGCGGTTGGTCGCCGCGCCCGCCTGGCTGAGGACGGTCGTGGAGCCGTTCGGCCCGACGATCCGCACCCGCAGGTAGTCGTCGCTTGAGCTGTTGTTCAGGTGGGCGAGGTACCAGGAGAACGACAGCGTCTTCGAGCCGGCCGGCAGCGCGATCGCGGGCGACTGGACGGTGGTGGTGCCGCCGTCCAGGTCGTAGGTTCCGGCGTCGGTTCCGGCGGCCGCGCCCGTCACGAGGGCGCCGCTGCCGCTCGCGGCGGCGAGCTGCAGGTCGGTGCCGGAGTAGCTGGTCGGCTGCGGGGTGCCGCGCTCCCAGCGGCCCGTGGTGGCGGTGTCGTTGCCGTTCGGGTTGGTCGTCCAGCCGGTGCCCGATTCGAGGTCGTCGGAGAAGACGGTGTCGCCGGGCGGCTCCTGGGTGCCGCCGTCGCCGCCGAGCGTCCAGACGGCGTACGCGATGGCGTCGGCGTTGCGGTCGAGCGCGGTGTCGTCGATGTTGGACGCGGTGTCGCAGGAGGAGTGGTAGCAGCGGTCGAACGCCACGCCCGCCTGGCCGCCCCACAGCTGCGCCTGCTGGGTGGTCTTGCGCCCCTCGGCGCCGGTGAACAGCCCGCCCGCGGCGATCCCGTACCGGATGAACGGCCCGTAGTCGGAGCGGCCGTCGAACGCGGTGTCCTGGACGGGCACGTTGATCGACTGGAAGTGGGCGCGCAGCGTCTGCTCGATCTCGGCGGATCCGGCCGGGCCGCCGCTGCCGCTGGAGCCGTCGCCGTCGTAGGCGAAGTAGCCGGGGTTGGGGGAGCCGACCATGTCGAAGTTCAGGTAGCGCTTGATCTTCGACCGCTCGGTGGAGGGCAGGTTGTTGACGTAGTAGGTCGAGCCGACGAGGCCGAGCTCCTCCGCGCCCCACCAGCCGAACCGCAGGTGCCGCTTGGGCGCGTACTTCTCGCGGGCGACGGCGAGCGCGACCTCCAGGTTCGCGGCGGAGCCCGAGCCGTTGTCGTTGATGCCGGGCCCGGCCGTGACGCTGTCGAGGTGCGCGCCGGTCATCAGCACGTCGTTCGTGTCGCCGCCGGGCCAGTCGGCGATCAGGTTGTAGCCGGTGGCGCCGTTCGAGGTGAACGACTGGACGCTGGTCTGGTAGCCGGCGGCGTCCAGCTTGCCCTTCACGTAGTCGAGCGAGGCGCGGTAGCCGGAGCGGCCGTGGGCGCGGTTGCCGCCGTTGGCGTTGGCGATGCTCTGCAACTGGGACAGGTGCGCCTTGACGTTGGAGAGCGGGATGTCGGGCGCGGCCAGGGCGGTGGGCGCGGCCGCGGCGCCGGACGGGGCGAGCAGGGCCGACGCCGCCAGGGCCGCCGCGCCCAGGGTCGCGAAGATACGCGATCTCATGAGTTCCTCCAGGTAGGGCGCGGCCCGCGACGGGGGAGCGGGCCCCGTCACGGGCCGCGGGCGGGGGGCGGTCAGGCCTTGGTGATGGTGAGGTTGTCGATGCCCGCCTCGACGAGGCTGGCGGTGCCGGCGTCGGCCGCTTCGACGACGATGCGGACGGACTGGCCGGCATAGGCGGACAGGTCGTACGTCGCCGTCTGCCACGCCCCGGCCTTGTTGGCCATGGCGCCGCTCTGGCTCAGCACGGTGCTCGACCCGTTCGCGCCGACGACGCGGACGCGCAGGTAGTCGTCGGTCGAGCTGTTGTTGAGGTAGGCGAAGTTCCAGGAGAACTTCAGCGACAGGGTGCCGCTCGGCAGGCTGATCGCCGGGGACTGGACGGTGCTGGTGCCGCCGTCCAGGTCATAGGTTCCGGCGTCGGTTCCGGCGGCCGCGCCCGTCACGAGGGCGCCGCTGCCGCTCGCGGCGGCGAGCTGCAGGTTGGTGCCGGAGTAGCTGGTCGGCTGCGGGGTGCCGCGCTCCCAGCGCCCCGTGGTGGCGGTGTCGCTGCCGTTCGGGTTGGTCGTCCAGCCCGTTCCCGACTCGAAGTCGTCGGAGTAGACGGCACCGGGCTGGCCCTGCCCGACGGTCAGCGTGTAGGTGGCCGTTCGGTCGACGGACGCGCCGTCGGCGAGGACGGTCAGCTTGTAGGTGCCGTCAGCCGTCCCGGCCGGGACGGTGACCGTCATCGTGGACGACTGCCCCGAGGTGACGGTGGCGGGCGAGAACGTCGCGGTCGGGCCGGACGGGCTGCTCGTCGCCGACAGCGAGACCTGCTGCGCGGTGCCGCCGGTGGTCTGGGTGCTGACCGTGGCGGTCGCCGTCCCGCCCGCCTGGGCGGTGCCGGAGCCGGGGCTGAGCGAGATCGAGAAGTCGTTCTGCTGGGTGCCGCAGGCCGCCTCGCCGCTCTGCGCGGGGACGTTGATCGCGCTCCACGCCGCCTTCACCGCGTTGCACTCGGTGGCCGAGCCGGGGAACAGCTGCAGCGCCGCGTTGATCGTCTCGATGCGGGCGCGGGCGTGGCTCCAGTTCGTCACCTTGCGGTTCAGGCCGCCCATGAAGATCTGGCCGGCCTTCTGGATGCCGATGCCGGTGACGGTGGAGCTGTTGCAGGTCGGGCTGGTCGGGTTGCCGTTGGTCGGGTTCGAGCCCTCGGCCAGCAGGTAGAACCAGTGGTTCTGCGGGCCGGCCGCCGCGTGCACCTCGGTGCTCGGGATCGAGGACGAGTAGCAGTTCGGGTCGCCCAGCGCGGACGGGTTGTACATGTTGCGGATCGGGCCCTGGCCGACCAGGTCGACCTCCTCGCCCACCAGGTAGTCCGGCGGGTCGTAGGTGGAGGGCTCGTTCATGTAGTGCTCGGTCAGCGCGCCGAAGATGTCGCCGGCCGACTCGTTCAGCCCGCCCTTCTCGTTGCCGTTGCCGCCGCTGTCGCCGCCGGGCGTGGTGGTGAAGACGGCGTGGCCGTTCTCGTGGCCGACGACGTCGACCGACGTGGCCTGCTTGGTGCCGGCCTGGTTGTGGCCGAAGTTGGTGTAGCTGCCGTTCCAGTAGGCGTTGACGTCGCTCAGGCCGACGCGGAGCGGGAAGCCGCCGCCGCTGCCGTTGATGCCGTTGCGGCCGAGCCAGGAGCCCAGCATGTCCCATTCCTTCTGGACCGCGTAGAGGGCGTCGACGCAGGCGGTCTCCAGGTCGGTGCCGCTGCCGTTGCCCCACGCGCTGTCGGTGCCGGTGTAGGTGGAGCCGTTCTGGCCACCGCACCGGATGCCGGAGCGCTGCGGGTCGCTCATGGACGTGGCGGCGGTGCTGAGGTCGACCGTGCCGTGGTAGTTGCTGCGGTCGTCGGCCGCGTCCCGGACCTCGTCGTAGGTCTTGACGACCTTGCCGGACCTGGCGTCGACGAACACGTGCAGCTTCGTCGGGGCCTTCTTCTGGGTGCCGCTGACGACGGTCTCGTAGACGAGGCGTCCGGAGCCCTCGGCGAGCACCATCAGGCGGGGCGTGGACGCGGTCTCGACCTTGGACACGCGGGCGCGCGACGTCTTGGCGGCCTGCGCCGCGCCGATCGACGCCTTGGTCGACACGTCGAGCTTGCGGGTCTGGCCGACGGTGGTGCTCAGCACGCCGCCGCTGGCGTTGGTGGTGACGACGAAGTCGCCGCCGTAGACGGGCAGGCCGTCGTAGGTGCGCTCGTAGGCCACGTACTGCAGGCCGCGCAGGCCCGAGGTGACCCCGCGCCGGACGATCCGGTCCTCGGGGGCCTTCTTGAACGCGGCGGGCTTCGCCGCGACCAGGCGGTCGGCCGAGGCGGCGGCGACGGCGCGCGGGTCCGGCTTGGCCGGCGCGGCGGGGGCGGTGCGGGGTGTCGCACCTGAGGCGGGCGAGGACATCGCCACGGCGAGGCCGACGGACAACGCCGCCGCCCCGATCGCGGTCTGGTGTCTCACGGGGGTGCTCCTTCCACGTGCCGGGCGGGGAGGGGGTGGGGCACGTGGAGACCCTTTGTGAGGGCGCTCCATGAACCGCCGCCCGCCCGGCGGGGGGTTTGGATGGGGACTCATCCGGATGAGCTGACCCGAAGTGCACCGTGGTTCGGGAAGGGAGTCAATAAATCCATTTGGTTCTGGATTTTCAATTCTGTGGAGGGAATCTCTGAAACCAATGGAAGGCCGTGGTCTGCCAGCGCGGACGGGCCGGGCCGGTGAACCGGCCCGGCCCGTCAGGCAGGGAACCAAGGGGGCGGCGAGCGCGTTGAGGCGCCCGGCCCGCGTCAGGGGGCGATGCGGCGGCAGAGCCAGGAGAGCGCCAGCGGGTAGCGGTAGTCGATGGCGCCGTGCCCCGCGTCGAACAGCTCGAAATGGATCACGTCCTCCGCGACGCCGGCGTCGAGCAGCGCCCGGCGGAACGCCTCCGCGCCGATGTCGAGGTACCACTCGTCGCGCGTCCCGCCGTCGATCCAGATCGCGCGCTGCGACCGCATCGCCTCGGCGTGCCCGGGCACCATCCGTACCGGGTCCCACGCGAGCCAGCGCTCCCACACCTCCGGCCGCAGCACGCCGGTGACCGGGTCGAACGGCAGGTCGACCGTGCCGTCCTCGCGTGCGGAGTAGCACAGCGCCATGCCGAGGATGTTGAGCAGTTCCATGTCCTCGGGCTTGGTGAACGAGGTGCGGCTCCTGAAGTCGTCCCACCAGCGCCAGATGTCGCCGTCGTACTTGCGCAGGTGGCGGACGCACTTGGGGAACTCGGTCAGGTAGCAGTACTCGAACAGGGCGTCCCCGGCGTGCGTCGCGAGCGCGCCGAACAGGTCGGGGCGGAGCATCGGCGTGATCATCGCGCCGTAGCCGCCGCTGGACTTGCCGCTGATCGCCCGGTGCTCGGGCGCGTCGAGCGTCCGGTAGTGGCCGTCCACCCACGGGACGACCTCGTCGCAGATGTAGGAGTGGTAGCGGCCCGTGCCGGGCGAGTCGACGAACTGGCTGCCGCCGTGCGCCGTCCAGGCGTCCACGAACACCACGATCGCGGGCGGCGCCTCCCCGGAGGCGAACACCGCGTCGGCCGCCTCGGGGAACGGCTGCCGGTAGGGCATCCGGTTGCGCCAGATGCCGACGTGCCCGGTGAAGCCGGTGATCACGTAGACGCTGGGGTAGCGGCGGTCCGGTTCGTCGTCGTACCCGGGCGGTACGTACACCAGGACCGGCCGCTCGTGCGGATCGCCTAGCGGGTTGCCGCGCAGCAGCTCGCTGCTGACGGTGTGCTCTTCCAGGCGGCCGGCGAGCTCGGCGGACCACGGCTGCATCGCGTACTCCCTTGTCGCAAAGCGAATGATCAGCTCGACGCTAACCCATGGCCCGGACGTCCGGACGGGCCCGCCGTCGGGGGCGGATGTCACAATCCGGCGGGGTTCTCCGCTCCTACAGGGAAGTGAAGGAGACAGACATGACCGACAACGCCGCACGCCTTCGGGAACTGCACCGGCCGGGCGACCCGCTGCTGCTGCCCAACGTCTGGGACGCGGGGAGTGCGAAGACCGTCCAGGAGGCCGGGTTCCCGGCCCTCGCCACCGCCAGCGCCGCCGTGTCCGCCATGCTCGGCTTCCCCGACCGCGAGGGGGCGCCCGTCGAGGAGATGTTCGCGGCCGCCGAGCGCGTCATCCGCGCGGCGACCGTCCCCGTCACCGTGGACGCCGAGGCCGGGTACGGGCTCCAGCCGGGTGAGCTGGTCGAGCGGCTGCTCGCCATCGGGGCGGCGGGCTGCAACCTGGAGGACACCTACGCCGGGGAGCTGGCGAAGCCGGAGACGCAGGCCGAGTACATCGCGGCCGTCCGGGAGGCGGCCGGTGACGCCCTCGTGATCAACGCCCGGGCGGACGTCTTCGTCGCCAAGGCGCCGGACCCGGTCGAGGCCGCGATCGCCCGCGGACGGCTCTACCTGGAGGCCGGCGCCGACTGCGTGTACCCGATCGCGGCGCCGCCGGACGCCCTCCCGTCCCTGGTCAAGGGGATCCCGGGGCCGATCAACGCGAACAACTTCCCTGGCACCTCGCTCAGGGATCTGGCGGAGACGGGCGTCGCGCGCGTCTCCTACGGCCCGATGCCGTACCTGCGCGCCCTGGACGCGCTGAAGGAGTTCGCCGGCCGCGTCCTGGCGAAGGAGGACCCCTACGCCTGACCTGGGGGTCGCCTACGCCTGGCCGGGTCCCCCGCACGGGCCCGGGCCGCCTGGCCAAGGGGCGACCGCACAGCCCTGAGCTCTGGCGCCTGCGCCCCGCCCGGCGTAGGCGCCTGGCCTCCGGTGCGGGCCGCGTGTGAGGGCGCTCTCACGACGGGCGCCTTGCAAGTGTCCACTTACGATGGCACAGTGAGACGAAATTCGACTCGTTGTATCAGACGTGGGCACAGGCGCGAGCCCGTACGGAGGTGGGGCCGGCATGACCGCGACCGTTGAGGAGACGCCGCCGAAAGTCGTCCTGGACTCGATCAGCGGCATGGCCCTGGCCGCCGCCGCGGCCAACGTCGTCATGCAGCTGTCCCGCCTGCCGATCGGGCACGGCGTCGCCGAGAGCACGGTCGACAGCGGCCGCGTCGACAAGCACCCGGTCAAGCGGGCCCGCACCACGCTCAGCTACATCGCCGTCGCCATGCTCGGCACCGAGGCCGAACGGGAGGCGATGCGGCGCGAGGTGAACCGGGCGCACCGGCACGTCCGCGCGAAGGAGCCCGTCGCCTACAACGCGTTCGACCGCGAGCTGCAGCTGTGGGTCGCCGCGTGCCTCTACGCGGGCGTCGAGATGATCTACGCGATGCTGTACGGGGAGCCGTCGGAGGAGGAGGCCGCCGAGCTGTACCGGTACGGCGCCCGCTTCGGCACCACCCTCCAGGTCGCGCCGGAGATGTGGCCGCCGGACCGGGCCGCCTTCGAGGAGTACTGGCGGGCGGGCCTGGAGAAGATCGAGATGGACGACGTCACCCGCCGCTACCTGCGCGACCTCGCCGACATGCGCTTCCTGCCCGCGCCCGTCCACTGGACGCTCGGCCGGTTCCACCGCTTCCTGACGCTCGGCTTCCTGCCCCAGCCGTTCCGCGACGAGCTCGGCCTCCCGTGGACGCCGCGCGACCAGGCGCGCTTCGACCGCTTCGCCCGCGTGCTGGCACGGAGCAACCGTGCCCTGCCGGGCCCGGCGCGGATGTTCCCCTTCAACCTCTACCTGCGCGACGTCCGGCGCCGCATCAGGAGCGGACGCCCGATCGTGTGACCTCGTCCCGGGCGCTCAGCGGGGCACCTCCCGGGCCGCGGCGTCCGCGTTCCGCGCGTTCTCCGGGTTCTCCTGGTCCCGCGCGGTGTCCGCAGTGTCCTGCGTGTCGGACGGTTTGATCTGGAGCTCGAAGTCGCCCTTGTGGTGGGTGACGCCGGCGATGACGGCGTCCTCCAGCACCTCGGCGCCCTTGTGCTGGCGGCGCATCATCGGATCGGAGCGGACGTCCTTCGCCAGCGCGACGCACAGCAGGATCAGCACGATCGCGAACGGCAGCGCGCCGATGAACGTGATGTTCTGGATCCCGTTGAGCGCCTCGTCCCCGCCGATCACCAGCATGATCGCGGCGACCCCGCCCGTCATCGCGCCCCAGAAGACCACGACCCAGCGGGACGGGGAGGTCGAGCCGCGCTGCGACAGCGTGCCCATGACGATCGACGCCGCGTCCGCGCCGGACACGAAGAAGATCGCGACCAGCACCATGACGACGACCCCGGTCACCGCCACCCACGGCAGGTGGCCGAGGACGTTGAAGGTGATCTGCTCCTCGGTCCCGTTCCCGAACGGGTTCAGGCCCTTGCGCTGCTGGTCGACGGCCGTCCCACCGAAGATCGCGAACCAGACCACGCTGACCGCGCTCGGCACGAGGATCACGCCGGCGACGAACTGCCGGATGGTGCGGCCGCGGCTGATCCGGGCCAGGAACATGCCGACGAACGGCGCCCAGGAGATCCACCACGCCCAGTAGAAGATCGTCCAGTTGGACAGGAACGTCTTCATCGGCTCGCCGCCCGTCGCGCCCGACCGGGACGCCATCTCCCCGAAGTCCTGGAGGTAGACGCCGAGCGTGGTGGGCAGCAGCTCCAGGATGAAGACGGTCGGCCCGACCACGAACACGAAGAGCGCGAGGAGGACGGCCAGCACCATGTTGATGTTGGACAGCCACTGGATGCCGCGCGCGACGCCGGACACGGCCGACACCACGAAGCAGACCGTCAGCACCACGATGACCAGGACGAGGACGGTGGTGCCGAGCGACTCGATCCAGCCCGCCTCCTGCATCCCGGTCCGGATCTGCAGCGCGCCGATGCCGAGCGAGGCGGCCGAGCCGAAGAGGGTGGCGAACAGCGCGAGGACGTCGATGACCTTGCCCGCGGGACCCGCGGCGCGGCGGCGGCCGAGCAGCGGCGTGAACGCCGAGCTGATCAGCTGGCTGCGGCCCCGGCGGTAGTGGCTGTACCCGATCGCGAGGCCGAGCACGGCGTAGATCGACCACGGGTGCAGCGTCCAGTGGAACATCGTGGTCGCCATGGCCGTCTCGATCGCGGCCTCGCTCTGCGCCGGGTCGGTGCCGGGCGGCGGCTTCACGAAGTGCGTGAGCGGCTCGGCGACGCCGAAGAACATCAGCCCGATGCCCATGCCCGCGCTGAACATCATCGCGACCCACGAGACCGTGCGGAACTCCGGCTCGTCCCCCTCCTGCCCGAGCGGGATGCGGCCGTACCGGCTGAACGCCAGCCACAGCGAGAAGATCACGAAGCCGGTCGCGGCGAGCACGAACAGCCAGCCGAGGTTCGTCAGCAGCCAGTCCAGCGCCGTGCCGGCGACCGAGCCGAGGCCGCCGGTGTCGGCCGCGCCCCAGATCACGAACGAGGCCGACAGCACCGCCGCGACGCCGTAGACGACCCAGTCGGTACGCGGCCGCTCGTGCTCGACGAGGCTCACGGGCTCGGTGCCGGGATACTCGTCGCGCTCGCCCGGCTCGGGCTTGGTCCTCTCCATAGCCCGGTCTCATGCCCGAAAGTTCAGTTTTCAGTTACGCAGGGGAGCGATCCGTTTGCAAAATCTTTGGGTTCGCGGACTCCGGCGTCCCCGGCCGTCGGAGCGCCTCCGGCCGGGGACGGCGCGGTCAGCAGCGGGCGGTGACGCGGGTGGGCAGGGACGCGAAGCCGCGGTCGTTGGACGAGCGGACCCGCTTCGCGGCGTCGATGTCGATCTCGTAGTCGGCCACGACGTCCGCGATCTCGCCGAGCGCGATGCGGGCCTCCAGCCGGCCGAGGTTCGCGCCGAGGCAGTGGTGGCGGCCGTTGCCGAACGCGAGGGACGCGCCGGTGTCGCGGTCGAGGTCGAAGCGGTCGGGCTCGGGGAAGACGTCCGGGTCGCGGTTGGCGGCGCCGGTGAGCAGCAGGACGCGCGCGTCCGCCGGGATCGTCACGCCGTGCAGCTCCACGTCCTCGTTGGTGGTGCGGGCGAGCGCCTGGGACGGCGGGTCCCAGCGCAGGGTCTCCTCGATCCAGTCCTCGACGCGCCCGCCGAGCGCGGCGGCCCGCTGCTCGGGGTGCCGCCAGGCGGCGTGCCAGGCGTTGCCGAGCGTGAGCATCGTGGTCTCGATGCCGGCGCCGACGAGCAGGATCAGCACGCCGACGATCTCCTCCGGGGTGAGCCGGTCCTCGCCCTCGGCCGCGTCCAGCAGGCCGGACAGCAGGTCGTCGCGGCGCCGCTGGGCCCGTTCGACGGTCAGCTCGGTGTAGTAGGCGACGAGGGCGCCGATCGCCTGGAGCGCCTCGGGCGGCAGGTCGTCGCCCGCCTCGTCCCGGTACATGATCGCCATGCCGAGGTCGCGGACCTTGCCGCGGTCGGCCTCGGGGACGCCGACCAGCTCGGAGATCACGTCCGTGGGGAAGCGGGCCGCGAAGCCGGTCATCAGGTCGAAGGAGTCGCCGTCCAGAAGCGGCGCCAGGCACTCGCGCGCGATCTTGCGGATGCGCGGCTCCAGCGCCTGGACGCGCTTCTGCGTGAACGCCCGCGACACCAGGCCGCGCATCCGGGTGTGCTTCGGCGGGTCCATCGCGACGAAGGAGAAGAACCTCTCCGCGTCCGGGCCCCAGAACGCCGGTTCGATCCGCAGGCCGTTCCGGCTGGAGAAGCGGGCGGAGTCCTTCAGGGCCGCGAGAACGTCGGCGTGCCGGGAAAGGGCCCAGAAGTCGTCGGCGTCGTTGCGATGGACCGGTGACTTATCGCGCAGTTCCGCGTACACCGGGTAAGGGTCGTCCTGAATCGCGAAGTCGAAGGGACTGTAGAAGAGATCCACGGTCGCCACCATTTCACAAAGGCCGCAGTTTCGGTCCCCCGCGGATGTGAGATTCTGTTCTTCGCCCGGTACGACCAGGGCACTTGATCTTGAGCCGCGGGGGCGCGGCGCGCAACGAAACGAGGTCGCCGTGGAAGATGAGTGGGTCCCCGCGGGGATCGACCCGACGAAGGCGCACCCGTCCCGCCGCTACAACTACTGGCTCGGCGGCAAGGACAATTTCGCGGTGGACCGCGAGTCCGCTGAGGTGGTCGCGTCCGCGTGGCCGACCGTCGGCCTGTCGGCCCGGGAGAACCGCAAATTCCTGAAGCGCGTGGTGGGATACCTGGCCGGCGAGGCCGGAATACACCAGTTCTTCGACATCGGCACAGGGCTCCCGTCGGCCGGCAATGTGCACGAGGTCGCCCAGGCGATCGAGCCGACGTCGCGCATCGTCTACGTCGACAACGACCCCGTGGTGCTCGTCCACGCCCGCGCCCTGCTGAACAGCCACCCGGCGGGCCGGACCGCCTACATCGAGGCCGACCTGCGCGAACCCGACAAGATCCTCGCGAACGCCGATCTGCGCGAGACCCTGGACCTGTCCAGGCCGGCGGCGCTGATGCTGGTCGCCACCATGCACTTCGTCACCGACGACCACGACCCGCACGGCATCGTCTCCCGCCTGGTCTCGGCCCTGGCCCCCGGCAGCTACCTCGTCATGACGCACGCGACCAGCGAGCACCTCACCCCCGAGCAGTACGCGGAGAACGAGGAGGCGAACGCGCGCAGCGGCGTCCCGTTCCGGCTCCGCACCCGGGAGGAGTTCGCGCGCTTCTTCGACGGCCTGGAGCTCCTCCCGCCGGGCATCACCTCGGTCGTCGACTGGCGTCCCGACGTCCCGCCGGAGGACCGCCCGTCGGTCGAGGACGTCTCCATGCTGTGCGCCCTCGCCCGCGTCCCCTGACCCGCCCGATCAGGTGCGCGCCTTGTTCACGGCGTCGACGAGGTCCTCGACGTCCTCGGCCGTGGTGCGGTGGCTGATGACGCAGGCGCGCAGGGCGGCGCGCCCGTCCAGCCGGACGGGGCTGATCCACGCGCGCCCGCTCTCCACGACCGTGCGGGCGAGCGCGTCGTGGTGGTCCCACGTCCGGTCGCCGGGGTCGGCGAAGCACACGACGGGCAGCGGGGTGTCGTTGACGACCTCCCAGCCGGTCGCGGCGAGCCTGCCGCGCAGCACGTCCGCGAGGGCGGCGTCGCGTTCGAGCTGCTCGGCGTAGCCCGCGCGGCCCGCGACGGCGAGGCTGAGGAAGAGCTTGAGGCCCATGAACCGGCGCGACCACTGCTGGGTCGAGGTGTAGGGGTCGACGGCCCCCTGGATCTCGTCCGGCATGTAGGACGTGGTGACCCGGAAGGCCTCCGCGAGGCCCTCGGCGTCGGTGGTGAGCAGCGTGCCCGCGCCCATCGGCACGCTCAGCCACTTGTGCGCGTCGAGCGTGACGGAGTCGGCGCGCTCGATGCCGTCCAGGGCGGGCCGCAGCCGGTCCGACAGCGCCGCCGCGCCCCCGTAGGCGGCGTCCACGTGCAGGCGGAGGCCGAGGCCGGCGCACAGGTCGGCCAGGTCGTGCAGCGGGTCGATCGCTCCGGCGCCGGTGGTGCCGGCCGTCGCGGCGACGAGGAACGGCAGGTCGCCGCGCGCCCGGTCGGCGGCGATCAGCTCGGCGAGCGGCCCGGCCTCCATGCGCAGCCCGGGACCGGTCGGGACGAGGCGCACGGCGTCCCGCCCGATGCCGGTCGCGTGCGCGATCTTCAGCCAGGCCAGGTGGCTCTCGGACGACGCGTACAGGAGCGGACGGCCGGGGAGCGCGCGCAGCCCCTTCTCGCCGTACTCCGGCCAGGTCCTGGTCAGCGCGAGCAGCACGGCCGTCAGGTTGGCCTCCGCCCCTCCGCTCGTGAACGACCCGGCCACCGCGTCGCGCGGGTAGCCGAGGCGGGCGCCGAGGAAGCGCACCAGGTGCGCCTCGATTTCCGCCGCGGCGGGGGCGTGCGACCACGCGGCGAGCTGCGGGTTGAACGCCGCCGCGAGCGTCTCGCCGACCACGCCCATGAAGGTCGGCGTGGGGTTGAACAATCCGAAGTACCGGGGATGCGTGGTGTGGACGGTCGTCGCCCGCAGCAGCTCCGCGACCCCGTCCACCGCCTCGCCGGGCGCGACCGGGCGGTCGAAGTCGTACGCGCCGATCGCCGTCCGCAGCTCGCGCACGTCCACGGGGGCGCTCACGTCCCGCCCGGCGATCCGCTCGCGCTCGCCGCGCATCAGGTCGACGACCTGCCGCCACACGCGCTCGGCCGCCTCCGCGGGCGGATCGAAGGAGGCTCGTCCAGAGGGGAAGTGGTCCATGCGTCCGAGCCTGGCGTGCACGGGGCCCGCCCCCAAGTGGCACAAGTGACCATCACCGCTAAATTAGTGACATGCACACGCTCGCCGTCGCCGTCACCGAGGGCGTGCCGATCTTCGAGCTGGCGATCCCGTGCGAGGTGTTCGGGTACGAGCGCCCGGGACTCGCTCCGTCCTGGTACGACTTCCGCCTCTGCGCCGCTCCCGGCACCCGCACCACCGCCGGCTTCGCCGCCCAAGCCGAGTACGGCCTCGACACGCTCGCCGAGGCCGACACCGTCGTGGTCCCCGCCTGCGCGAGCGTCATCGACCAGCAGCCGCCGGACCTGGTCGACGCGGTCCGCGCCGCGCACCGCAACGGCGCCCGCATCGTCTCGCTGTGCACGGGTGCGTTCGTCCTCGCCGCCGCGGGCCTCCTGGACGGGCGCCCGGCGACCACCCACTGGATGCACGCGGGCGAGCTGGCCGCCCGTCACCCGAAGGTCATGGTGGACGCGTCCGTCCTCTACATCGACGACGGCGACGTGCTGACCAGCGCGGGCACCGCCGCCGGGCTCGACCTGTGCCTGCACGTCGTCCGCAACGACCACGGCGCCGCCGTCGCGAGCGCCCTGGCCAAGCGCCTCGTGATGCCCGCGCACCGTCCCGGCGGCCAGGCCCAGTACATCGACGCGGCGGTGCCCCTGGCCGACGCCGACGAACTGGGCCCGCTCCTCGACTGGGCGCGCGAGCGCCTCCACGAACCCCTCACCGTCGCCGCCCTGGCGCGCCGCGCGAACGTCACCACCCGCACGCTGATCCGGCGCTTCCACGCCGCGACCGGCACGACCCCGATGGCCTGGCTGCGCGGCATCCGCATCGACCACGCGCGCGAACTCCTGGAGACCACGTCCCTCCCCGTCGACCAGATCGCCGAGCGCTCCGGCCTCGGCAGCCCGGCCAACCTCCGCCACCACTTCACCCGGGCGGTAGGCGTCCCCCCGACCGCCTACCGCCGCGCTTTCTTCCAACAGTCCCGGCCCACTTCGCTCGCCTGGCGGCTCGCTACGTGACCGTGCCTGGGCGAACGCGGCATCGCTTCGCGATCTGCCCGGTGCCGCTCGCCTCCGGCTTCGCCGCACCGGGCAGGTCACGCGTTCGCGCGCGTGGCGGAGGACACTTCGAGCCAGGCCCTAGAAGACCGGGGTGCCGTTTCGGACGAGCTTCCAGTTCTCCACGTGGAACGTCGTGGGATCGATGGTCCCCGCGGCGGACGCGTACTCGACGATCGCCTCGCGGATCGCCACCTGGGCGTTGTAGACGACCGGGGCCGCGGCGATGTGGGGGAAGCCGCCGCCGCCCGACTGGCGGTAGTTGTTGACCGCGACGACGAACTTCTGGTCGTCGGCGACGGCCTTGCCGTCGTAGGACAGGTTCGCGATGCGCGAGCCCGCCGGCTTGGCGATGTCGACGTCGTAGGCGACGCCGGAGAACTGGTCGTAGTTGTAGTCGGGGCGGTTGTTCGCGTTCGTCCACGAGGCCGGGTCGACCGGGGCCGCGGGGTCGACCTGCTTGAAGTACTGGGCCGAGTACTCCAGGTACGCCTTGATCTGGGAGCCCGTCAGGATGCTCGCCAGCAGCGTGTTGTCGTAGATGTAGAGGCCGGCGATGTCCCGGATCGTCACCTTGCCGGCCGGGAAGGTCGCGGCGCGGCTGAAGGGCGCGGCGATCGAGACGACGGGCAGGGACGCGTTCTCGGTGCCCGCGACCGCCTCCTTGACCTTCGCGGTCTGCACCAGGTGGATGTAGTCCAGGATCGCGGTGTCCTTCCAGCAGGACTCCGCCGCCGACATCTCCTCGGTGGAGGTCGCGACCTCCTTGTTGACGTAGGCGACCACCGCGTCGTGCTGCTTCTTGACGAGCGTGACGAGCTCCGGGTCCTCCTCGACCGTGTTGCTGTTCACGGTCGTCGCGGACTTGCCGGTGACCTTCCAGCGGCCCCGCTCGTGGACGAGGGTGAGGTCGAAGACCGACAGGCGCTGGCCCCAGCACTTCGGCTCGCTCAGCACGACCGTCCGGCCGGTGGCCTTGTTGGTGACGAACCGCTGCGGGATCTCCAGGTGAGCGTGCCCGAACAGGATCGCGTCGATGCCCGGGACCTGCTCGGCGACCAGGGCGGCGGCGTTCTCGACGGGCAGCGCGTCGCCGTAGGACGAGGTGCCGCTGTCGCCGGAGTGGGCGCTGACGACGACGACGTCCGCGCCCTTCGCGCGGATGACCGGCACCCAGCGCCGGGCCGTCTCCACCAGGTCCAGGAAGTCGAGCTTGCCGGAGACGTTGGCCTTGTCCCAGATCGCGACGCCCGGGTTGGTGAGGCCGAGCACCCCGACGCGGATCGGCGGGTAGCCGCGGACCCGCATCGTCTTGATCATGTACGGCAGGTAGGCGGGGCGGCGGGTGCCGGCGTGGACGGCGTTGGCGGCGAGCACCGGCGCGTCCATCTGCTCGATCCACCTGTTCAGGAACGGGATGCCGTAGTTGAACTCGTGGTTGCCGAGGGCCACGGCGTCGTAGCCGATGGCGTTCATCTGCCGCGCCATCGGGTGGATCCCGCCGGTATCGGTGATCGGCTCGACGGAGGCGTAGTAGAAGCCGAGCGGGGTGCCCTGGATGGTGTCGCCCGCGTCGAAGAGCAGCGTGCGGTCGCGCCCGCGGTCGGCGCGGATCTGGTTGACGAGGCTGGACACGCGCGCCAGGCCGACCACGTTGCCGGCGCTGTCGGTGTACTCGGCGTCCTTGTAGTAGTCCCAGTTAACTACGTGGCTGTGCAGGTCGGACGTGCCCATGACGGTGATCGTCACGGACTTGCCGGGGGTCGCAGCCTGGGCGGAGCCGGGCCATCCGGCCAGGGCGAGCGCGCTCGCGGCGGTCAGGCCGCCGAGGACCTGCCTGCGGCTGACGTCCGGCACGCGGCACGAGCACCAGCGGGGCTCAGGGGCCTTCGGATTCTCCATGACGCACTCGTTCCTTCCGCAGGGGTGACGGCAGAACGATAGAGGCGCAGCTCAGGATCGCTTTCGGCGACATCCTCCGATCCTTGGGCGGATTCGTTGGCAGTCCTTGTGCACGGTGTCCGGCCCGGCGCTGTTCGATCTCGTGCCGGAGGCCGCCGGACATCGGGCGGGCACGGCCGGCGGCGCCCCGCGCGAACGCCCGGTCAGGCCGCCGCCTGGCCGGGCGTTCCGTCGTATCGGGGGTACTTCGCCTGCTGAGGCGTGTGTCCGAAAACCGGGGGCTGGGTGGTGTGGCGTGCGTCACAGTGGTGATGGCGTGTCCCAGTAGCGCACTACTTGAACGTCCTTGTTGCCTTTTCGCCACTATTGCCGTGTTTGGCGTTTCGTGTTCCTCTATTTAAGGCAATGTCTGATTGCGGACCCCGCCGGCCGTTTCCGCGCCGCCGTCCGCCCGCCCGCCAACGAGCCGCCCATCGAGCCGCCAGCCGTCGAGCCCACCCAGCCCGTCGACCCACGCCACGCAGCGACAGCGGAGGTCCGGATGCGCAAGGAGACGCTGGAGAGCTTCGTCCTCGGGGACGTTCTCCGGTCACAGGCGCAGGTGCACCGAAGACAGACGTTCCTCAGGTTCCGCGACGGGGAGATCAGCTACGGCGAGGTGGACGCCGCCGCCGACCGGCTGGCCCGCGCGTTCTCCGCCGCCGGCATCGCGCGCGGCGACCACGTGGGCGTGATGCTGCCCAACTGCGCCGACTTCGTGCACGTCATCTTCGCGCTTGCCCGGCTGGGCGCGGTCGCCGTACCGATCAACATCGCCTACCGGGGCGAGCTGCTCCGGCACGTCCTGGACAGCTCCGACTCCGGCCGGCTCATCATCGACGGCCCGTACGCCGAGCGGCTCGTCGAGATCGCCGACCGGCTGCCCAAGCTGGAACGGGTCATCGTGCGGGGCGCCGCGGAGGCCGGGGTGCTGCTCGACCGGCTCGGCAAGCCCGCGCGGGACATGTCCGCGCTCCCGGCCGACGGCTCCGGTCCGGTGGACGCCGGCGTCGCCTTCAGCGACATGCAGGCGATCATGTACACGTCCGGCACCACCGGGCCGTCCAAGGGCGCGATGGTCCCGCACGCCCTCGCGCTGACCTGCGCCTACGACTCGCTCGACTTCCTCGACCGCTGGGGCAAGACGATCTACTGCCCGCTGCCGCTGTTCCACGCCGCCGCGCTGTGGGACGGCATGCTCTCGGCCCTCCTCGGCGGCGGCTCGATCGCGATCGTCGAGAGGTTCAGCGCGTCGAGGTTCTGGGACGACGTGCGCCGCTTCGACGCGCAGGTCTGCATGAGCGTGTTCTCCATGATCCCGATCCTGCTGAACCGCCCGCCGACGTCCCGCGACCGCGACCACCGGCTGGAGACGTTCTACATGGGCAAGTCCAACCTGGACGAGCCCCTGCGGGAGCGGTTCGGTGTCCGGTCCGTGGAGACCTACACCAGCACCGAGGCGGGCATCGCGACCGGCAGCCCGTACGGGGAGTGGCGCGTCGGCTCGTGCGGGCAGGCGCACGAGGAGCGGTTCCAGGTGGCGGTCGTGGACGAGCGCGACCGGGAGGTCGGGCCGGGCGAGCCGGGCGAGCTGGTGCTGCGGCCGAAGCAGCCGTTCGTCCTCACGACCGGCTACTACGGCAACTGGGAGGCCACGACCCGCTGCTTCCGGAACATGTGGTTCCACACCGGCGACCGGGTATGGCGCGACGACGACGGGTACTTCTACTTCCTCGACCGGATGAAGGACGCCATCCGCCGGCGGGGGGAGAACATCTCCGCGTTCGACCTGGAGACCGAGATCAACCGGCATCCGGCGGTACTGGAGTGCGCCGCGATCGGCGTGCCCTCGGAACTGGAGGACGAGGACATCAAGGTGTCGGTCGTGGTGCAACCGGACACCGGGCTCGACCCGGAGGAGCTGGTGGCCTACTGCGAGGAGCGGCTGCCGCGCTCGATGGTGCCGCGCTACGTCGAGTTCATCGACGCGCTGCCGCGCACCCCCACCGACAAGGTCGCCAAGTACAAGCTGCGCGCGCAGGGCGACGGCGGGATCACCCCGACCACCTGGGACCGGGAGGCGAGCGACCGGTGAACTGGGACGACACGCCAGAGCAGGCGGCCTTCCGCGAGGAGGTCCGCGCCTTCGTCGAGGAGCGGTTCCCCGCGTCGTACCGTCCGGCCGGGGACGAGGAGCACAGCCTCGAACCCGAGGACGTCGCCGGCTACAACTGGCCGGTCGACCGGGTCGCGGACGATCCCGAGCGGCGCGAGGGCGCGCGGGCCTGGGCGGCGGCGCTGGCCGAGCGCGGCTGGATCGCGCCGCACTGGCCCCGGGAGTACGGCGGCGCGGGCCTGTCGGCGCTGGAGGAGTTCGTCCTGCACGAGGAGATGATGCGCGCCCGGGTGCCGACCGTGAACGGCATCGGCGCGTTCCTCCTCGGCCCGACCCTGCTGGTCCACGGCACCGACGAGCAGAAGGCCGTCCACCTGCCGCCGATCGCGGCGGGCGAGGCGACGTGGGCGCAGGGCTTCTCCGAGCCGGAGTCGGGCTCCGACCTGGCCTCGCTGCGCACCCGCGCCGTCCGGGACGGGGACGAGTACGTGGTCGACGGCCAGAAGGTGTGGACATCCCTGGGCCAGTACGCCGACTGGCTGTTCGTGCTCGTGCGCACCGACCCGTCCGCCGAGCGCCCCCACCGCGGCATCACCTTCCTGCTGGTCGAGGCCGACTCGCCCGGCGTGACGATCCGCCCCATCACCGACATCCGCGGCGCGGTGCCGTTCTGCGAGATCTTCTTCGAGGGCGTCCGGGTGCCGGTGGCGAACCGGGTCGGCGAGGAGAACCGCGGCTGGTACGTGGCGATGTCCGCGCTCGGCTTCGAGCGGGCCGGGATCGGCGCCACCATCAAGTACGAGCACGCCCTCGCCGATCTGGTCGCCTACCTCAGGTCGCCGGAGGGGGCGCGGCACGCCCGGCGGAGCCCCGCGCTGCGGGAGGAGGTCGCGCGCCGGCGGACCGAGATCGCCGTCCTGTACAACCTGGCCCGCTACACGGTGTCGCGGCAGGCGGCGGGCGACGAGCCCGGCTTCGAGGCGTCCGTCAACCAGCTGTTCGGGGCCGAGCTGCACCAGCGGCTCGCGCGGACGGGCGCGCTGGCGTTCGGGCGGTCCGCCGCGCTCTGGGACCGCGAGGGGGCGCCCCTCGACGCGGTGTTCACGCACATGCGCCGGGACTCGGTCGCGTCCACCTTCCTCGGCGGCACCACAGAGATCCAGCGCAACGTCATCGCCACCCGGGGCCTGAACCTGCCCCGCGGCTGACCACTACGGGAGGAGCCACGGACATGCCCGAGGACTACGAGACCGTCGACCTGCGGATCGAGGAGCGGGTCGCCTGGCTGACGCTGAACCGGCCGGACAAGCTCAACGCGCTGACGCCCACGACGATGACGGAGCTGCGCGACATCTTCACCCGCGTGGACGACGACGAGGACGTCTGCGTCGTGGTGCTGCGCGGCGCGGGCGAGCGCGCGTTCTGCGCCGGCATGGACCTCTCCTGGTCGGAGAAGCTGACCCCGCGCGAGCGGATCGAGCAGGGCCGGCTCGGCGAGAAGACGTTCGCGATGATGGAGCGCCTCTCGGTCCCGGTGATCGCGGCGGTGCACGGCTACGCGGTCGGCGGCGGCCTGGAGCTGGCGCTCGCGGCGGACTTCATCATCGCCTCCGACGACGCCAAGATGGGGCTCGTCGAGATCACGCTGTCGGCGCGTCCCCCGTACCGCCCGAAGATGACCGAGGACGGCGACCCCGACCAGCCCGAGTTCGGCGGATCCGCGCCCGGCTGGGGCGGCGTGAAGCGGCTGCCGGAGCGGATCGGCAAGGCCCGCGCCAAGGAACTGCTCTTCACCGGCGCCCGCATCGGCGCCGAGCGCGCCCTGCAGCTCGGCCTGGTCAACGACGTGTATCCCGCCGCGGAGTTCGACAAGCGGATCGGCGAGCTGGCCGAGCGGATCGCGGCGATGAACCGCTACAACCTGCGGCTCGTCAAGGAGCTCGTCACCTACGGCTACGACTGGATCGAGCCCCACCCGAGCTAGGAGGACCCGTGCAGATCTACCGAATCGATCATGTCGCGCAGGTGACCCCCGACCTCGAGACGCAGGTCGCCCTGCTGGAGGGCCTGTTCGGGTTCCGGCGCGTCCGGAGCTGGGACAACCCGGCCGAGGGCGTGCGCGGCGCCCGGCTGGAGATCCCCGGTAGCCGCGGCCAGGCCTGGGAGGTCGTCGCGCCCGCCGGCGACGGCGGCTCGTTGCGGACGTGGCTGGACGAGCACAAGGGCCGGCCGGGCCTGCACCACGTCGGCGCGGAGGTGCCCGACCTCGAAGCCGTCCGCGCGGAGCTCGAGGTGCGCGGCATCAAACCGACCGACTGGGCGCGGGGCGGCTGGCTGGAGGCGTCGCTGAGCCCGCCCGAGCACGGCACCGGCGTGCTGTGGCGGCTCCGCGGGCCGGGCAGCCTGGACATGTGCGGCGACACCGCCGCCGCCGCCGCGGCCGCCGAGCCGTCCCCGCCGGACGGCCCGTCCCTCGGCGTCGTGGCGCTCGACCACATCTGCCAGGCCTTCCACGACCGGGACGTCCTCGCCCGCTGGTACCACGACCTCGCCGGGTTCGTGCAGGTCTGGCGGACGGCGGACGAGGAGCACCCCGACATGGCCGACCTCGTGCTGAACATCCCCGGCTCGGCGATCTGCTGGGAGGTCATCATGCCGCGCGGGGAGGACTCGTTCATCGACCGCTTCCTGGAGCGCGGCGGCCCGGGCGCGCACCACGTCACCTTCGAGGTGGCCGACTGGGACGCGGCGCTGGCGGCCTGCGACCACCACGACGTCCCGACCTTCGACGACGAGGAGGGCGTCACCGACGGCGCCGCCTGGAAGCACACGTTCATCCACCCGAAGCACACCGGCGGCATCCTCGTCCAGCTGTTCTGGGAGGAGCGGCCGGGAGTGTGGGTCCGCTCGGACAAGGTGCCGCCGCCATGGACCTGAGCCTGACCGAGGACCAGGAGTTGATCGCCGCCACGGCCCGCGAGCTCCTGGAGTCCAAGGCCGCGACGGCGGGCGCGCGGGCCCTGGCCGGCGACCCCGCCGGCCACTCGGCGCCGCTGTGGAAGGAGATGGTCGAGCTCGGCTGGCCGGGCCTCGCCTTCCCCGAGGAGCACGGCGGCGTCGGCGGCGACTTCCTGGACGTCTGCCTGCTGTTCGAGCAGCTGGGGTACGCGCAGGTCCCGAGCCCGCTGCTGGCGTCGGTCGCGTGCTGCGGCATGCCGGTCGCGCGGTTCGGGACGTCCGCGCAGAAGGAGCGCTGGCTGAGCGCCATCTCGGAGGGCCGGATCGTGACCGCGGCACCGCTCCCGTGGGACCGTCCCGGCGAAGGGCTGGTCGCGACTCGCTCCGACTCCGGCTACCTCCTGGAGGGCACGGCCACCTTCGTCCCGTTCGCCGCGTCCGCCGAGAACATCCTGCTGGTGGCCCGGCTCGACGGCGAGCCGCACGCCTTCTGGGTCGACGCCGCCGACGTCACACTGAAACCACTCGGGACGATCGGCCACGACCGTCCCTGCCACGCCGAACTGGACGGCCTGCGGGTCCCCGACGAGGACTCCATGGGCCCGGACGCCGCGAACGCGATCTCCCTCTTCGGCGCGGCGGCCACCTGCGCCGAGATGGTGGGGGCGGCGCAACGCGTCCTCGACATGACGGTCCAGTACGCCACCGAACGCGAGCAGTTCGGCCGCGCGGTCGGCTCGTTCCAGGCCGTCCAGCACCACTGCGCGAACATGGCCATCGACGTCCTGGGCTCCCGCTTCACCGCCTACGAGGCCATCTGGCTCCTCTCGGCGAACCGCGACGCCGCGCAGGCGGTGGCGATGGCCAAGGCCTGGGTGAGCGAAGCGTACGAACGAGTATGCGCCCTAGGCCACCAGGTACACGGCGCCATCGGCTTCACCCAGGAACACGACCTGCACCTGTTCTCCGAACACGCACTGACCGCGTCCCTGGCCTTCGGCGACGCCCACTTCCACCTGGACGAACTGGCAACGTCCCTCGACCTGCCCTGACCCGCTGTCACAGCGCCAAGGCATGCCGCAGTGCACGGCCTACATCCATCATCGTGTGAGCAGACAGTGCTCCTAGATCAGCGACGATCTGGTCTCGGTACAAGGGGCCGAGGTCGTCGCAGTTGACGTAGCCGGCGAGTGGATCGCCAGGTCGCAAGGGTGCCCAGGATGGCAGATCGCGGCGAGTGGTGGTGATCCGTGCCACCAGGCAATCGCCGATGGCCTTGTTGCGAGCGTTGTTGGAGACCACTAACCACGGCTTGAGTCCGAAACCGAGGTCGGCGCGATAGACCCGGCCGCGGACGGGGATGACAGTAGGGGCTGCGTTCACGTGCTCGTCTCGCCGTCCGTCTCGTTGTCGCGGTCCCAACCGCGCCGGGCGGCCCGGTAGGCGCGGTCCTCGTCGTCCATCTCGGCAGCCCATGCCGCGTACCCGGTGGCCGCCACCTGCTGAGTGACGGCCTCGCGGCCTGCGCGGACCAATGCGGCAAGGATCTCCGCATCAGAGGCGCTCGCGTCCAGCTCCTGGCCGGTCAGTTGGGCCAGGGCCTGGCGCTCTGGGCTGGCAGGAGCGTGCATGCGTTCCAGAGTGATGACGTCCTCGGGCCCCATGGGGACACTCTTGCGAACACTCATGCAACCAACTATACAGCAGATAATGCTGCATTGAATGCTGCATAACCTGGTGCACAGGGAACGATTCGCGCACGCGTAGGTCCGCCGAGGCAGGTGGTTGAAGTCGGTCGGGCCGGGCTCCCCCGGAGGGTGTCCGGTCGGCGTAGTTTGGCCGGATGAGTGTGGTCGTTGCCGTGGCCGCGACGCTGGTGGTCACGTGGGTGCCGGCGTTGCTGTGGGGGCGGCGGCATCGGCGGCGGGGGGATCTCGGGGGGCCTGAGCGGCGGGCCACGTTCGAGACATTGCACACCGTTTCGCGGGTGGCGCCGGCGTTCCGGGGCGGGCTGACCGAGCAGGGGGCGCAGAAGGCGGCCCGGCACCTGCGGGCGCTGCTCGGGTGCGAGGCGCTCGCCATCACCGACGGGGAGCGGCTGCTCGCCTGGGACGGGGAGCATGACCACCACGCGGTGGACGGGCCCAAGCATGCCGAGGTCACGCGGGGAAACGGGCGCACGCAGGTGCACGACGTGCAGTGCGACCGGCTCGACTGCCCGATCCGGAGGGTCGTGGTCGTGCCGCTGGCCACCGACGACCGGGTGGTCGGGACGCTGGCCGCGTACGGGGAGGACGTTCCCGCCGGGCTGATCCGCGCCGCCGAGGAGGTCGCGCAGTGGGTGGACGCCCAGCTCGAACTCGCCGAGCTGGACCATTCGCGGACGCTGCTGATGGAGGCGGAGATGCGGGCGCTGCGGGCGCAGATCTCGCCGCACTTCATCTACAACTCGCTGACGACGATCGCCTCGTTCGTCCGGTCCGATCCGGAGCGGGCGCGGGAGCTGCTGCTGGAGTTCGCCGGGTTCACCCGGTACTCGTTCCGGCGGCACGGCGACTTCACGACGCTGGCGGAGGAGCTGCGGTCGATCGACCGGTACCTGCTGCTCCAGCGCGCCCGGTTCGGTGAGGAGCTGCGGGTGACGCTGCGGATCGCGCCCGAGGTGCTGCCGGTCGCGGTCCCGTTCCTCTGTTTGCAGCCGCTCGTGGAGAACGCCGTGCGGCACGGGCTCCAGGACCGGTCCGAGCCCGGCCTGATCACGATCATCGCGGAGGACGCCGGGGCCGACTGCGTGATCAGCGTGGAGGACGACGGGATCGGCATGGACCCCGAGGACGTCCGCCGCCTGCTGTCCGGGGAGCGGCCCGAGCCGTCCGCCGACGACGCGGCGGGGATCGGGCTCGCCAACGTCGACGCGCGGCTCCGGCAGGTGTACGGGGACGAGTACGGGCTCGCCGTGGAGACCGGACCGGGCGCCGGGACGAAGATCACGGTGCGGGTCCCCAAGTACCGGCCGGGTGTGACGGCCTCTTGACGTGGGGTTATTTGTTGACTGAAATGTGGCGAACGGTGCGGAAAGGATGGTCTTGTGGGCCTGCGTGTCCTGGCGGTGGATGACGAGGCGCCCGCGCTCGACGACCTCGTCCACCTGCTGCGCGCCGACCCGCGCATCGGGGAGATCGACACCGCACGGGACGGGGCCGCCGCGCTCCGCAAGCTCGACCGGGCGCTCGCCGAGGGGCGTCCCGTCGCCGCCGTCTTCCTCGACATCCGGATGCCCGGCCTGGACGGCACCGTGCTCGGCCGCGTCCTCGCCCAGTTCGCCCGCGCCCCGCAGATCGTCTACGTCACGGCGTACGAGGAGCACGCCGTGGACGCGTTCGAGATCAAGGCGGCCGACTACATCCTCAAGCCGGTGCGGCCGGAGCGGCTGGCCGTGGCGATCCGGCGGGTCACCGAGGCCGTCGGGGAGGACGAGGCCGCGCCGGAGCCGTCCGAGCCGGAGCCCATGCCCGTCGAGCTGGGCGGCGTGACCCGGTTCGTCACGCCCGCGGAGGTGCTGTACGTCGAGGCGCAGGGCGACTACGCGCGGCTCCACACGCCGGGCGGCAGCCACCTGGTGCGGATCCCGCTCGCCGCGCTGAGCGAGCGGTGGAGCGGCGCCGGGTTCGTCCGGGTGCACCGCAGCCATCTCGTGGCGCTGTCGGCGATCACGGAGCTGCGGCTCGACTCGGGGCGCTGCACCGTCGTCGTGGGCGGCGCCGAGCTGCCGGTCGCCCGCAGGCACGTGCGCGAGCTGCGCGACCTGCTCGTCCGCCGGGCGAGGCGGTCCCCCTGAGCGGGGCGGAACCGGGCCGGCGGGGCGTCGCGCCCGGGCGGACGCTGGTCACCGGGCCGCGGACCCGGGCCGTCCGGCGGCCCCGGTACCCGGTGACGCGGGAGATCGACGAGCAGACCGGGCTCGGCGAGGCGTACATGCGTTCGCTGGTGCGCGCGCAGTGGCGGCTGGCGGCCCGGTTGTGCCTGGTCCTCGCCGTGGTGGTGCTCGGCCTGCCGCTGCTGTTCGCGCTCGTCCCCGCGGTGCGCGAGCAGGAGGTGTTCGGGCTGCCGCTGCCGTGGGTGCTGCTCGGCGGGCTGATCTACCCGTGGTTCGTCGCGTGCGGCTGGTGGTACGTCCGGCAGGCCGAGCGCAACGAGGACGACTTCGCCGACCTCGTCGACCGGGCCGACCGGCTGTGAGCACCGCGTACGGGCTCGCGGGCGTGCTGCTGGTGGTCGTCGCGACCATGCTCATCGGCGTCCTCGGGGTGCGGATCTCCCGCACGACCTCCGACTTCTACGTCGCGTCCCGGACGGTGACGCCGCTGCGCAACGCGTCCGCGATCGGCGGGGAGTACCTGTCGGCCGCGTCGTTCCTCGGCATCGCCGGGCTGATCCTCGCCTACGGCGCCGACATGCTGTGGCTGCCCGTCGGCTGGACGGGCGGCTACCTCGTCCTGCTCGTCCTGGTGTCGGCGCCGCTGCGCCGCTCCGGCGCCTACACGCTGCCGGACTTCGCCGAGGCGCGCCTGGAGTCCATGGCGGTGCGGCGCGTCGCGAGCGTGTTCGTCGTGCTGATCAGCTGGCTGTACCTGCTGCCCCAGTTCCAGAGCGCCGGGCTGGTGCTGCGCACGGTCACGGGCGCGCCGGTGTGGACGGGCGGCGTCCTCATCGCGGTCGTCGTGGCGGCGAACGTGCTGGTCGGGGGCATGCGCAGCGTCACGATGGTGCAGGCGTTCCAGTACTGGCTGAAGCTGACCGCGCTGGCCGTGCCGCTGGTGTTCCTGCTGATGGCGTGGCGGTACGACGGCGCGCCCGGCCTGTCGTCGGACGTCCCGCCGCGGTTCGGCGACCGCACGACCGTCGCGGTCGGCATGGCCGTCACCGTGGAGGTCACGACCCCCGTCCAGGTGACCGTGGACGGACGGGTGGACGGGCGCGCCTACTCCGGCGCCCCGCTCGCACTGGGGCCGGGGCCGCACCACTTCGACCAGGACACGTCCGTCACCTTCCCCGCGGGCGCCGACGTCCCGCACGTCAGCGGGCGCCCCGCGACCACCGGACGGGAGTGGGCGCTGCCGCTCGACGGGCGCGACCACTCCCTCTACGCCACCTACTCGTTGATCCTCGCCACGTTCCTCGGGACGATGGGGCTCCCGCACGTCCTCGTCCGCTTCTACACCAACCCGGACGGGCGCACCGCCCGCCGCACGACCGTCGTGGTGCTGTCGCTGCTGGGCGCGTTCTACCTGCTGCCCGCCCTGTACGGGGTGCTCGGGCGCCTCTACACGCCCGAGCTGCTGATGACCGGGCGGGCCGACGCCGTCGTCCTCACCCTGCCCGGACGGCTCATCGGCGGGCTCGGCGGCGACCTGCTGGGCGCGCTCGTGACGGGCGGGGCGGTGGCGGCGTTCCTGTCCACCTCGTCCGGCATCACCGTCTCGGTCGCGGGGGTGCTGGCGCAGGACATCCTGCGCGGCGGCGTCCGCTCGTTCCGCGTCGGGACGCTGCTCGCCCTCGCCGTCCCGCTCGGCCTGGCGATCGCGGCCCGGTCCCTCGCCGTCGCGGACGTCGTCGGGCTGGCGTTCGCCGTCGCGGCGTCCACGTTCTGCCCGCTGCTCGTCCTCGGCGTCTGGTGGCGGCGGCTCACCGTGCCGGGCGCGCTCGCCGGGCTCACCCTCGGGGGCGTGCTCGCCGGTACCGCGGTGGTGGTGACGATCGCCGCCGGTCCGCCGGCCGGGCTGCTCGGCGCGCTGCTCGCCCAGCCCGCCGCCTGGACGGTCCCGATCGCGTTCACCGTCATGATCGTCGTCTCGCTGTGCACGCCCAGGCGGACACCGCGCGGTGTCGCCCGGATGATGGTGCGCCTGCACACTCCGGAGTCGCTCGACGTGGACCGGGGGACCTGGCGGCCCAAGCGGGTGTGACCGTTCGTCGCGCCAGAACGACCGTTCGGCGACGGCCGCGGCCTTCCGGCGACGGTGAATGGCGGCTTGCCGCAGCCTTGCCCGCGCCCCCTCGTCGGCTTCCAGCAGGCTCTTTACGGTGGCGCGTGACCGGCGTCACAACCGAGGAGGGATGGGCGTGTCCGTCTATAAGAGCGCTCCCGCCACCGTCTATGAACGGTTCCAGGGCACCGCGGAGTTCCAGGAACTCCGGCGCAGATTCCGCCGATTCGTGTTCCCGATGACCGCGGCTTTCCTCAGCTGGTACCTGCTGTACGTCGTCCTGTCGGGATGGGCGCGCGACTTCATGGGCACCCAGCTGTTCGGGGCCGTCAACATCGCCCTGGTCTTCGGGCTGCTGCAGTTCGTCTCCACCTTCCTCATCGCCTACCTGTACGCGCGGCACGCCGAGCGCCGCCTCGACCCCGTCTCCGACGAGATCCGCGCCCGCATCGAAGCGGAGTCGGCCCCGGCCGCGGAGGAGGCCCGATGAGCAACGAGACCCTGTCGATCATCCTGTTCCTGGTCTTCGTGGCGGCCACCCTGGCGATCACCGTGTGGGCGAGCCGCAACACCCGCAACGCCACCGACTTCTACGCCGGCGGGCGGTCGTTCTCCGGCGCGCAGAACGGCATGGCGATCGGCGGCGACTACATGTCCGCCGCGTCGTTCCTCGGCATCGCCGGCCTGATCGCGCTGTACGGCTACGACGGGTTCCTGTACTCGATCGGGTTCCTCGTCGCGTGGCTGGTGGCGCTGCTGCTCGTCGCCGAGCTGCTGCGCAACTCCGGCCGCTTCACGATGGCGGACGTGCTGGCGTTCCGGATGAGCCCCCGCCCGGTCCGCACCGCCGCCGGCGTCTCCACCATCGTCGTGTCGATCTTCTACCTGCTGGCGCAGATGGTCGGCGCGGGCGCGCTGGTGTCGCTGCTGTTCGGCTTCACCAGCGACTTCGCCAAGGGCGCGACGATCGCGCTGGTCGGCGTGCTGATGATCGTGTACGTGGTGTTCGGCGGGATGAAGGGCACCACCTGGGTGCAGATCGTCAAGGCCGTCCTGCTGATGACCGGCGCCACCCTGATCACGCTGCTGGTGCTGGGCAAGTTCGGGTTCAACCTGTCCAGCCTGCTGAACGACGCCGCCGACCAGAGCGGCAAGGGCGGCGCGTTCCTGGAGCCGGGGCTGCGCTACGCGACTGCGGAGCAGGGCCTCACCGGCAAGCTCGACCTGATCAGCCTCGGTCTGGCGCTCGTCCTCGGCACCGCCGGGCTGCCGCACATCCTGATCCGCTTCTACACCGTCCCGACCGCCCGCGACGCCCGCAAGTCGGTGCTGTGGGGCATCGGCATCATCGGCGTGTTCTACCTGCTCACCCTGGTCCTCGGCTTCGGCGCAGCCGCGCTCGTCGGGTCCAAGGAGATCGCCAAGGTCAACCCGGCGGGCAACACCGCGGCCCCGCAACTGGCCCAGAAGATCGGTGAGATCGTCTTCGGGGACGCGGGCGGGACGATCCTGCTCGCGGTCATCGCGGCGGTCGCGTTCGCGACGATCCTCGCGGTCGTGGCGGGCCTCACCCTCGCCTCTTCCTCGTCGTTCTCCCACGACCTGTACGCCCACGTGTTCAAGAAGGGCGAGGCCTCGGAGCGGGACGAGGTGCGCGTCGCCCGCATCTCCGCGTTCGTGATCGGCGCCGTGTCGATCGTCCTCGGCATCTACGCGCAGCGTCTGAACGTGGCGTTCCTCGTCGCGCTGGCCTTCGCGGTCGCGGCGTCCGGGAACCTGCCCGCGATCCTCTACAGCCTGTTCTGGAAGCGGTTCAACACCACCGGCGCCGTCTCCGCCATCTACGGCGGCCTCGGCTCGGCCATCTTCCTGGTGGCCTTCTCGCCGGTGGTGTCGGGCTCGGAGAAGGCCCTGTTCACCGATTCCGACTTCAGCTGGTTCCCGCTGAACAACCCCGGGATCATCTCCATCCCGGTCGGCTTCCTGTGCGGCTTGGTCGGAACCCTGCTCAGCAAGGAGTACAACGCGGCCAAGTACGCCGAGATCGAGGTCCGCTCCCTCACGGGCGCGGGCGCCGAGAAGGCGGCCGAGCACTGAGCCGGAACTGAGCCGGCACCGAGCCGGCTCAGAGAGCCGCCGCGCGGGCGGCCGTCGCCCGGTACCGCGCGGCTTGCGGCCCCGTCCCTCCTGCCCCCGCAGGGACGGGGCCGCTCCATGCCCGGGGGCCGGGGCCCGCCGTGGTCAGGCCGGTTCCGCCTGGCGGGCCTTCCACGCGCGCTCGATGGTCCGCATCAACGCCGGGTAGACGAGGATGTGCCGGAACGGCAGGATCGCGGCCATGTAGGCCTTGCCGAGCAGGCCGTTCGGCTTCACCAGGACGGCCATGTGGGCGCGGTGGCCGCCCGATCCGTCCGGGACCCAGCTGACGTGCATGACGCCGTGCATCGTCCGGTTGGCGGTCTCGGCCGCCCACTCGTCCTCGGTCAGGTAGAGCGGCTGGAACGGCAGCGAACGGGGGGCGGGGCCCGGCGGGCGGTCGCGCAGATCGTCCGGCAGCCGCTCGCGCAGCGAACGCACCCGCCCGTCCAGCCCCGAGTCCTCCTTGTCCCAGCCGAGCAGCCGCCCGAGCTGCCAGCGGATGGCGAAGAGCACACCGGCGACACCGGGCAGGTGGTTCTCGCTGGAGGTCATCTGCTCCAGCAGCTTCGGGAAGTCTTCCGGGCCGCCGGTCGCGGGCAGTGCCCAGACGTCCTCCAGCCGGAAGTCGGGCGTGATCTCGTGGATCCGCCAGGGACGGTCGGTGTGCGCGGTCGGGGGGAGCTTCATCGCCGGCCTCCTCGGTCGGCGGACGCTCCGTCGCGCCCGCCTCGCGGCCAAATATACGGCACCGTATGAATCGGCCCCGGGAGGGGGAGGCGATAATGGGCCATGCCCGCCGTATTGCGCACGCCTCGCAGCAACTGGATCGAGCAGGGCCTGAAGGCCCTCGCCGCCGGCGGGCCCGACGCCGTCCGGGTCGAGGCACTCGCCCAGGCGCTCGGCGTCACCAAGGGCGGCTTCTACGGCCACTTCCCCGACCGCAAGGCGCTGCTGGCCGCCATGCTCGACGAGTGGGAGCGGCGGTCCGTCGACGACCTGCGCGACCAGGTCGAACGCGAGGGCGGCGACGCCCGCACCAAGATCAGGCGGGCGGGTCTCCTCACCCGCGCCGGCGACCGCCTCCATGTCGACCTCGCCATGCGCGACTGGGCCCGCCGCGACCCGGACGTGGCCGAGCGCGTCCGCCGCGTGGACAACCAGCGCATGGACTACCTGCGCGAGCTGTTCGGCACCTTCTGCGCGGACCCCGACGAGGTCGAGGCCCGCAGCATGCTCGCCTTCTGCCTCCTGGTCGGCAGCCACTTCCTCGCCGCCGACCACGGCACCCGCACCCGGGCCGAGGTCACCGAACGCGCCGGCCGCCTCCTCCTCGGCGACGGCTGACCCGTTCTGCGCCGGCCGCCCGTTCGGCGGCGGCCGGCGCCGGGCGGCTCAGTCGCAGAGGGTGGGGCGGGGGCGCGTCATGCCGTCGGTGCAGTCCTCTGTGGCGAAGCCCGCCTCCTCCGAGCTGACCTTGGGGCTCCAGGTGTGCAGGACCCGTCCCGCCGCGTTGTACCCGGTCACGCTCAATACGCGGATCGTGGGAGAGGACATCGCTCCCTTCGACATCACCCCGGTGGCGTTGTGGTCCGGCACCATCCTGGTGGGTGTCTGGGCGATGAAGAACCCGTTCTGGACGGCCGCGTCGGCCGCCCGCCCGCCCTCCCAGGTGACGCGGATCCTGGCCACCCCGGGCTTGGCGCGCCCGGCGACGACCGCGAGCAGATCGTCGAAGTGGCTCAGCGCCTGGATCTGCCTGATCGCGTCCACGCGCAGCGGCGCGCTGAATCCGAAGAGCCCACCGCTCGACTTCCCCGGCCAGGCGTTCAGCCACGGCCCCATCGTGCGGCTCTTGCCGTTGCTCACGCAGACCACGAGGCCGCGGGGGCTGCCGACCTCCATGAGATGCCCGCCCTTCACCGGCATCGACGTCAGTACCCGGAAGTCCTTCACGGGGCCGATCGCGTCACGCACCGTGCTCTGGGGTGTGGGGTCGCCCGGCTTGGAACGCCGCACGGACGGGAGCCTGTCGTCCTTCACGCAGATGCGGGCGAGCGCCAGCTGCTCAGGGGTGTTCTTCGGCAGCCCCTTCGCGAACTCGGCGTCGCCGGAAGAGCCGAGGGCCTGGGCCGCGGAGTCCTCGCGCACTGTCATGACCGTCGCCGGGACCGCGAGCGCCAGGGCGAGAGTCGCCGCGCAGGCGGCGGCGGTCCTGGTCCTGCGGCGGCGGGCGGCGGTGCGGACGGCGCGCTCGGCGAGCCCGTCGACGGGGTCGGGGGCGCGGTCGGCCAGCGCGGCGAGGGCGTCCTTCAGCATCTGGTCGGTCATGTCAGCTCCCCATGGTTGCTAGGTCGGCGGCGAGGTCCGGGGCCAGTTCCCGGAGCCGGGTGATGGCGCGGTGCGTCTGGCTGCGGACGGTGCCGACCGAGCAGCCCATGATCTCGGCGACCTCCCGTTCCGGGAGGTCCTCGTAGTAGCGCAGGACGAGCACCGCCCGCTTGCGGGGCGGCAGGGACAGCAGCGCGCGCTCCAGCGTCACCCGCAGATCGACGTCGGGGCCGGACGAGGGGAGGTCCGGCGGCTCGGCGACGACCGCCTCGCGGCCGCGCCACCGCCACCGGGTCACCTGCTCGTTGTACATGGCGCGGCGCACGTAGCCCTCCGGGTTGTCGCGCACGTGCCGCCACCGCGCGGCCGTCTTCGCCAGGGCGTTCTGCAGCAGGTCCTCGGCGGCGTGCTGGTCGCCCGTCAGGACGTACGCCGTCCGGATGAGCCTGCTCGACCGCGCCGCGACGAACGCGCCGAAGCTCTCTCGGGCCTCTCGGTTCACGGGGCCTCCTCTGGGGGTGTCGTCTCCTCAGACACCCCTGAGGCCCGCCACTATGCCGCGCCCGCCCCCCGAACCGTCAGATCGCCGGGGACCAGCGCGGATCGCGGCCCAGCAGGGCGGCGATGTTGTCGATGGCCGGACGGGCCGGGTCCTCGGCGAGGGGCGGCCGGTAGGCGCCGCCCGGTCCGTTGAGGGGGCTGCCGGGGGCGGTGTTGGCGCGGGCGAGCGGCAGCGCGGCGTCGGTGATCCAGGACGGCGCGGCGGGCGCGGTCCCGAGCGCACGCGCCAGGTCCCAGCGGTGGACCAGCATGTCGACCGCGTGGATGCCGAGCACCCACTCGGTGGACAGCGGCCCCAGCCGGGGCATGGTGACGGTCTCGCCCGCCCGTTCGAGGACGGCGAGGCAGCGGGAGGCGGTCAGGGCGAAGTCGCCGCGCGGGTCGCCGGACGGTTCGAGGGCCGGCAGCGCGGTCCGCGCGATGGCCTCGTGGCGCTCGTTCATGTGGCGGAGCAGGTCCGCGACCGTCCATCCCTCGCAGGGGGTCGGGGCCGCCATCGCGGCGTCGGGGACCATCGCCACGTCGTGGCCGATGAGGGCCAGGGCCGTGGCGTCGAGCCGGAGCAGATCGGTCATGTCGCCTCCATTCATTGGCGAACGGTCGTTCGCCAAAAACATAGCGTACGCTCGTTCGCTATCCTGGCGCCATGTCTCCTCGTCATTCGGCGGCCGAAGCGGCCCGGACGCGCGACCGGATCGTGCGCGCCGCGGTGCGGGACGCCTCCCGGCTCGGTCTGGAAGGCCTGACGGTCGGCTCGCTGGCGCAGCGGCTCGACATGAGCAAGGCGGGCCTGGTCGGGCCGTTCGGCTCGCGCGAGCGGCTGCTCATGGCCGCGCTCGAAGAGGCCTGCGAGGTGTTCCGCGCGGCGGTCATCGACCCGCTGGCGGACCTGCCGCCCGGGCCGGGACGGCTCGCCCGGCTCATCGACGGATGGGTGGACTACCTGGCCGACTGCCCGTTCCCCGGGGGCTGCTTCCTCACGTCCGCCTCGTCCGAGCTCGACGGGCGCCCGGGGCCGCTGCGCGAGCGGCTGCGGGAGATCGTCGCCGCCAACCGGCGGGGGCTGGCCGCCGAGGTCGCCGCCGCCCAGGCCGCGCTGCCGGGGCCGCACCGTCCCCCGGAGGAGGTCGCCACGACGCTGATCGGCCTGTCGATGGCGGCCAACCAGGAGGTCCAGCTGCTGGAGGACCCCTCGGCCGCGTCCCGTGCGCGGGACGCCATGCGCCACGCGGCCGGGCTGCCCGCCTGAACCCCCGGCCCCCGTAAACCGGTGGAACGGGGCGCGGGTTGCCGGGAGGGTTGAGGGGTGGGGTACGGAGAGGTCAGGCGCCCGCGGGCGCCGGTCGTCGAGCTCGCCGATCGGCGGGCGCTGGAGCGGTGGCGGCCCGCCGACGAGGAGGTCGTCGAGGCGGCGCGGCGGTTGAAGGAGCGGGCGCTGCTCGAACTCGGGATGACGCACAGCGCCATCGCGTCGTGGCTGTTCAGCAAGTGCCACCACCAGGTCCCCACTACGGCGGTGGACACGGCGGCCGTGGTCGCCTCCGGGGACGGGTCCTGCCTGCTCCTCTACAACCCCGAGTTCTTCGTCGGGATCGGGGCCGAAGGGGTGCGGTTCGTCCTGTTCCACGAGGCCCGGCACCTCGTCCAGCGGCACCTCTTCGCGGACGCCGACCTGCGGAGCGACCCGGTGTTCACGCTGGCGTGCGAGGTCACCATCAACCATGTCGCGATGGTGCGGCTGGGCGGCGGGCTGCCCGAGATCGGCGGCGAGCCCGTCGGGATCTCGCCTCGCGGTGTGTACCGGGACTACGTCGATGACCTGCGGGAGCAGGGCGCCGATCCGCTCCCGTACGAGGAGTGGGTCGACACCGACATGAGCGTCTACCGGGAACTCGGGCGGATGCGGAACCCGCCGGGCGCCTGGCAGGCGGCCTGCATCCACGTGGTCGTCGACGCGCTCGACGAGGAGACGGTCGGGCGGATCGGCGACGACGTGCTGCGGAGCGTGCTCATCGCGGCGCGGCGGGGCGACCGGGTGGCGCGCGGCGAACTGCTCGACCTCCTCCGGCGCACCGAGGGGGCGTCGGAGGGCGTCGACCGCATCTGGGGCGACCTCGGAGCGCATGCGCTGCGGGGCGTCACGTCGGCCACGCGGCGGGTCGAGTGGTGGCAGCGGTGGCTCGTGGACGTGCTCGCCTCGAAGCTGGAGGAGGGGGAGCGGCTCGTCTACCCGAAGAAGCGCGGGGCGGTGCTCGCGGCGCTCGGGCACGAGCCGATGCTTGCGCGGCGCGGGCCGCGGCGGGTGAAGTCGCTGGTCATCGCGCTGGACACGTCCGGGTCGATGCCGGCCGGCGTGGTCGAGTGGCTGGGCGAGCTGGTCGGCCGGATCGACGGGGCCGAGGCCGAGTGGGTCGCCTTCGACGCGACGGTGAAGCCGTTCCGGCCCGGCGAGCCGCTCCGGGGCGGCGGCGGGACGAGCTTCGCGGCCGTCCGGCGGCACGTGGAGGGACGGGACGAGCCCGCGGACGCCGTCATCGTCGTGACCGACGGGTACGCCGACCCGATCCTCCCCCTGGACCCGGGGAAGTGGATCTGGCTCATCACCTCCGGCGGCGACGAGTGGCCGGAGCGGCGGGGAATGGCCTGCCACCGGGTCCGGCCGAGGTGATCCGTCGGCTACGGTGACGGCTCATGGCCCCCCACTCCCGGATCCGCGCCAACGACCTCCTGGGCTGCACGGCCGGACTGCTCCGGTTCGCGACGCCCGACGAGATGGACGTGCTGCTCGGCCACCTCCCGCTGAGCCTGCTCGAACACGCGCTGAGCAGCCACGGGACGCCGAACCGGGTCGTCCTTGAGGCCCTGCTGCGGCGCGGCCGGGCCGGCGACCTGGACCTGCTCGTCCGGCACGCCGTGCTCGTCGGCGATCCGCCGGAGCTGCTGGGGCGGCTGCTCGACCTGGACGACCCCGAGGTCAACGCGACCCTGCTGACCGCCGAGAGCGCGCTCGGCCGCATCCCGCGCAACCTGCGCCGCCAGCTCGCCCACCAGACCTCCCGCCGGGACGGCGTCACGCCGCTGCCGCTGCCCGCCGAGGTGCGGGAGGCCCTGCTGTCCACGCGGGGGCAGGATCCGCTCGACCACGCGCTGCTGTACGCGGCCGACCCCGACCTGGCCGGGGGCGCGCTGCTGTACCTCGGCGCGGGCGCCGATCCGCACGGCGCCGTCCAGGCCTGCCGCACGCTCCTCGACGCGCACCGGGAGCACGAGATCCGGCGGCTCGTCGAGGACGGGCGGCTGCCCGCGTACCGGTGGGGGCCGGACCAGTCGGAGCCCAGCGTGCTCGCCTACGCGCAGGCGGCGCTGGCGAGCGCCGAGGGGGAGCGGCGGCTGCGGGAGCTGGCCGGGCGGGCGCGCCGTCCCGAGTTCCTGCGCACGGTGGCCGAGATCGCCGACGCGGACGGCTGCGAGCCGTGGCGCGGCACCCCGCTCGTCCGGACGGTCGTGAACCGCCGCGCCTTCTGCATCCCGCGCGTCGGCTGGGACGCGGTGCTGGCGGACGAGCCGCGCCGCCGGGCCGCCGAGGGGCCGTTCCCGCTGCGCGCCGCCCGGTTCATGGCGAAACGTACGGATGTTCCGCTCGAACTCGTCCGGATGCTCGTCGCCGACCATCCGGAAACGGCCGTCTACCTGCCCGACCCCGCGCCCGAGGTGCTCGCCGACCTCGTCGGGCTCGGGGCGCGCGCGGGCGCGGACGTCATCGTCAAGGTCGTCGGGAACGGCCTCGTCGCCGGGACGCTGACGCCCGACGGCGTCGCCGCGGCCGTCCCCGAGGAGACGCTGCGCGTGGTCGCCGACGCGCTGTGGCTCCCGGGCCTGCGCGGCACCGCCCGGCTCAGGGCCGGGCTCGGGTTGGACGGGGACGTCGTCCTGGCCCCGCCGTTCGTCGACGAGACGGGCCACGGGCGCGCGCGCAACCTCCGCGAACCCGGCGTGCGGCGCCACTGGGACCCCGAGCTCGCCTACGGCAAGGCAGCCGGCCGCCTGTTCCGCGGCTCGGGGGACGTCACCGCCGACGCCGTGCTCGGGGCGGCGGAGGTCGACGCGATCCTCGCCCCCTCCGAGGGCATGCCCGACCCGCGGGTGCTGCGCCGCCTCGCCGAGCACGTCGACCGCCACCTCGGCGGGCGGCCCGAGGCGTGGCTGGTGGCGCGCAGGCTGCTGCAGGAGGGGTTCGTCGGGACGCTGCCCGAGCTGCTCGCGACCGCCGGCGCGGTCGCGAGCTGAGCCGTCACCAGTTGACGACCCGGTAGTCCTTCAGCAGGCAGCCGCTCGGCGGGTCGCCGCCGCGCTCGCCGCGCACGATCGGGTGGTAGATCCGGGCGGCGGCGTCCACGACGTCCAGCGGCGGGCGGAACCCGGCGGCGGTGCGGCGCGCCCGCGCGGGCTCGGGCTGCTGGTCGGTGAACCAGCCGGGGTCGACGCTGGTGACGTGCACGCCGTGCTCCGCCAGCTCGGACGCGGTCGTGCGCGTCAGCATGTTCAGCGCCGCCTTCGCCATGTTCGTGTGCGGATGCTCGGCGCCCTTGTACACGCGGTCGAACTGCCCTTCGACGGCCGAGACGTTCACCACGTACCGGCGCGGACGCGGCGACAGCTCCAGGAGGGGACGCAGCCGCCCCAGCAGGACGAACGGCGCCGTCACGTTGATGAGCTGCACCTCCAGCAGCTCCACGGGATCGACCTCGTGCACCAGCCGGGTCCAGGAGTTGACGGGGGACGGGTCGGGGAGCAGCCCCGCCACGTCGACGGCGCCGGTCGGGAGGGGCACGGGCAGCGCGCCCGGCGCCGCGATCTCCTCGCCCGCCGTCAGCTCGCCCGCCCGCTTCTCGCCCGCCAGCAGTTCCGCGTAGGACTCGGGCGGATGCCGCAGCGTCTGCGCCGCCAGGTTCACCAGGATGTCGAGGGGCTCGCCGGCGTCCACGAGCGCGTCGCACCATCGGACGAGGGACGGGACGTCCCGCAGGTCCATGCCGACGATCGTGAGCCGGTCCCGCCAGTCGGCCTGGTCGGCGACCTCGGCGAAGCGGCGGCGCGCGTCGGCGGGGAACCGGGTCAGGGCGGTCACGGCCGCGCCGTCGCGCAGCAGCTTCAACACGAGCTCGAACCCGGCCTTGACCCGCCCGCCCGTGACGATCGCGCGGCGTCCGGCCAGGTCGGCGCGCGCGTGCCGGTACCGCCGGTGCTCCTCCGCGCACGGCGGGCAGAGGCGGTGGTAGAACGCGTCCGCCTCCCGGAAGTGCGCCTTGCAGACGTAGCAGGCGCGCAGCCCGCCCGTCACCGTGCCGGACGGGACCGCCTCGCGCGGCGGCTCGACGGGCGCGCCCTCGACCCGTCCCGGCGCGCCCGTGGCGGTCGCGGCCAGCATCCGCGCGTCGGCCGCCGCCTGGCGCACCCGGGCCGCGGCCCGCTCGCGCTCCCGGGTCCTGCGCACGAACGCGCCGGCGGCCGCCCGCACCCGCGCCAGGTCGGGATGGCCGTCCGGCGCGTCCGCCATCTCCGCCAGGACGCGCAGGCAGGTCCGCACATCGTCGTCGCGCATGTGCGCCATTAAATCGGGTGATCCGGACGTGCCGGACCGCTGTACTGGAGCGCATGAGCATGCCGGACGGGCCGCGGCTGGCCCGTTTCATCGACACCATGATCGAGCTCGGGATCACCGGGCAGGTCTTCGGCGAGCACGGCATCGGCAAGACCTCCACGTTCTTCCACCACGTCCGGCGCCGCGAGGACACCGCGCTCGTCTACGTCCCGGCCGCGAACCTCACCCCCGACGACCTGCTGGTCAACGCGCCCGTCCGGCAGGACGGGGAGCTCGTGCTGCGGCAGCTCGTCATGCGGCAGCTCAAGCCGGGCAAGCCGTTCGTGCTGCTCATCGACGACTCGCTCCAGGCGGGCGCGACGATCCAGTCCCAGCTCATGCAGATCGCCTGCAACTGGACGCTCGGCGAGCACGACCTGCGCGCGCTCGGCTGCGTCGGGGTGTTCCTGACCGACAACGAGTCGCTCACCGAGACCGCGGCGCTCCGCACGGATCCCGCCGTCCTCGACCGGATGGCGACGCTGCGGGTCACCGCCGCCGACACCGCGTGGCGGGCCGCGCTGTCGCGCAGGTTCCGCGGCGTCGACCTCACCGGCGTGTTCCGGGTGTGGGCGTCGCTGCCCGCCGAGCTGCGCAGGCTGCTGTCGCCGCGCACGCTGGAGCACGTCCTCGACTGCGCGCTCGCCGGGTTCCCGCTCGCCTGGGGCCTCCCGCTCGTGGACGGGCGCCGCCTGCCCCTCGCCGCCGCGGCCGGCGGCCCGGACGGGAGGCCGGGCGACGACCAGGCCCCCGAGATCCTCGGCCGCGTCGCCGCCGAGCTGCGGCGCGCAGGGGCCGACGTCCCCGACCCCGCGCACGTGCCGGACGCCGTCCGCCGCGTCGTGCGCGCCGCCATCGAGCGGCGCTGGGCCGTGCTCATTCAGGGGCCGCCCGGCTGCGGCAAGACGGAGGTGGTGAAGGAGGTCGTCCGCGACGAGCTCGGCGCCGACCCGCTCTACTTCTCGCTTCCCGTCACCAACGTGGAGGACTTGTGCGCGCCCGTCCCCACTCTGGACGGAACCCTCGACAACCTGTTGTCCGGCCCGTTCCTGGAGCCGGGCGACAAGGCCATCGTTTGGGACGAGTACAACCGTCCCAAGGACAAGGCCACGTTCGCCCGCCTCATGGAGGTCACGCAGGAGTGGTCCCTGGCCGGGCGGCGCATCAAGGGGCTCCGCGCCCAGATCGCCTTGCAGAACCCTCCCTACTACCTGGGCCGCAAGCTGCTCGTGTCGCGCAACACCATCGCGCAGGCGTCCCGGTTCACGGTCTCGTTGGAGATCGAGCCGGATGACATTCCGGCGAACGAATGGTTGATAGCCCGTTACGGCGGGGTGGCCGAAACCGTCCTGGAGTGGTGGAAGAACGACATCGACGACGAGGGCCGGCAGTGGATGACCAAGCGCACGCTTGAGCGCCTGATCCGCCTGCACGGCACCGGTCTGCCGCTCGACATCGCCAAGATGTATCTGGGCGACGGCGACTACGCGCCGGTCCCGCTCACCGCGCTCGAGGCGCGGCTGGCCCGCCGGCAGGTGACCGGGCTGCGCGAGCTGGCCGCCGACCTGGACGGCTGGGCGGAGCGGCTGCGCGCCGCCGGGGACGAGGGCTCGGACGCGACCGACATCGTCCACCGCGTCTTCGCCAACGCCGAGTTGTCGCAGCTCAGCCGCCATGCCGAGACCGCGGCGCGGCTGGCGCCGCTGCTGCCGCCCAAGCTGAAGGCGACGTATCTGTTCGGCGCCGATCCGGACCGGCAGCGGTTTTGGACGGGCGTCTTCATGGGAGGTTCCTGAGTGCGGGAAAGATCGATGGACGTCCTCGCCACGGTCTGACTTGGCTAGAATCCGTCCGTCAGACGAGGCTTCCGCCGAGAATGCGCCTCTTGTCCGGACGCGATCTGTCCCCCGCGAGGAAGCCCTTGCTCACCGTCCTGCCATAAGGAGCCTGTGCATGCCCGTGGAATCGGAAAGGCCCGTCCCCGCGGCGAGTCCCGTGATCGGGGAGGCGGAGATCGAGGCTGCCGTGCGCGTCCTCCGCAGCGGGCGTGTCGTGCAGGGCCCCGAGGTCGCCGCCTTCGAGGAGGAGTTCTCCGCCCTCGTCGCGGGACGCCACTGCGTCGCCGTCAACTCCGGGACGTCGGCCCTGCACCTCGGCCTGATGGCGCTCGGCATCGGCCCCGGCGACGAGGTGATCGTCCCCTCGTTCACGTTCGCGGCCACGGCCAACGTCGTCCGCCTCGTCGGCGCCGAGCCCGTCTTCGTCGACATCGAGCCCGGCTCGTTCAACGTCGACCCGGACGCCGTCGCCGCCGCGGTCGGCCCCCGCACCGCCGCCATCATGCCGGTGCACCTGTACGGGCACCCCGCGGCGATGGACCGCATCGGCGCGCTCGCCGAGCGGCACGGGCTCGCCGTCGTCGAGGACGCCTGCCAGGCGCACGCCGCCGCCCACAACGGCGTCCCGGTGGGCGCCATCGGCACGATCGGAACCTTCAGCTTCTACCCGACCAAGAACATGCACGCCCTGGAGGGCGGCATGATCACCACCGCCGACGCGGAGACCGCCCGGACGCTGCGGCTGCTGCGCAACCAGGGCATGGAGCAGCGCTACGCCAACGAGATCGTCGGCGCCAACGTGCGGCTCACCGACGTCGCGGCGGCCATCGGGCGCGAGCAGCTCAAGCAGCTGCCCGCCTGGACCGAGCGGCGCATCGCCAACGCCCGGTTCCTGGACGCCAAGATCACCGGCGCGGTGGTGCCGCCGGTCGCGCCCGGCGCGCGGCACGTCTACCACCAGTACACCGTCCGCGTCCCCGGCGACCGCGACGCCTTCCAGCAGCGCCTGGAGCAGCGGAAGGTCGGCAGCGCCGTCTACTACCCGACGCCCGTCCACCGGCTCAGGCCGTTTCTGAAGGACGGCGCCCCCGACCCGCGCTGGGACCTGCCCGAGACCGAGCGCGCCGCGGCCGAGGTGCTGTCCCTCCCGGTGCACCCGTCCCTCACCGACGACGACCTGGCGCGCGTCGCCGACGCGGTGAACGCGGCCGGAGCCGCGTCGTGAGCGCGCGGCTGCGCGCGGGCCTGGTCGGCCTCGGCGTGATGGGCCGCAACCACGCGCGGGTCCTGTCCGGCCTGGACGGCGTCGACCTCGTCGGGATCGTCGACCCGGCCGGACGGCCCGCGGGCGCCCCGCACGGGGTGCCGCTGATGGCGTCCCTCCAGGAACTGCTCACCGTCGGCATCGACTACGCGGTGGTGGCCTGCCCGACCGCGCTGCACGAGGAGATCGGGCTCGCGCTCGCCGAGGCCGGCGTCGGCGCGCTGATCGAGAAGCCGCTCGCCGAGTCGGTGGAGGCCGCCGAACGGCTGGTGACGGCGTTCGAGTCGCGCGGGCTCGTCGCGGCCGTCGGCCACATCGAGCGCTACAACCCGGCGCTGCAGAGCATGCGGGCCCGGCTGGAGGCGGGCGAGCTGGGCGAGGTGTTCCAGGTCGTCACGCGCCGCCAGGGGCCGTTCCCGCACCGGATCGCGGACGTCGGCGTCGTCAAGGACCTCGCGACCCACGACATCGACCTCACCGGCTGGGTGACCGGCCAGGACTACGTGTCCATCTCCGCGCACACCGTCGCGCGCAGCGGCCGCCCGCACGAGGACATGGTCGCCGCCGTCGGGCGCCTGGCCGACGGCTCCATGGTCAACCACCTGGTGAACTGGCTGAGCCCGCTCAAGGAGCGCACCACGGTGGTCACCGGCGAGCGCGGCTGCTTCGTCGCCGACACGCTCACCGCCGACCTCACGTTCTACGCCAACGGCGAGGTGAGCACCGAGTGGGAGGCGCTGCGGGCGTTCCGCGGCGTGTCCGAGGGCGACATGATCCGGTACGCGATCCCCAAGCGCGAGCCGCTGCTGGTCGAGCACGAGCGCTTCCGCGACGCGGTCCTCGCGGGCCCCGACGGCTCGGCCCCGGGCGACGTCGTCACACTGCGGCAGGGCCTGCGGACGGTCGAGGTGTCGGCCGCCGTGCTGAAGTCGGCGCGCCTCGGCGAGACGGTGTCGCTCCAGCCCGGGGAGGTGCTGGATGCCGTCTGAGCGGAGCGGCGGAGCGGAGGACGGCGGTCCCGCCTCCGCCGGGGTGCCCGACGTCACCGTCGTGGTCGCGGTCTACAACACGATGCCCTACCTGACCGACTGCCTGAACTCGCTGGTCGGGCAGAGCATCGGCCGCGACCGCATGGAGGTCGTCGCGGTCGACGACGGCTCCACCGACGGCTCCGGAGCCGAGCTCGACCGGTTCGCCGCGGAGTACCCCGACGTCGTCACCGTGCTGCGGCAGCCGAACTCGGGCGGCCCGGCGGCCCCCAGCAACCGGGCGCTGGACGTCGCGACCGGCCGCTACGTCTACTTCGTCGGCGCCGACGACCACCTCGGCCCCGAGGCGCTGGAACGCATGGTCGCCGCGGCCGACGAGTGGGGCTCGGACGTCCTCGTCGGCAAGATGGAGGGCGTCAACGGGCGGGCCGTCCGGCGCCCGGAGCTGTTCGCCGAGAACCGCCCCGAGATCGACCTGTACGACTCGGTGCTGCCGTGGGTGCTGTCGAACTGCAAGCTGTTCCGCCGCGAGCTGGTGGAGCGGCACAAGCTGCGGTTCCACGAGCACATGCGGATCGGCAGCGACCAGCCGTTCACGCTCGAGGCGTGCGTGCGCGCCCGGCGCATCTCCGTCCTCGCCGACTACACCTGCTACTACGCGGTGCTGCGCGACGACGGCGGCAACATCACCCAGGGCGCCGTCGACGTCCACACGCGCCTCGAATGCGCGGAGAGCCTCTTCGGCGTCGTCGCCGACCTCATCGAACCCGGCCCGAAGCGCGACGCGATCCTCAAGCGGCACACCCGCTGGGAGCTGACGATGCCGACGCGGGAGGGGTTCCTCGAACTCGACCGCGCCGCGCAGGAGGACGTCTGCGCCCGCGTCGGCAGGCTCGTCGACCGGTACGTGACCGACGAGGTCCTCTACACGCTGCCCATCGTCCGCCGCGTCCGGCTCCGGCTGGCGCAGCGCGGCGAGATCGACCTGCTGTGCGAGGCGATCCGGGCCGGGATCGCGGAGCACCCCTACCTGATCGCGCTCAAGGACGGCCGGGCCTACCTCGCCTACCAGGGCTTCGAGGACCCCCGCCTCGGGCTCCCGGACGACCTGTTCGAGATCACCAAGGGGATGCGCAAGCGGCTGGCCCAGGAGGCGCGGACGGTCGCCGTGCGGCGCGACCGCGACACGGTGGAGATCACCGTCCGGACCCCGCTCACCGGCCCCGAGACCGGCGACCCCGCGACCGTCCGCCTCGCGCTCGCCCCCCGCGGCGGCGGCAAGACCCTGGACCTGGACGACCTCACCCGCGAGGCGCGCGAGGACGGCCTGCACGTGACCGCCCGGATCCCGGTGACGCTCACGGCGGCGTCCGGCAAGCCCAAGCACGCGCTGCGGCTCGTCGTCCGGGCCGCCGGGGAGACGCACGACGTCGCCGTGCCGACGGGGACGTCCATGGTGCCCGCCCCGCGCGGCGAGCTCTTCTGGCACCGGGCCAGGCCCTACCGGCTGTCGGTGGCCGGCGACGACCGGCACGGCACGATGATCGAGACACGTCCGGTACGTCCGGCCCAGGCCGTCGCCCAGCGGGTCCGGCGCGTGACGTCCCTTGGAGGTAAGTAGCACATGCGGATCTGCGTGGTCGCGCTCGGCAAGATCGGTCTTCCGCTCGCGGTGCAGTTCGCCCGCAAGGGCCACCGCGTCATCGGCGCCGACGTGAACGAGCGCGTCGTGGCCGAGGTCAACGCGGGGCGCGAGCCGTTCCCCGGAGAGGCCGAACTCGACGTCCACCTCGGCGAGGCGGTGCGGGCGGGGCTGCTGACGGCGACGACCGACACGGCGGCCGCGGTCGCCGAGTCGGAGGCGGTCGTCGTGGTCGTCCCCCTGTTCGTGGACGAGAAGGGCACCCCGGACTTCGGCTGGATGGACGCCGCGACGCGCTCCATCGCGCAGGGCCTGCGCCCCGGGACGCTCGTCAGCTACGAGACGACGCTGCCCGTCGGCACCACCCGTGACCGCTGGGCCCCGATGCTCGCGGAGGGCTCCGGCCTGACCGCGGGCACCGACTTCCACCTGGTGTTCAGCCCGGAGCGGGTGCTGACCGGGCGGGTCTTCGCCGACCTGCGCCGCTACCCCAAGCTCGTCGGCGGCATCGACGAGGCGTCCGCCCGGCACGGCGTCGAGTTCTACGGGCAGGTCCTCGACTTCGACGAGCGGCCGGACCTCGACCGCCCGAACGGCGTCTGGGACCTCGGCTCCGCGGAGGCGGCGGAGCTCGCCAAGCTCGCCGAGACGACCTACCGGGACGTCAACATCGGCCTCGCCAACCAGTTCGCCCGCTACGCCGACACGGTGGGCGTGGACGTCACGAAGGTCATCGAGGCCTGCAACACCCAGCCGTACAGCCACATCCACCAGCCGGGCATCGCCGTGGGCGGCCACTGCATCCCGGTGTATCCGCGGATGTACCTGTGGAACGACCCGGACGCGACCGTCGTCCGCGCCGCCCGCGAGGCCAACACGGGCATGCCCGAGTACGCCGTCGGCCTGCTCGCCGACGCCTACGGCGACCTGACCGGCGCCGGCGTCCTCGTGCTGGGCGCGGCGTACCGGGGCGGCGTCAAGGAGACGGCGTTCTCCGGCGTCTTCCCCACGGTGGAGGCGCTGCGGCGGCGCGGCGCCGTCCCGTACGTGTCCGACCCGATGTACACCGATGAGGAACTGGAGGCCCTCGGCCTCCCGCCCCACCGGGGCGAGTCGGTCACCGCGGCGATCGTGCAGGCCGACCACGCCGCCTACCGCGAACTCGGCGCGGACGACCTGCCGGGCGTCAAGGCCCTGGTCGACGGCCGCCGCGTCACCGACGCCTCCCGCTGGCCCGGCGTCGCGCACGTTGTCATCGGCGCCCCCGCCGCCGCCGAACAGAAGGCGTCGACCGGACGGCCGGCGCCCACCGAGAGGTGAGCATGAGAAGAGCCGGCAACCGGGACGTTGCGGTCGTCACCCCCTGGTACCCGATTCCGCAGACACCGTTCGCCGGGGCGTTCGTCCAGGCGATGGTGGAGGCGACGGCGCCGGGCTGCGGCGAAGTCACGGTCTACCAGACCGACGCTTGGTCGGCGAAGATGAAACCGGAGGCCGCGGCCGCCGCGGCCGAGGCGCACCGCGCCCTCATGCCGCGGGTGCTGCACCGCGCGACCACCGTCGCGGGCGCCGGGCTGCTGCGCGTCCCGGTGCTGATCCCGGCCGGATGCAGCTACGCCGAGCTCGCCCGGCACCATGCGGCGTGGCTGCGTGAGGCACTGGGCGGCGAGCCGATTCCGGCGCCGGTCGTGCACGCCCACGTGGGGCTGCGGGGCGGCTGGCCGGCGCTGGAGAACGCGCGCCCGGACGCGAGGGTGTTCGTGACCGAGCACGCGTCCTATCTCCACCAGGTTCTCGAACAGCCGGATTCGCGCGAGATGTACGGGCAGGTCCTGGACCGCTGCACACGCTTCTTCGCGGTGACGGAGGCCCTGCGCGAGCAGCTGCTGGACGTGTTCCCGGCGTACTCCGACAAGATCGATGTGATCTCCAATCCGATCTCCTTCGACACGCCCCGGGCCCGGCCGGTGACCGAGCTGCGTCGCTGGCTGTATGTGGGGAGCCTCATCGAGCGCAAGGGGGTCGGCTGGCTGCTGGAGGCGTTCGCCAAGTGCCATGCGGAGGATCCCGAGCTGACGCTGACGATGGTGGGGGCGGGAGAGCTGGGCGAGCAGCTCGCGCAGCGCGCTGCGGAGTTGCAGGTCCAGGATGCGGTGGAGTTCCTTCCCCCCGTTCCTCCGGAGGAGGCCCTCCGGATCATGCGCGAGCACGACCTCCTCGTGCATCCGGCTCGCTGGGAGACGTTCGGCGTCTCGGTCATCGAGGCGGTGGCGGCGGGGATGCCGGTGCTCGTCACGCGCTGCGGTGGTCCCGAGCGGACGCTGGCGGGGATAGAGAGCGCCGCGGGGGAGATGATCGAGGTCACCGAGGACGCCGAGTCGATCACCGGCGGGTACCGCAGGCTGCGCGACAGGTTCCCCCATGACCTCGACCTGGCCGAGGCCAGGCGGGTGCTGGAGGCGCGGTTCGGATACGGCGCCGTGGCCGAGGCGCATCACCGGCACTGGTTCCCGGAGACGGGGCCGAACGGGGGAGAAGACTCGTGAACGTCCTGTTCCTGGCGCTCGGTGCCTCACGCAAGGGCGCCGTCTCCGCGGAGGTCAAGCGCGTCATTGCGGGCGGAGGGACCGCGACCGTGCTGATCGGCAAGCCTTCGGCGTGGCGGAAGCACCCGCTCCCCGAAGGCGCCGAGGTCGTCGAGTTGGCGGCGGTCGAGCGCGGCTACCGGCCCGGCTGGGTCCGGTTCTGGTTGTACCGGGCACCGCGGCTGGTGCTGCGGATCTGCCTGCCCGGGCCGCTGCGCCGCTGGCGCGACCGGATCGACAACGCGTACCGGCGCCGCGTCGCCAAGCCCCTGAACCGCCGGCTGGCCCGCCGCTACCGGCGCGACCCCGTCCAGGTCCGCCGCCTGGCCGTCGAGCGCGACGTGCTCCGCGGCCGCTCCCTCGGCCTCGTCGTCGTCGGCGACGCGCAGTCACTCGTGGCGGCGTCCGAACTGGCGGACGTCCTCACCGGCACCGGGGCACGCCTCGCCTACACCGTCGACCACCAGGGATCCACGACCGGTCCCGCCGGAGGATGAAGCCGATGTCCCCCCACCGCCGCCCCCGCCTGCTCTACCTCGCGTTCTACTTCCCGCCCTCCCGTGCGAGCGGGGTGTACCGGGCACGGGCCACCGCCAACCGCCTCGTCCAGCAGGGCTTCGACGTCACTGTCTTCACGGCGCCGCTGCCCTTCCTGTACGACACCATCGGGTCGGTCGACGAGAAGCTCGGCGAGACCGTCGACCCGAGCATCACGGTGGTGCGGCCCAAACTGAACCAGTACGCCTGGCAGACGGAACTCCAGGACTACAGCGGCTTCCGGGGCAGATTCCCCCACCTGGCCCAGTCGATGTTCGAGTGGGGGCAGGAGCACCGCTTTCCGGAGAAGTACGCGTCGTGGGCCCGGGCGTGCGTCCGCAAGGCTCTGCGGATGCACGCGCGCCGCAGATTTGACGTGGTCTTGGCGACAGGGAATCCGTTCGCCTCGTTCGGCGCGGCTTGGCGGCTCCACCAGTTGGCCCGGATCCCCTACATCCTCGACTACCGGGACTCCTGGACGCTCGATCTGTTCAGCGAGGAGCCGGCGTTCGCGGACGGCGATCCCGCCTGGAAGTGGGAGAGCCGGGTGCTGAGGTCCGCGTCCGGCATCGTGTTCGTCAACGAGGCGCTGCGGTCCTGGCACGCGGAACGCTATCCCGACCAGGCGGACCGGATGTTCGTGGTCCCCAACGGCTGGGACGCCGACACCCTCCCGGCCGTCGCCGAGCCGCCGCCGTCGGCCTCCGGCGGCCTCGCGCCCCGCTTCGCCTACGTCGGAACACTGACCGGTAAGCAGCCGATCGAACCGATGGTCCAGGCGTTCCGCCGCGCCCGCGAGCATCCCGACATGGCGGACGCGGAACTGGACCTGCACGGTTACCTCGGGTTCTTCAAGCGGTCGGACGGCGGGCTCCGCAAGCGGCTCGCCTCCGGGGCCGGCGATGCGGAACCGGGCGCACCGGGGGAGCAGGACCCGGCGCCGTGGGTGCGGTACCGCGGGCCGGTGTCCAAGACGGAGATCGCCGAGGTCTACCGGACGTCCGACGTGCTGGTGTTCCTGGCGGGCGGGGCCCGCTACGTCACGTCCGGGAAGATCTTCGAGTACATGGCGGCGGGCCGGCCGATCGTGTCGGTGCACGCGCCCGGCTCGGCGGCCGAGGAGGTTCTGCGGGACTACCCGCTGTGGTTCAATCCGGGCGGTCTCGACCCGGAGGACATCGCCGCGTCGATGGTCGCGGCGGCCAAGGCCGCGGCAGGGCTCGACGGACGGCAGGTCGCGGAGGCGCGCGGGTACGCGGACCGGTTCGAGCGGAACGTCGCACTGGAGCCGCTCGTGCGGCGGCTGACCGGTCTGGCCGGCCGCAAGCGGGGCGTGGCCGGATGACGGCGCCGGAGACGAAGGTGCGGGAGGGTGACGACGTGAACGGTGAAGGGTCCCCGCGGGTCCTGCTCGTGGCCATGGCCCCCGACCTCAAGCGCAAGAAGGCCATCCGGCTGGCCGCCCACTTCCTGGACGAGGGCGCGCGGGTGGACGTCCTGACCGCCGAGCGGCGCGGCTGGGGCAAGCTGGACGAGCGGGCGCGGCTGCACCGGCTCGACGAGGCGGAGGCCCGGCATCCCCTGCCGTGGCTGGAGCGCGCCGTGGTCGTTCGGGCGCCGCGGCTCGCCGTGCGTCCGCTGGCACGGCTGGGCCGCCCAGGCGCGATGGCGGAACGGGTGCGCGGCCGGCTGAGCGGTGCCGTTCACCGGCGGCTGTTCCTGCCGTTCTACCGGCACGTCCGGCCGCTGCTGCTGGCAAGGCTCGCCCGCAGGCGCGTCCTGCGGGACATCGACATGGCGCAGGTGGTGCGGGTCATCGTCACCGACAGGGACGGGGTTCCGCTCGCCTGGAGGCTCGCGCGGAGGCATCCCGGCGTCACCGTGACGACCCGGATGGACAAGTCCCTGGAAGCCAGGGGCTGACCCGCCGCAGGCCGATCCGCGACGACCGTTTCCGTTCGCCCGGCGTTCACCGCGCCCTCACCCGCGATCGAGGTAAGACCTCCCATACTTGCAGGTGAGCCGCGACTTACCGCCGAACGACCGTGCCGCTCATCCCGCCACTCGGCGCCGGATGGCGACGGCTCGACCGAACGGAGGATGCCGTATGCACACCGAGGGCGAAACCGATCCCCTGGAGCCGCGCGGCCGGGTCGTCATGCTCGTCGACAACGGCGTCGAGAAGGACTCCCGGGTTCAGAAGGCCGCGACGTCCATCGCCGCCGCGGGGTGGGAGGTGCACCTCGTCGGTTGCGTCCGGAGCCGGCGAAGGCAGACCTGGCGGCTGGGCGGCGCCCATGTGCTGCTCGTCCCCCGGCAGGACGTCCTCAACAGGCCGCGGCCCCGGGTCTGGCGGTCCACGCTCCGCCGTCCGCTGGCGTACTCGCACGCGGAGGTCGCGGCGTACCGGCGGCGGCTGGTCCAGTCCCGGCGGGCCGACATCGCCGCGACCCGCCTCGCGCCCGGCGTCGACGGACCGGTGTGGAAGGCGTGGCTGGCGGCCCGCCGGATCTCGGCGAGGGCCCAGCAGAGCTGGGTGGCGCTGCGTGCGCACCAGACGGACTCCCTTGCCAGGGCCCGTATGGACGCGAACTCGCCGGTCGAGCGCCTCGCCCTCGCCTTCTGGCAGAAGCTCCTAGGCGATCGGGCATGGCGCGTTCTCGACCGCGGCCTGTGGGACTGGGACACCGCTTACAGGACGACCGTCGACGAACTCGAACCGGACATCATCCACGCCAACGACTTCCGCATGCTCGGGGTCGGCGCCCGCGCCGTGCGGCGTGCACGGGCCAAAGGCCGGGAGGTGAAGCTCGTGTGGGACGCGCACGAGTTCCTTCCCGGCATCCGTCCCTGGCACGACGGGCCGCGCTGGCATCCCGCCGTGTGCGCCTACGAACGCGAGTACGCCGGCGCGGCCGATGCCGTGGTGACCGTCTCGGCGCCTCTCGCCGACATGCTCGTCGAGCACCACGGCCTGCGGCAGAAGCCGGCCGTCGTGCTCAACGCGCCCGCCATCGGGGGAGAGCCGACCACCACGCGCCCCGTCCCGGACCTGCGGGAGCTGTGCGGCATCGGCGTCGGCACCCCGCTCGCCGTCTACAGCGGCGGCGCCTCCGAGCCGCGCGGCCTGATCATCATGATCGAGGCACTGCCGCGGCTGGCCGGACTGCACGTCGCCCTGGTCGTTCCCGTGCCCGGCGGGAGCGAGGCGAAGCGGCTGCTGCACCGCGCCGGCGAACTCGGCGTCCGCGACCGCGTGCACATCCTCCCGTACGTTCCGTTCGACCAGGTCGTCCCGTTCCTGTCGGCGGCCGACGTCGGCGTCATCCCGATCCACCACTGGCCGAACCACGAGATCGCGCTGATCACGAAGTTCTTCGAGTACTCGCACGCACGGCTGCCGATCGTCGTCAGCGACGTCAGGGCCATGAGCGAGACGGTGCGGGGCACCGGCCAGGGCGAGGTGTTCCGGGCCGAGGACGAGGACGACTACGTGCGGGCCGTCGAAGCCGTGCTGAGCGCCCCGGAGCGGTACCGCGCCGTGTACGGCGCACGGCCGGACTTGCTCCGTGCGTGGACGTGGGAGGCGCAGGCCGAGGTCCTGGACGGCGTCTACACGGAGTTGCTGCCGGGCGCCGCGAAGCCGTCCGTGAAGAGCGTGTAGGCCATGGCGGACAGAGGCGGCGGCAGGGACGTGGCGGTCCTCACCCCCTGGTACCCCGCCCCGCACCACAAGTTCCAGGGCGCCTTCGTCCAGGCGATGGTGGAGGCGACCGCGCCGGGCTGCGGCGCGGTCACCGTCTACCACACCGACGGATGGCCGCTGAGGATCGCGCCGGAGGCGGCGCGGGCGGCGGAGGAGGCGCACCGGCGACTCCTGCCCGACGCGCTCTCCCCCCTTCCCGCGGACGGGGGAGCCCGGCTGCTGCGCGTCCCCGTCCTGATGCGCGGACGCACCTTCGGGGAACAGGCCAGGGAGCACGCGAAGGGTCTCGGCCTGGCGTTGGACGGCGAGCCGATCCCGGCGCCGGTCGTGCACGCCCATGTCGGGCTGCGGGGCGGCTGGACGGCGCTGGAGAACGCGCGCCCGGACGCGAGGGTGTTCGTGACCGAGCACGCGTCCTACCTCCACCAGGTGCTCGAACAGCCGGATTCGCGCGACCTGTACGAGCAGGTCCTGGACCGCTGCACACGCTTCTTCGCGGTGACCGAGGCCCTGCGCGAGCAGCTGACGGCGGCGTTCCCGGCGTACTCCGACAAGATCGATGTGATCTCCAATCCGATCTCGTTCGGCGCGGCCCGGCCCAGGCCGGTGACCGGGCTGCGTCGCTGGCTGTATGTGGGGAGCCTCATCGAGCGCAAGGGGGTCGGCTGGCTGCTGGAGGCGTTCGCCAAGTGCCATGCGGAGGACCCCCGCCTGACGCTGACGATGGTCGGGAAGGGCCCGCTGGGCGACCGGCTCGCGGAGCGCGCCGGGGAGTTGGAGGTGCGGGACGCGGTGACGTTCCTCCCCCCGGTCCCGCTGGACGAGTGCAACCGGCTCATGCGCGAGCACGACCTCCTCGTCCACCCGGCCCGCTGGGAGACGTTCGGCGTCTCGGTCGTCGAGGCGGTGGCGGCGGGGATGCCGGTGCTCGTCACGCGCTGCGGTGGTCCCGAGCGGACGCTGGCGGGGATAGAGAGCGCCGCGGGGGAGATGATCGAGGTCACCGAGGACGCCGAGTCGATCACCGGCGGGTACCGCAGGCTGCGCGACAGGTTCCCCCATGACCTCGATCTGGCCGAGGCCAGGCGGGTGCTGGAGGCGCGGTTCGGATACGGCGCCGTGGCCGAGGCGCACCACCGGCACTGGTTCCCGGAGACCGGGCCGAACGGGGGAGAAGACTCGTGAACGTCCTGTTCCTCGCCCTCGGCGGGTCGCGCCGGCATGTGATCGTCGCCGAGGCCGAACACGTCCTCGCCGCCGGCGGGGCGGCGACCGTGCTGGTCGGCGACCCCGCCAGGTGGCGGAACGACCCGCTGCCGGAGGGAGCCGACATGGTCGAGTGGCGGCGGCTCGTACGCGGTCACAGGCCCGCCGTGATGCGGCTGCTGCTGGACCGCGTCCCCCTGTTCCTCATACGCGCCTGCCTGCGCGGTCCCCTGACGGGATACGGAGCGCGCCTGCAGGCATTCCACCGGCGCCGCGTCTCCCGTCCGATCCACCACCGGCTCCTCCGGTTCTACCAGCGGGATCCCGCCCGGGTCCGGAGCCGCGTCGCCCGCCGCGAACTCCTTGGCGGCAGGTCGATCGACATCGTCGTCGTCGGTGACGCCGAGTCGGCGGTCACCGCGTCCGAACTGCGGGACGTCGTCCTCGGCTCGGGGGCGCGCCTCGCCTATACCGCCGCCCACGCCGGGCCTGCGGACGCTCAAGCCCGGCCTGTGGCCGGCCTGCTCGGAGGGGGAAAGCCATGACCGCACGCCGTCCCCGCCTTCTGTACCTCGCCTTCTACTTCCCGCCGTCCCGGGCAAGCGGCGTCTACCGTCCGCGCGCGACGGCCAATCTCCTGGTCGAACGGGGCTGGGACGTCACGGTCTTCGCCGCGCCGATGTCCTTCCTGCACGACGCCATCGGTTCGTTCGACGAGAAGCTGCTCGCCTCGGTCGATCCGAGGATCACTGTGGTACGGCCGGAACTGAACCAGTTCGCATGGCAGCAGGACGTGCGCCGCTACGGCAGGTTCCGTGGAACCTTCCCGCATCTCGCCCGCCGGGCCTACGGGTGGGGGCAGAAGCACGTGTTCCCGGAGCACTACGCGTCCTGGGGTCGTGCGAGCGTGCGCCGCGCGCTGCGCCTGCACGCCCGCCGCAGGTTCGACGTCGTGCTGGCGACGGGGAACCCCTTCGCCTCGTTCGCCGCGGCATGGGCGTTCAACCGGCTGACCCGGACGCCCTACATCCTGGACAACCGCGACGCCTGGACCCTCGATCTGTTCAACGAGACACTCGCGTTCGAGGAGGGGCACTCGGCCCTGGCCTGGGAGCGCCGGGTGCTGAAGCACGCGTCCAACGTGGTCTTCGTCAACGAGGCCATCCGGTCGTGGCACGCCAAGCGCTATCCGTCCGTGGCGGACCGGATGATGGTCGTCCCGAACGGCTGGGACTCCGACACCCTCGCGAACACAGTCGGGCCGCCCTCGAGCATCCGCGATGGACGGGACGAGCGCCGCCCGCGGTTCTCCTACGTCGGCACGCTGACCGGCAACCAGCCCATCGAGGCGATGCTCGAAGGGTTCGGGCAGGCCCGCGAACACCCGGACCTGGCGCACGCCGGGCTCGACCTGCACGGATATCTCGGCTTCTTCAAGGGGGCCGACGGCAAGCTCCACCAGAGGCTCGCGACCGGACTCGACGGGCAGGGCGGCGGGCAGGGCGGCGAGCAAGGCCTCCCGCCCGGTGTCCGGTACTGCGGGCCGGTGTCCAAGACCGAACTGCACAACGTCTACCGGGACACCGACGTCCTGGTGTTCCTGGCAGGAGGCGCGCGCTACGTGACGTCCGGAAAGATCTTCGAGTACATGGCGGCGGGACGCCCCATCGTGTCGGTCCACGCCCCCGGCTCCGCGGCCGAGGAGATCCTTCGCGGCTACCCGCTGTGGTTCAACCCGGGCGGGCTGGAGCCGAGGGCCATCGCGGCCTCGATGGCCGAGGCCGCGAAGGCCGCGGCGGGACTCGACCAGCGGCAGCTCGACGAGGCGCGCGCCTACGCCGGCCGCTTCGAGCGCAGCGTGTCGCTGGAGCCGCTGGTACGGCGGCTGACAGCACTGGCGGAACGCGGGCGCGCGGCCGGATGACCGTTCTCGGAGGCGATGACATGAACGCTGAACCGTCACCGCAGGTACTCATCCTCGCCATGGATCCCAGGGGCCACAAACGCGGCCACGCCAGGGTCGCGAGCCTGGTCGCCTCCTTCCTGGACGAGGAGGGAGCGCGGGTCGACGTGGTGACCGCCGAGCCGAGGGGGTGGGAGAAGCTGGACGAGCGGGTCAGGCTGCACCGGCTGGACGGAACCGAGGCCCGGCATCCGCTGCTCTGGTTGGAACAGGCGGTGGTGAGCAGAGCGCCGCGCAGGATCGTGCGGCCGCTGAACCGGCTCGGCCGTCCAGGCGCCGTCCTCGGACGGGCGCAGAGCCGCGTCTCCGATGCCGTCCACCGGCGGCTCTTCCTGCCCTTCTACGGGCAGGTCCGGCCGCTTCTCCTGGCCCGCATCGCGCGGCGACGCGTCCTGAGCGGCATCGACATGGCGAAGGTCAGCCGGGTCGTCGTGATGGACGACGCGTCGGTGCCGTGCGCCTGGCGGCTGGCCCGCCGGCACCCGGACGTCACCGTGACGACGCGGCAGGTGCGCACGCTCGACCCGGCGCGCTGACCGGGCTCAGCCGCGGGCGCGTTCGGCGAGGATCGCCGCGACGGCCTCGGCCGCGCGGCCGTCGCCGTAAGGGGTGCCGCGCGGCGCCTCCGGGGCGGGACGCGTGGCGGTCGCCGTCCAGCGGGCCGCGCCGAGTTCGCCGGGATGGGGGACCAGCTCGTTCCATCCGCCGGCGAGCGTCTCCGGCCATTCCGTCTCGGTGCGCAGGGTCGTGCACGGGCGTTCGAGCAGGAAGGCCTCCTTCTGGAGGCCCCCGGAGTCGGTGATCACGCCCCGCGAGCCGAGCACGGCCGCCACCATGGCGGCGTAGGGCAGGGGGCGGCCGACCCGGACGGCGCCGCGGTCCAGCTTGATCCCGTGCGTTTCGGCGCGGGCGACCAGCCGGGGGTGGGCGAGCAGCGCCACCGGGACCGGGAGGTCGGCGAGGGAGTCGACGAGCGAGCCGAGCCGAGCGGCGTCGTCGGTGTTCTCCGCCCGGTGCAGGGTGGCGACCAGGTAGGGCTGCTCGGAGTCGATCCCGTCCGGGAGAGCGGGGGCGGCGGGGTCGGCGAGGACCGAGTCCCGCACCCGGAGGCACACGTCCACCATCACATCGCCCGTGCGGACGCTGCGCTCCGCGAGCCCCTCGGCGGCGAGGTGGCGCATGGCCTCCTCCGTCGGGGCGAGCAGCAGGTCGGCGGCGTGGTCGGTGAGGACGCGGTTGTGCTCCTCCGGCATGCGGCGGTTGAAGGATCGGAGCCCCGCCTCCAGGTGCGCCACGGGGAGGTGCAGCTTGACGGCCGACACCGCTCCGGCCAGCGTCGAGTTCGTGTCCCCGTAGACGAGGACCCAGTCGGGACGCTCCCTTTCCAGGATCGGGTCCAGCGCGGACATGACGGCCCCTGTCTGGACGCCGTGGCTGCCGGACCCGACGCCGAGGTGCACATCGGGGTCGGGGATGCCGAGGCCGGAGAAGAACACGTCCGACAGGTCGGCGTCGTAGTGCTGCCCCGTGTGGACGATGACGTGCCGGTGGCCCTGCGCGGCGAGGGCGGCGGCGATGGGAGCGAGCTTCACCAGCTGCGGCCGTGCGCCGACGATGCTGAGGACCTTGAGGTTCATGCCTGCCTCTCGATGAGGACCGTCGTCTGCGAACCGTCCCCGGCGGGCGTCTCGACGTAGCGCTCGCCGGTCCGCGGACACTCCCATACTCCCTGCTCGTCCGGCCGCTCGGTCAACCGGGCCCCCGCGCGGCCGACCCAGCCGATGCGGCGGGCGGGCACGCCCGCGACCAGCGCGAAGTCGGGGACGTCGCGGGTCACGACGGCGCCTGCGGCGACCATCGCCCAGCGGCCGACGCGGACGGGCGCGACGCACACGCTGCGGGCGCCGAGCGAGGCTCCCTCGGCGACGTGGACGCCGACCGCCTCCCAGTCGCCGCCGCGCTTCAGCCTGCCGTCCGGGTCCACCGAGCGGGGCTCGCGGTCGTTGGTGAGCACGACGGCCGGGCCGACGAACACGCCGTCCTCCAGCACGGCGGGCTCGTAGACGAGCGCGTGGTTCTGCAGCTTGACGTTGTCGCCGATCCGCACGCCCGCGCCGACGTAGGCGCCGCGCCCCACGATGCAGCCCTCGCCGAGCCGGGCCTTCTCCCGGACCTGGGCGAGGTCCCAGACCGTGGTTCCGTCGCCGAGTTCGGCGCTCGGGTCGACCTGGGCGCTCGGCAGGATGCGGTGGCTCATTCGGTCCCTTTCCGTCGCGGAGTGATCAAGCCCAGCGCCCGGCGCGCTCGCGTGTTCAGGGGGGACGTGACATGCACGGCCAGCGGGCTTTCGTCGAGCCTGACGTACACGCGGCGGGGCGGCAGCAAGGAGGCGGTGAGCGGCCCGAGGCGGCCGGTGCCCTCCGGCATCCGCGTGGAGACCGGCCCGCCCATCCCGTCGATCTCGAAGGATGCGCGCCAGACGCCGGGGCGCGCGCGGGCGACGGATAGGTCGGCGTACCGGTGGGACCGCCGGCCGGGACCGTGCTCCAGCCCCGTGCGGATCTCGCCCCCGCCCTCGTTGGACCGCCGCAGCACGATGGTCATCGCCGGGGACCCGCCGGAGGGCAGGGTCGGCGGCGGATCCGCCATCACGCGCAGCCGGCGCCCCCGGGCCTGGCTGATCCGGACGTCCTGGAAGTCGGTGGGCTTGAGGGCGCCGCCCACTTCCAGCGTCAGCCGCTTCCGCTCGTGCGGCGACAGCGGCCGGACGAGGTGCCACCGGCCGTCCGCCTGGACGACCGCCGCGCGCGGCATCGCGAACCCGCGGGGCTTGACGACGGGGGCGGTCAGGGTGAGCCCCCCGACTTCGGCCTCCACGGTCGCGGTCCACCGCCCGTCGGCCCAGGAGCCGGGGGCCGGCAGGAACGACGCGGTGTAGGTGACGGCCAAGCCCTTCTCGTCACGGACGGAGGAGGTGACCTGGCACTCGATCCGGTGCGAGGCCCCGGCGCCGTTCTCCAGGACCAGGTGCAGGAGGGGGGCCGCCTCGTCCACGTCGTGCAGAAGGAACTCGCCGGTGAGGCGCAGGGCGTCGTCAGCCCAGGAGAGCGCGGTCAGGTCGTGCCGCACCCGTACGGGCTCTCGGCTCTCGTAGCACGCGTCGGGAACGCCCACCGAGGCGTCGCGGAAGAACGGGTACTTCAGGTATGTCCGCCCGCCGTCTATGCGGATGCCGGGAGGCGTTCCACTCCGGTGGAACCGCAGGACCTCCGCGAGTTCCTCGTTGAGATGTTCGCGCAGGCAGTGCGCGAAGACCCGCCGCCGCGGGTCGTAGAGCTCCAGCAGGCCCGGGGTGAGCCAGGTGTCCAGCAGGTCGCGGCACCCCTTGAGGATGATCTCGCGACCCTCGCGCGAGGCGGGCAGGTACCGCTGCTCGAGCATGCCGAAGACCTCCAGCAGCAGGTACCGGTAGTGCAGGCGCTCTCGCAGCTCGCCCGGTTCGGTGTACCTGGCCACCAGGGACATCGCGCGGTGGGCGATCGCGTGCACCTCGGCGGGCGGGGCGCCGCCGACCTGCGTCGCGCTCGACCCGTCCGTCCGCGCCGCCCAGTAGTAGCAGTCGTAGTCGGTGAGGACGGACACGCCGCTCGCCGCCAGGTAGGCGCCCGCGGTGAAGAGCTGGTCCTCGTGGGAGAGCAGGCCCTCGCTGAAGCGCAGCCCCTCGCGTTCGACCAGCGACCGGCGGAAGAGCTGGAGCGCGGCCATCGACATCCGGGGGAACAGGTCGCAGTCCGGGTCGAGGACGTGGGTGCGCTCGATGGTGCGCTCGAACACCCGCGGCACCTTGCGCCCGCCCGTCCCGACCTGCTTGCCGAGGACGATGTCGGTGCCGTTGCGCTCGGCCATGGCCGTCATGCGCTCCAGCGCCTCCGGGCCCAGCCGGTCGTCGGAGTCCAGGAAGAAGACGAACTCCCCGGAAGCGAGCTCCAGCCCGCGGTTGCGGGGCGCTCCCGCGCCCCCGGAGTTGGGCTGGTGGACGACCGTGAGCTGGTCGTGGGCGCGGGCCAGCTCGTCCAGCAGCTCGCCGCTGCCGTCGGTCGAGCCGTCGTCGACGGCGATGACCTCGACCTGTCCGGCGGGCAGGCTCTGGGTGAAGGCCGACTCCAGAGCCCCGCCCACCGTGTCCCGGCACTGGAACACCGGGACGATCACACTGACCAGAGGTCGGCTCATGGCCCCTCAACAGGCCGGAAGGCACTCATGGCGAACACTCTAGGCGTGCTCCGTGACCGCCGCGCCGGAGACCCTGTACATCGTCGACCTGGGGCCGGCCTCCGCGAGCGCGTCGACGGCGGCGGCGAACCGCGTCATGGCGTCCGGGTGCTCGGGGCCCAGCAGGTAGTCGCGGAGCGTCCGGCGCTCCGCGGCCAGCGGGTCCTGGCCGGGCGTCGCCGCGACGGCGAGGATGTCGGCCAGCTCGCCGCAGCCCGGGCTCAGCAGGTAGGCCGCCGACGCGGACGGGAACTCGGCCCTGAAGGCGCTCTCGTCCATCCCGTCGGGGTTGGTGACGACGTACGGCTTCAGGCTCGGGATGTAGTCGGAGATCACGCTGGAGATGTCGGTGATCAGCATGTCCGAGCGGTTGAAGCACTCGTAGAGGGAGGCGTCCGCGCCGGTCACGACCTGGTGGCCGCCCGCGCCGCTGCGGTTCGCCTGCTCGATCATCCGCATGAGCCGGTTGTGCACGGCCGCCGCCTCCGGCAGCCGCCGGCCGGTGTAGGGGTGCGGCCGGTAGATGACGCGCAGCCGCGGCCCCTGCTCCAGGAGGGTCCGGACGATCCGCTCGCCCATGCCGAGCAGCGAGCTGTAGCCGTGCTCGTTGTCCCAGCCCTCCCACGTGGGGGCGTACAGGACGGTCGGGACGGGCCCGCCGGACGGCTCGGTGGTGATCTCGCCGAGCTGCGGGCGCCCCACCTCGACGATGGCCTCGTCGCGCACGCCCGCGTCGGAGTTGCGGTAGCGGTCGCGGCCCGCCGGGCCGGCCACCCACACCTCGTCGAAGACCTTGCTGACCGGGTTGGAGCTCGGGCCCTTGTCGCTGTCGCCGTGCCCGACGAAGACGTGCTTGATGTGCTCCTCGCGGAGCAGGTGGAGGTTCTTGCCGGTGTTGCCCGGGTAGAGCGCGACCTTCACGGTGCCGAGGTCGAAGTTCATCATGTCCTCGGCCCGCGTGATGCACACGACCGGGAGCCGGGTGGGCGCGAGCGCGCCGACGACCTCGGGGGAGCGGACGAGGACCATCGCCTTGCGGTCCAGCCGCTCCAGCGTCTCCAGCCACATGTTGGCCTGGTAGACGGTGGTGACCGGGCCGGTGAAGTACAGCACGACCTCGGGCTTGTAGCGGTTCACGCGGCGCTGCACGTCGCGGGCCATCCGGCCGGCGTTGAGCAGGGCGCGCATCCGGCGCAGCCGCGGCGCCTGCGCGGCCGCGGTGGCGACGGCCGCCGCCGCGGTGCCGAGGAGGCCGACCGCCACGAGCACCGGGAGGTCGAGCAGGATCCCGGCGGTGCCGAACAGCAGAATCGGGAGGTCGGCGTGGCTCTCCAGGAGGAGGATCAGCCGGGCCTGCCAGACGGTGTCGGGGCCGGGGAGCGCCGGCTCGCCCTCGCCGAGGTTGCGGGTGGCGAAGGGCAGCCGGTTGACGCGGCGCGCGGCGACCGAGCCGGCGAGGGTCGCGGCGCGGAGCCAGTCGACCAGCAGGAGGCCGAGGGCGGCCAGCACGATCGTGGGCCGGCCGGCGCCGCCCGACTGGACGAGCAGGAGCACGAGGGCGGCCTGCCGGACCAGCACCCGCGCGCCGGGGGGCATCTGGCCCCAGCGCAGCGGCCTGGCCGCGTCCGGCAGCGTCCGCCCGAGGGCGTACTCGGCCGCGTAGCAGAGCACGGCGGCGCCGAGGAACGCCCAGGGCGACCCGGCCGCGGCCGTCCCGATCAGCAGCCCGAGCGTGACGGGCAGCCACAGCACCGTTGAGTACCGCATGAGAGTCGAGTACCGGGAGACGAGACGCCGCACGGCACACCTCCGTCTGGTCAGCGCCCCGGGGGGGTGGCGCAGTTGAAGAGGGGAAGGGGGGACCTGCGCCCGCCGGGCCGAGCGGGCGTGTGCGGGGGAGCCGGCGTCAGCCGGAGCGGCCGCCGGTGAGGGGGTCTTCACGGCGGACGTCGATGACCTGCCCGGTGAGGCTGGAGAGCAGGACGTTGAGGGAGGTGCGGGCCACCTGGTCCGCGCTCAGCAGGGTGTGCGGGGGCTCCTGCCCGAACGCCGCGGTCCGCATGGGGGTGCTGGTCCGCTCGGGGTTGATGCAGTTGATCCGCACGCCGTCGCCGGACCACTCGTCCGCCAGCGCCTGGGTGAGGTTCACCGTGGCCGCCTTGGCGGAGGAGTAGAGGCTGTAGTCGGCGCGCCCGCGGGTGTAGGAGCTGGACGTGTAGAGCAGCAGTTGCCCGCCGGTCTTCGCGAGGTAGGGGAACGACGCCCGCGCGATGTGGATCGGCGCGAGGTAGTTGACCCGCAGCGCCTCCTCGATCGCGTCGGGGTCGATGGCGTCGAGCCGGCCGATCCGCAGCACGCCCGCCGTGTTGACGACGAAGTCGACGCGGCCGGTCGCCGAGTAGGCCTGCGCGAGCGCGCCGGCGACGTCCTCGGGCCGCTCGACGTGGGTGCGGGTGGCGCCGCGGCTGTAGCCGAACACGCGGGCGCCGAACCGCTGGGCGAGCTCCGCGACCGCGGCGCCGATGCCCTGGCTGGCGCCGAACACGACCATCGTCTTGCCACCGAGCGCCTCGGCGTACTCGTCCTCGGTCAGGTCGGGGGCCTCGGAGGAGGCGAGCTGGAACAGCTTGTCCGCGACGAACATGTCGACCGGCTCGGTGACCTTCATGTTGTGCTCGTCGCCGCGCACGACGTAGATCGGGGTGCCGGGCAGGTAGCGCAGCACCACCGAGCAGTCGTCGGTCGCCTCGAAGTTCTCGTCGCGCCACGCGTTCTCGTAGGCCGCGCGGATGGTGGCGAGCCGGAAGCCCTGCGGGGTCTGCCCGCGCCGCAGGTTCGCCCGCCGCGGCACGTCGACGATGACGTCCTCGTCGACCTGGATGATCGTGTCGGCGGACGGGATGGCCACGTCCACCGCCTGGTGCTCGCGCAGCGCGGACACGCAGTCGCGGATGATGCGCTGCGACAGCAGCGGGCGCACCGCGTCGTGGAACAGCACGCTGGTCGTCTCGGCCGGGTGGTCGGCGAGGGCGTCGAGCGCGAGCTGCGTGGTCGCGTTCCGGGAGGTGCCGCCGGGGAGCACGGCCTTGACCTTGGTGCAGCCGGCCTTCTTCACGCACTCCTCGGCGTCCTTGAGGAAGCCGGGGTTCATGAGGACGAGGATCTCGTCGACGTCGGAGGCCTCCTCGAACACGCCCAGCGTGTGCTCGAGGATCGACTTGCCGGCGATCTTGAGGAGCTGCTTGGGGGTGCTGAGGCCCATCCGCTGCCCGCTGCCACCCGCCAGGATGACGGCGACGACGCGATGCTCACCCTGCGGCGCCATGACCAATGCGACCGTCCTTCTTATTCATGGCAGCCGGAACGGCGGCCGGAAACGAGGTGTTGCAGTCACCCGAGGGGGATCTCTGGGGGGCGCGGGCGGCGCGGCATTCGCAGGGCTGATGATCCGCACAGGGGGGAACTGACGCTTTACTGTACCCGGTCTGTGGAACTTTGAGACGAATTCACCGACGTTCCAGGACCCCGTAACCCTTGTGTGATGGGGCCTGAGGTGCCCGGACGAGGGGAATCGTCAACGGCCGAACAGCGGCCTCATGTCCGGCTCGACGGCCCAGCGGGTCACGCGGCGCACCGGGGGCGTGCTCAGCACCGTGACGAGGACGAAGCAGGCGAGCACGACCGAGAGCACGCCCGGGATCGTGTCGAACCACGCGAGCTTGTGCCAGCCCTCGAACGTGAACAGCCGTGTCGCGAACCCGTGCAGCAGGTAGCCGTAGATGGTGGCGGCGCCGAGGCCGCTGTACCAGGTGCGGCGGGACGGGGTCACCGCGAGGAAGGCGAGGATCAGAACCGTCCCGGTGACCAGCAGCCCGGCGCGCATCAGGGTGCCGGTGAGCTCGCCCACGCCGAGGTCGGCGTTGGAGGTGTCCCAGTTCAGCCAGCGCGCGTTCATGCGGTCCTGGGTGAGGTACGCGCCGGCGAAGGCGGCCAGCAGGAGCGCGGCGCCGGTGATCCGCGCCCACGGCCGCCGGACGATCTGGACGACCTCCGGCGACAGCGTCAGCCCGAGGACGTAGAACGGCGCCAGCCCGAGGATCCGGTACACGTCGAGCGTGCTGCCGATGTCGCTCATGTAGCCGAGGAGGGCGACGAGCATGGCCGTCGCCAGGGGGTACTTGAGCCGCCGCCAGATCGGGGTGAGCAGCCGCCAGACGAACAGCGCCAGCAGGAACCAGGTCAGGTAGTAGGGGTCCAGCACGTCGAACTGGAACCGCCGGTCGTCGACGCCCCAGGCGAACAGGCTGTAGGCGCACTGGAAGATGACGTAGGGCGCGATGGTCGAGCCGACGAGCCGCACCGACTTGTCGTCGGTGAGCGTGAACCGCTTGGACAGGTACCCGCTGACCATGACGAACAGCGGCATGTGGAACAGGTAGATGAAGTTCCAGAGCGCCGCCGCCAGCGGGACGTCCCGCAGGCCCGACAGTCCGTGCCCGCCGGCGACGAGCAGGATCGCCAGGAACTTGGCGTTGTCCAGGTGGGGGTCGCGTGCTCGGGGAGCCGCGCCGCCCGGCGTCCGCGGCTTCTCCTGCGGGCGCTGGGCGGGGGACGCCGCCGCCTCGGCGGAATCTGGGACCGCCGCCTCGGCCACGACGGACGCCTCGGGTGTCTGTGTCATGAAAGATCTCTGATCCTGGGAGGGGCTCGTGGAGCATACCTAACGAAACGCCCCACAACCCTGGGAGTCACAGCGCGCTGTGCCGGGGTCACGGAGGGGGTCCGGAGCGCGGGCCGGGGGATTTCGGCGGGCCCGCCGCGCACAAGATCTCCCCAGACGGGTACACGGCCCTTACCGGATACGGTGCGGGGCCGGTCCGGGCGGCTCCCGGACCGGGCGGGAGGACGGGGAGGGACATGGGTTACGGGAGGTCCACCAGGCAGGGCGTGGTGATCGTGGCCGGCGGCGCCGTGCTGCTGGCGGGAGTCGCGCTGCTCGTCCTGCCCGGCCCAGGCCTGCTGCTCGTGCTGGCGGGCCTGCTCATCCTGTCCCGGGAGTTCCCGGCCGTGAACCGCTACGTCGAGCCCCTCCGCGAGAAGGCGATCGGCGAGGCGGAGAAGAGCGTCACGTCCTGGTGGCGCCTCACGGGCTCCCTCCTCACCGTGCTGGCGCTGTTCGGCGCGGGCGTGGCCTGGGGACTTGTGCGGGAGCTGCCGTTCAGCGGATGGAGCACGGGTTCCGGGCTCATCCTGTCCGGCTTCATCCTCTGCGGGCTCCTCTACTGGAGCTGGCGCCGGGTGAAGGCCCGCCGCGCCGAGACCTTCCCCGAGTGACGGGCCCGACTTGGGGAAATGTTCGGCCGGATTGATCCGGCGGCCGGGTATCCCCGTGCAAGGGGTATGGGCATTGTTCTTCGTGTACTCGTGGCCGCGGGACTCGCGGCCGACGCCGTCGTGCACTGGCGGTTCGCACCCGACATGGCCCCCGGGCCCAACACCCCCAGCGACGTCATCCCGGGAGACGACCTGTTCTACGGCCAGGCCATCGCGGCGGCCGTCGCGGGCCTGCTCGTGCTGTTCTGGGCCCGGAGGTGGACGTACGCAATCGCGTTCGTCGTCGCGGCGAGCGCGGCCGGGGCCGTGCTGCTGTACTACTTCGTCGACTTCGGGCAGATCGGCCCGATCCCGCGGATGTACGACCCGCAGTGGTACGCGGACAAGACGATCAGCTTCGCCGGGGAGGCGGTGGCCGCGCTCGCCGCGCTCGCCGGCTTCTTCACGGCCGGCCGGAAGAGGGAGGAGGAGGCGGACTCGTACTACGAGGCCCTGAGGTGACGGATCCGCGGGGCGGCGCGTCCGTATGATGAGAGGCGCAGTGCCCGTCAGCCGGCAGGCCCGTCAGTCGGCGGTGTCCGCCGGCCAGGCTGAAAGCGAGGCGTCCGTGCCCCCGCGTGACCGTACGCCGCCCCGCTCCGCCGGCGGCCGGGCCGGCCCGAAGAGCGGTTACCACGTGGAGGCGCTGGCGAAGGGCCTGCGCCTCCTCGCGCTCTTCTCCGAGCAGCGCCCGGCCATGAAGCTGACCGACATGGCCGCGGCGACGGGCCTGCCCCTGCCGACCGCCTTCCGGCTGGCCTCGACGCTGACCGCCGAGGGGTTCCTCGAACAGCTTCCGGACGGCGCCTACCGGCCCGCGCCGAAGGTGCTCACGCTCGGCTTCTCGGCGCTGCGCAGCCTCGACCTCGTCCAGCTCGCGGAGGGGCCGCTGCGCAGGCTCGCCGACGCCACCGGGCAGACGGCGAACCTCGGCGTGCTGTCGGGGGACCACGTGCTGTACCTGGTGAGGCTGCGCAACAACGACCTGGTGACGGCGAACATCCAGGTCGGGTCGCGGCTTCCGGCCGTCCGCACCTCGATGGGCAAGATGCTGCTGGCCCAGCTCGACGACGCCGAACTGAAGGACGTGCTGACCGGGGAGTCCTTCGCCGGGGCGGCCGGCCCCAACGCCGCGGCCTCGCTGGAGGCGCTCCGGCCCGAGCTGGCGGAGATCCGCGGCCGCGGCTGGGCCCTCCAGGACGAGGAGCTCGCCTACGGGCTCCGGTCCGTCGCGGCGCCCGTCCGGGACGCGTCCGGGACGGCGGTCGCGGCGGTCAACGTGGCCGTGCCCGCGATGGAGGTCCCGACGGCGCGCCTCCTGGAGGAGATCCGGCCGCTGGTGCAGGAGGCGTGCGCGGAGATCTCCCGGTTGCTGGGCGGACGCTGACGCCGTTCACTCCCCGGAGGGCGGAAGGCCGTCACGGGCCGGCCCCGCGACGAACCGCTGGGTCATGCCCCCCACGCCTTCCAGCTCGCTCACCAGCACGTCGCCCGGCCGGATGAACCGCTTGGGCGAGCGGGCGTTCCCGACGCCGGCCGGCGTCCCGGTGAAGACCAGGTCGCCCGGGAACAGCCGGCAGATCCGCGACAGCCGGACGAGCAGCTCCGGGACGCTGTAGATCATCGCCGAGGTCCGCGCGCTCTGCACGGTCTCGCCGGAGAGGCTGCACGAGATGGCGAGGTCGGACGGGTCGTCGAACTCGCTCAGGGTGGCGAGCCAGGGGCCGGTCGGGCCGAAGTTCGGGAACGACTTGGCCAGGCTGAACTGCGGCCTGGGCCCGGCGAGCTGCGAGGTCCGCTCGGACAGGTCCTGTCCGAGCGTGATGCCCGCGACGTAGTCCCAGGCGTCCACCGGATGGACGCCGCTGCTCTCCCGCGCGACCGCCACCACCATCTCGACCTCCCAGTCCACGGTGGCGGACGGCAGCTCGACCTCGCAGTAGGGCCCGGCCAGGCAGCTCGGGAACTTGGTGAACGTCACGGGAGCCGACTCGGGCGGGTACCCGGCCTCGCTCGCGTGCGCGGCGTAGTTGACGCCGATGGCGAACACCTGGGCCGGACGCGGCACCGGCGGGCCGAGGTCCTCCGGAGCGAACGGCCTGCCCTGCTCCGGGTCCAGGGACCACGCCGCCCATTCGCAGAACGCGCGCCACCGGCTGAAGACGGCCTGCGGGTCGGCGGGGAACCGGCCGCCGCTCGCCTCGGCGACGTCCACGGCGAGGTCACCGGAGGCGCCCTCGACGATGACCGCGGCCCGCCCGTCCAGGTTGGCGAACCTCACCAGTCGACCCGCTCCGGCGGAGCCTCGCCGTGGGCGTCCTGCCAGGAGACCACGGGGTTGCGCAGTGTCCCGACGCCCTCGATCTCGGCCTCGACGACGTCGCCGGGCCGCAGGTAGAACGCGAACGGGTCCGGCTGGACGGCGGCGACGCCCGACACGGTGCCCGTCGTGATGATGTCGCCCGCGCTGTAGGTCTGCGGCGAGTGGTAGGCGACCAGGTGCGGGATCGACACGCGCATCTGCTTGGTGTGCCCGGTCTGCCGCCTCTCGCCGTTCACCCGCAGCTCCATGGCGAGGTCCTGCATGTCCTCGATCTCGTCGGCGGTGACGATCCACGGGCCGATCGGGCAGAACGTGTCGATGGCCTTGCTGAACGAGAACACCCCCGACTCCATCTCGCGGCGCTGGATGTCGCGGGCCGTGACGTCGTTGAAGACGGTGAACCCGGCGATGTGCTCCAGCGCCTGCTCGGGGCCGAAGAACTTGCCCGGCTTGCCGATGACGACGGCCAGCTCCAGCTCGTAGTCGAGCTCCCGGGTGAGGTGCTCGGGGTACACGATCGGGTCGTCCGGCCCGATGATCGCGTCCACGTTCTGGAAGAACACGATGCCCTTGTGCACCGGGTGCGACCAGTTGACCGCCTGGAGCTCCTCGTGGTGGTCGGCGAAGTTCCCCGCGGTGTGGAAGAACTTCTTCGGCCGGATGGGCGCGCGGAGCCGGACGTCCGCCAGCCTCAGCCGCTCCCCGGTCTCGGGGGCGGTGCCGCCGCGCTCGAAGAACGCCCGCGTGGACGGCACGTCGAGCTCGATGACGTCCTCGCCGTCCAGCCGGCCGACCCGGCCCTCGTCGAACGTGATCAGTTTCAAGATGGGTTCCTCTCAGGCCCCGGCGCCGCCGGTCCGGGCTCGGCGCCGGCGGATCAGGCGCCGACCATGTTGAAGCCGCCGTCGGCGAGCATGTAGGCGCCGGTGATGTGGGAGGCGTCCTCGGTGGCGAGGAACAGCGCCGTGCCCGCGACCTTCTCGGGCGGCGGGATCGTGCCCAGCGGCGTCTGCGCGATGAGCTTCTCGCGGCGCCCCGACTTCCAGTCCTCGCGCTCCAGCGTGGCGCCGGTCTCCATGAAGCCGGGCGCGAAGGTGTTCACGCGGACGGCCGGCGAGAACGCCGCCGCGTACGACTTGGTGATGCCGAGCAGCCCGTACTTGGCGGCGGCGTACTGGGGGGCCCGCGCGCTGCCCCGCACGACCACCGTCGACCCGATGTTGATGATCGAGCCGTGGCCCTGCTCCAGCATGCGGGAGCCGAACTCGTGCGTCATGAGCAGGGTGCCCTTGACGTCCACGTCGATGACGCGGTCCAGCGACTCCTGGGTCAGCTGCCGCCACGACATCTGCTCGGTCGCGACGTCCCCGACGTTGTTGACCAGGACGTCCAGCGTGCCCGCCCACGCGAAGACCTCGTCGGCGAGGCGGCGGATCTCGTCCCAGGACGAGATGTCCGCCTGCACGACGAACGCCTCGCCGCCGGCCTCCCGGACGCGCTCCGCCGTGCGCTCGGCGCCCTGCTTCGAGCTGTTGTAGTGGACGCCGACCCGGGCGCCCTCCTGCGCGGCCCGGACGGCGATCTCCGCCCCGAACCCCGTCCCGGCCCCGGTGACCAGCACCGTCTTCCCGGCGAACCGAGGGAAGATGCCCTCCTGCGTGCTCATGCGTTCTCCTCTGATCAGACGAGAGTGCGGCCACCGTCGACGTACATGACGTGCCCGGTGATGAAGGCCGCGTGCGGCGAGGACAGGAACAGTATCGGGCCGACGATCTCCGCTGCGGTGCCCAGCCGCCCGGCCGGGACGAGGCGCACGAGCTCCTCGCGGACGCCCGGCTGCGCGAGGTATCCGGCGGTCAGCGGCGTCTCGACGTAGCCGGGCGCGACCGCGTTGACCGTGACGCCGTGGCACGCCCACTCGGCCGCCATGACCCGCATCATCTGGTTCATTCCGCCCTTGGACGCGGCGTACGGGCCGTGCTTGCGGTGCGCCAGGTGCCCGGACACCGAGGACAGGAGCACGATGCGCCCGCCGCCTGCCTCCACCATGTGCCGCCCCGCCGCCTGCGCCGCGCCGAACGCGGTGGACAGGTTGGTGCGCAGCACCCGGTCCCACTCGTCCTCGGTGAAGTCGAGGATCGGGCGCCGGTCGTTGACGCCGACGCAGTGCAGGAGCACGTCCAGCCCGCCCATCGCCTCCACCGCCCGCCGGACGGCGTCGGCTCCGGCGCCCGGCTCGGCCAGGTCGGCCGCGAACGTGTGCGCGCCGGTCCCGTCCGGGCCCGGGGGCAGAGCGTCCAGCCGCGCGGGGTCGCGGTCGACCACCGTGACGACGGCCCCGGCTCGGAGATATCCCCGAACGCACTCCGCGCCGATCCCGCCGGCACCGAGCACGAGTACCCGAGCGCCCCGCAGCCCAGGCCAGTCAGCCGCCGCGTCCGACGCACCATGAGCCGCCGCGGACCCGTCAGCCACGTGTTCCACCTGTCACTTTCGCTTAATGAAAGCCGCTTTCATGTTGTGTCGAGTATCCGAGGACCCGCAACCCGCCGTCAAGAGGCCTGGCTGGAGCCTTCGGGGGTGCGGGGGCCTTGACCCGGCAAATGAACGCTCGTTTAATTTCGGTATGGGACGCATTGCCGGCGTCACGCGCGCGGAGACGCGCGAACGGCTGCTGAGCGCGGCGGCCGACGAGTTCGCGCGGCGCGGGTACGACGGGACGCGCGTCGCCGACATCGCGCGGGCCGCCGGCGTCAGCAACGGCGCTCTGTACGCGCACTTCGACTCGAAGGCGGAGCTGCTGGTGGCGGCGCTGCGTGCGCACGGGCGGCGGCTGCTGGCCGAGCTGTTCGCCGCCGAGCCCGACCGCCCGGTCGTCGAGCTGCTGCTCACCATGGGGCGGTGGCTGCCGAACCGCCGCGACGCCCGCGCCCACCTCGTCGTGGAGGCCCTCGTCGCGGCCCACCGGGACGAGGACGTGGCCCGTCCCATGCGCGACTACGTCGGAGAGCGCGCCGAGTGGCTCGCCGGGCTGATGCGCATCGCCCAGGCGGGCGGGGAGATGGACCCGGCGCTCTCCCCGAACGCGCTCGCCCACCTCTGCCTGCTGCTCGGGATGGGGAGCGCCCTCATCCCGCGGGACATGCACGCCGTCGGGGACGAGGAGTGGGTCGCGCTGCTCGCGCGGATCGTGTCCGCGCTCGCGCCGCCCGGAACGACAGGGGGAGGAACCCAGTGAAGGTGCAGATCGACCCGAAGCGCTGCCAGGGGCACGGCCGCTGCTACGACCTCGCCCCCGGCCTGTTCGGCGAGGACGACGAGGGATACGGCGTCGTCCTCGGCGACGGAGTCGTCCCCGAGGGCGGGGAGCACGAGGCCCGCCTCGCGGTCGCGAACTGCCCCGAACGTGCGATCGACGTCCTCGGGGAGGCGTGAGATGACCGCGGACGACCGCTTCGGCAAGGACTTCCGGGACGAGCGGGCCAGTCGTCCGCTCGGCACGCGCAACGAGGTCGTCACCGGCCCGGTCTCCGACTGGGCGACCGACTTCTCCCACCTGGAACCGGAGTGGGCCGCCGACCCGTACCCGATCCAGGACGACCTGCGGCGGCGCTGCCCGGTCGCGCGGACCGAGCGGTTCGGCGGCGGCTGGCTGCCGACCCGCTACGAGGACGTGGCGGCGGTCGCCTACGACACCGAGCGGTTCACCTCCCGCTCGGTCGTCATGAGCAACTTCCGGCCGCCGCGCGAGGTGGAGCCGGTCGGCGTCACGCCGCCGATCTCGTCCGACCCGCCGTTCCACCACGACGCGCGCAAGCTGCTGCTGCCCGCGTTCAAGAAGTCGGCGGTGGCGCGGCTGGAGTCCGCGACCAGGGCGTACTGCCACGAGCTCATCGACTCCTTCGAGGGTCGCGAGACGGTGGACGCCGCGCAGGAGTACGCGCAGCACATCCCGATGCGGGTCATCGCCGACATGCTCGGCTTCCCGCCCGAGGACGGCCCCCGGTTCCGCGAGTTCGTCGAGAACACCCTCGAAGGAGTCAACCTCCCCCCGGACGAGCGCATCGCGCGCATGGACAAGCTGTTCGACTACCTCCTGGAGCAGATCCGCGACCACGTCGCGAACCCGCGCGACGACCTCACCACCTATCTGATCGAAGCCGAGCTGTACGGGCGCAAGCTCGACCCGTCCCACGTCTCGGGGACGATGGCGCTGCTGCTCATCGCCGGGATCGACACGACCTGGAGCGCGATCGGCGCCTCGCTGTGGCACCTGGCGAGGACGCCGGCGGACCGCGAGCGCCTCGCCGCCGACCGGTCGCTGCTGCCGACCGCGATGGAGGAGTTCCTGCGCGCCTTCGCGCCCGTCACGATGGCGCGCCTCGTGAGGGAGGACATGACCTGGCGCGGCGTCGAGATGAAGGCCGACGACTGGGTCCTGCTGTCGTTCCCCGCCGCCAACCGCGACCCGGCCCAGTTCGACCGCGCGGACGAGATCGTCATCGACCGCGAGGTGAACCGGCACGCCGCCTTCGGCCTCGGCATCCACCGCTGCGTCGGCTCGCACCTGGCCCGCATGGAGCTGCGCGTGGCGCTCGACGTCTGGCTGGAGCGCGTCCCGTCCTTCGCCCTGGCCGACCCGGCGGCGGTCACGTGGGCCGCCGGCCAGGTCCGCGGCCCCCGCACCCTCCCCGTCCGCATCACGTAAGGCGTTCGGCCAGCCGGGGGAGCAGGCGCAGGGCGTTCCCCCGGTCGACGGCGCGGTGGGCGCGCTCGTCCAGCACCGGGTCGCGGTCGAGGTCCCGGGTGTTCAGCGCGACCTCGCGGGCGGAGTTCGCGGGCCAGTCGGTGCCGAACAGGACGCGGTCGGCGCCGACGGCGGCGATCAGGGACGGTGCGGCGTACGGGGACACCGGCAGGGCCGTGTCGTAGTGGAAGCGGCGGAGCGCCGGACGCATCCGCGCCGGGAGCGGGCCGCCGTCCTCCCGGGCCGAGCGCTCGGCGCGTCCCGCCATGTACGGCAGGAACCCGCCGCCGTGCGACAGGACGACCGACACCCCCGGGTACCGGTCGAGGGTCCCGGCGGCGATGAGGTTGAGCGCGGTGCGGGTGGTGTCGAGCAGGTAGTCGGCGAGCCAGTCCCCGACGCCCGGCGCCTCGGGCAGGCCCTTGGGGGCGACCGGGTGGACGAACACGACCGCGCGGCGCTTGTCGAGCTCGGCCCAGAGCGGGTCGAACATCGGCTCCCCCAGGTAGTGCCCGGCGGCCGAGGTGTTGAGGAGGACTCCGTCCGCGCCCAGGTCGTCCAGCGCGTGGGCGAGCTGCCGCACGGCGAGGTCCGGGTGGAGCATCGCCACGTTGGCGAAGAAGCCGAACCTCGTGGGGTGCTCGCGCACCAGCTCGGCCAGCGACTCGTTGCACACCTGGACGCCCGAGGCGGCGATCCCCCGGTCCAGGAACACCTCGGCGGGCACCGGCGCGGACGCCACCCCGGCGGCGATGCCGTTGGCGTTCATCGTCCGCAGGGTGCTCGGCAGCGTCCACTGGGCCCAGGACGGTCCGCCGGTCGGCGGGAGGAGGCCCTGCTCGACCGCCCACTCCCGCATCCGGGGCGGGACGGCGTGATGGTGGGTGTCGATCCTGCCGCGCGGCCGCCGGGGGGCGGCGGCCGCCTCACCTGCCGGAACGGCGGCCGCGGCCATCGCCAGGCCGGCCACCTGCAGGGCGCGGCGGCGGGTCGTCTCGGGCATGCGCGTCTCCCTCACTCGTTCGATGCGCCGCCCACCAAGCTCTCTCATACGAGAAAGTCTCAAGTGGGACTATATCAGAGGCCCCTAAACTGGGGCCATGCTCGACGACCTGCTCGAACGGCTCCTGTCCGAGGACGGCGACCCCGCCGTCCGGCACGTGGGGCTCGGCATGCTGCTGGCCTCCGCGCACAACCGGAGCCGGGCGAGCATGAACGGCGAGCTGGGCCGGCTGGGGATCGACGTGCGCGAGTTCAGCATGCTGCTGGCGCTGGAGATGTACGGGCCGTCCAGCCAGCGGCGCCTCATCGACCTCACCGGCATCGACAAGTCCACGATGGTGCGCATCGTCGACGAGCTGGAGGACGGCGGCCTGGTCCGGCGCGAGCGCGCCCCGCAGGACCGCCGGGCCCACTCGATCAGCCTGACCCCGGACGGGACGCGGACGCTGGAGAGCGCCCGGCGCGCGGGGGCCGACGTGGGCGAACGGCTCTTCGGCCACCTGGACGGCGACGACCGGGACCGTCTCGTGGACCTGCTTCGCCGGATCGCCGAGCACGCGGACGAGGGCTGACCGGTCCCGGCACCGCACCGGCGCCGCGGGTGGGTGCGTGTCGTATACGAGGGCTGTGGCGCTGAGTAAGAGAGAGGTCACGCGGTATAGAAGCTCGCAGCGCCGTACAGGAGAGTGCACATGATCCTTATGCCGGGCCGGTCGTCATGAGCAGCGCGGACGAGGTCGTCGTCCACGAGACGCTGCCCGTACGCGTCCTGGTCGGGCCGGGTGCGAGCGATCTCGTCGCGGACGAGGTCGCGCGGATCGGGGCGGAGAGGGTGCTGCTGGTCGCGGCGCCGTCCGCCGCCGGGCCCGCCGACCGGATCGCCGGGGCGCTCGGAGGACGGCTCGCGGCGCGCTTCGACCGTCCGGCGCCGCACACCCCGGTCGCCGTGACGGCGCGCGCCATGGAGGACGCCGCGGGCGCGGACTGCGTCGTCGCGGTCGGCGGCGGCTCCGCGATCGGCCTCGCCAAGGCGGTGTCGGCGCGGACGGGGATGCCGCAGGTCGCCGTGCCCACCACCTATGCGGGCTCCGAGATGACGCCCGTGCTGGGCGAGACCGAGGACGGCGTGAAGACCACGCGCCGCGCCCCCGGCCTGGCTCCCGGCACGGTCGTCTACGACCCGCGCCTCACCCTGGGCATGCCGTCCGGCCTGACCCGGACCAGCGCGATGAACGCGCTCGCCCACGCCGTCGAGGCCCTGTGGGCGCCGGACGCCACGATGGTCACCGACGCGCTGGCGGCCGAGGCCGTCGCCGGCATTCTGGGCGCGCTGCCCGAGGTGCTGGACGACCCGACCGGAATGGAGGGGCGCGCGCGCCTCCAGTCGGCCGCGTGGCTGGCCGGGATCTGCCTGGCGCAGACCCGGATGGGGCTGCACCACCAGCTCGCGCACGTCCTCGGCGGCGCGTTCGGTCTCCCGCACGCCGAACTGCACACGATGCTGCTCGCGCACGTCATGGCGTTCAACCTGCCGTCGGCGCCCGCCGCCTCGGCCCGGCTCGCCCGGGTGGCCGGGCCGGACCCGGTCGCCGTCGTCGCCGCGCTGGCCCGTGCGCACCGGGGCCCGACGCGGCTGTCCGCTCTGGGCGTCCCCCGCGAACGGCTCCGCGAGATGGCCGGGCGGGTGGCGGCCGATCCCTACCCCAATCCCCGGCCGCCGGACGCCGACGCGGTCGCGGAACTGCTCGACGCGATGTGGTGAACGGCCCGGTCCGCGCAAGTACTTGATCACGATCGTGTCGTTCCGCTGCCGTGGTCCGGTCGTTGCCCTACGCTCACACCTCATGCGTGGACCATTGGTGCGAATCACGTCCGTCCTGCTTGCCGGGACGTCCCTGCTCGCCGCTCCCGCCGCGCACCCCGCGGCCATGGCCGCCGCCAAGGCAGGCGCCGCCAAGACCGACCTGGGCAAGGACCTCGACGCCATACTCGCCGACGGCCGCCTCGAAGGCGCGACCGTCGGCGCGGTGGTGCGGGACGCCCGGACGGGCGCCGTCCGCTACTCGCGCGGCGCGACGGCGCAGGTGATGCCCGCCTCGAACATGAAGCTCTACACGTCGGGCGCGGCACTGTCGCTGCTCGGCCCCGGGTACCGGTTCCGCACCGGCGTGTACGCCCGTGGAGTGTCCGGCTCGACGGTCAGGGGCGACCTCTACCTCAGGGGGACCGGCGACCCGACGACGCGGGCCGCCGACTACGACCGGCTCGCCGCCCAGGTGGCGGCGCGGGGCGTCCGGCGCGTCGAGGGCGACCTGGTCGCGGACGACACCTGGTTCGACGCCGTCCGCACGCCCTCCCACTGGGACCCGACGGACCTGCAGTACTACTACGCCGCGCAGACGTCCGCGCTGACCGTCGCGCCCAACACCGACTTCGACGCCGGGTCGGTCGAGGTGTCGGTGCGGCCGGGCGGCGCCGAGGGCGACCCGGTCGAGGCGGGGCTGTCCCCGGCCACCCGCACCGTCAAGATCGACAACAGGGCGGTCACGGGCGCGCCGGGGTCGCCGTCCACGCTGGCGGTGAACCGGGCCGTCGGCAGCGACACCATCGTGGTGAGCGGCTCGTACCCGGCGGGCGCCGCGCCCTACACGACCCTGCGGACGGTCGACAATCCCACCCTGTACGCGGCGGACGTGTTCCGGAGCGCGCTCCAGGCCCACGGCGTCGAGGTCGAGGGCGTCACCGAGCGCGGCAGGACACCGCGGGGCGCCGCCGCGCTCGCGGTCCGCTCCTCGATGCCGCTGTCGCGGCTGATGGTGCCGTTCCTCAAGCTCAGCAACAACATGGTCGCCGAGACCCTGGTCAAGGCCATCGGCCGGGAGAGGGCGGGCATGGGGAGCTGGGAGGCGGGGCTGCCGGTGATCGAGAGGTATGCCGGCCGCCAGGGCGTCCCCACCGGACGGCTGGAGATGGCCGACGGCTCCGGGCTGTCGCGCGAGAACCGCACCACCGCGCAGGACGTCAGCACCATCCTGAAGAAGGCGCAGAGCGCGCCCTGGTTCCCCGCCTGGTACCGGGCTCTGCCGGTCGCCGGGGACCCGGACCGCCTGGAGGGCGGCACGCTGCGGTCGCGGATGCAGGGCACCCCCGCCGCGGGCAACGTGCACGCCAAGACCGGCACGCTGACCGGCGCCTCCGCGCTGTCGGGCTACGTCACCGACCCGTCCGGGCGGCGGCTGGTCTTCTCGGTCGTGCTGAACGGCTACCAGGGCGCCGCGCCCAAGGACATCGAGGACAGGATCGCGGTCCGGCTGGCCGGGGGAGACCCCGCCGCCGTCCGGACGTTCCGCGTCTCCGGGAACTCCCCGCAGCTGGAGTGCTCCTGGATCGGGCGCTGCTGACCACTGACGCCGTTGACCGCCGACCCCGCTGACCGCCGGCGAGGCGCGTCCCGCTGACGGCGGAACGCGCCCCGCCGGCGCGGGTCATCCCTGGTCTCTGGGGACGTAGAGGCGGATGTCGTCGACGAACGCCTCACCCTCGTAGTAGTTCAGGTGCGGGTCGCCGATGATGAAGGAGTCGGGGTAGGCCGAGCCCTTCGGCCAGCTGTGCTCGGTCGTGTACGTCCCGGCCGGGCCCTTGTGGACGAGCCTGCGGTCGAACCGGCCGTCGTACTCGCCGGGCGTCTGGTTGTAGTGCCAGATCGGGCGCCCGTTCTCCACGAAGTCGTGGTGGACGCGCAGCGTGGTCTGCCCGGTGTGCAGGAACGGGCCGCTCATCTCCAGCGTGTACCCGGTCCGGTCGCGCTCGATGGCGAACCGGTAGGCGGCCTTCGGCAGCAGCTCCGGCCGCAGCTCGGCGCTGGTCAGGTGCCCCTCGAACCGGCCGCCCGGCCCGTACCGCCGGTCCATGGACGCCTCTCCGCAGGCGGTCTTGGCGTAGTACTCGTTGCTGATGTTGTTGTTGGCGGTCTCGCGGAACAGGTCGCCGCGCGGGAACAGCGCGTTGACGCCGTTGAAGGTGCCCTCGAACGTCCGGTACATCTTCCGGGTCTTCGGGTTGCAGGTCGCGGCGTTCTTCCAGCGGGCGTCGTCGCTGTAGTAGCCGTCCATGATGACCTTGCGCCGGAAGTGGATGCCCGGGTTGCCGTGCGGCGCCGGGGTCGCGTAGTCGAGGATCGTCAGGTAGTAGAACCCGTTCTCCCGCGTCACGTCGGGGTACTGGCACCGAGACCTGCCGGGCAGGGCGCCCTGGAACGTCCACGGGTACCGGGTCTTGCACGGCTCCATGGTGTATCCGTTGTGCCTGCCGTCGTAGTCGAACGTGCCGTTCCGCTTGCCGCCGAACTGGATGCCGCGCAGCGTCATCTCCACCCGGTAGTACCGGGGCAGCGGGCGGGTCGGCCGGATCAGCACCCCCGCGTCCCAGCTCGGCTCGGAGATCCGCCCGGCGGTCCGCCCGCCCGGCAGCGACACGGCCGACAGGCCGGGCCGGGAGTCGGGGCGCCCGTCGCGGTCCTTGTCGACGGCGGCGACCTCCGCCGTCAGCCACCCCCGCTCCCCGAAGGCGACGCGCTTGCGGAACACGTTGAGGGTCTTCATCTGCCGTTCGAACAGCGGCCCGCTGAGCCTCCGCCACGCCTCCCCGTCGTCGTCGAACGCGTCGACGTGCCACGGGCTGCGCGGCCCCTGCGGGTCCAGCCGCCACGGCGCGCCGTCGACGCGCAGCGGCCGGTCGAACCGCTCCCGGGCGACCAGCTTCCACTGGCCGCCCGCGGAGGCTCCGACCGGCCATCCCGCGGCCGCGATCGCGACGGCGGCCGCTCCCACGGCCACGCCCGCCACTTTCCTGCTCATCCTCAAGACGCACACCCTCCCCGTGGAGCGCGACCGCGCTCCGTCCCTGGACGTCGCAACGCACGGGGATTATATGAATACAGAGAGTGACGATCGGGGAGGCTGGCCCTGAGCGGGTCAGCGCTGGGACAGGTAGCGCTCGGCGGTCTCACGCAGGCGCGCGTGGATCCCGTCGTAGGCGGAGACGCCCGGCAGAGCGGTCTTGGGGAGCTTCGCGAGCATCGTGTAGTTGGTGTCGACGACATTGCCGGCCGGGGCGAGCCCCGCCTGGCTGACGAGCTGGTAGGCGTCCAGTTCGTCCAGGCCGAGCAGCGCGGACGTCCAGGTGACCAGGTCGTGCTGGCTGATCCGGAACGCGTCCTCCAGCGGGCGGGCCGAGCCGGTCGACATCAGGTGGAGGTCGTCCTCCAGGCGCGGCCACGCGGGCGCCGCGCCCTTGACCAGGTCCACGACCACGACGGTGTTCATGGCCGCCTCCACGGCGGTGCCGCAGACCTCGCCCTCGCCCTGGCGGCAGTGGCCGTCGCCGATCGAGATCATCCCGCCCGGCACGTTGACCGGGAAGTACGCCGTGGTGCCCGCGCGCATCTCCGGGGTGTCCATGTTGCCGCCGTGCGCCCCCGGGGTGATGCTCATGATCACCTCGTTCGCGGCCGGGGCCACGCCCACGGTGCCGTGCATGGGGTCGAGCGGCAGCTCGATCTCCAGGTCGCTGGCGCGGGCCCGGAAGCGGCAGATCCCGCGTTCGGCGTCCACGTCGTACATCCACACCCGCTCCGGCAGAGCTGGGTGCAGCATCGCCGTCGTGTGCGTCGCGGTCAGCGCCCCGAAGTGCGGGAAGGTGGACGAGACCGCCCAGTCGCGGGCGGGGCGGATGTCCACGAAGTGCACCGCCACCGCGTCCCCGGGCTCGGCGCCCGCCACCGCGATGGGGCCGGTGACGGGGTTGAGGTAGGGGAAGGCGCACACCTGGCTCGGCAGGTCGTCCACCCCGCGGACCGCGCCGCCGAAGCAGTCCTCGGTCGTCAGCTCCACGACGGTGCCGGGCGCGACGGTGAGCGCCGCCTCCCGCCCGCCGAACGCGAAGCCGGGCTCGGTGTCCCCCATGGAGACCACGTCGAATGTCACTTCTCGTCCTCCTCTTCGATGCCGGCCAGCGCCGGACGGCGCTTCATGAGCAGCAGACCGACCAGCAGCACCACTCCGATGCCGAGCCACAGGAAGCCCAGCTCCTGCGCGGCGACCTTCGCGTTGACCACCACGTAGCCGAGGATGCCGAAGCCGATCACCGGTGCGATCAGGTGGCGCCACCAGTCCCGGCTGCCCGACCGGACGACGTAGTGGACGACGACCGAGACGTGCAGCACCAGGAACGCCGTCATGGCGCCGAAGTTGACGAGCGAGCTGAGCAGCGTGATGCCGTCCTCGCGCTGCTCCATGTAGAGGCCGAGGCCCAGCGACACGGCCGCGACCACGAGCGTCGCGTTGACCGGGACCTTCCGCCGGGGGTGCACCTTGGCGAGGAACTTCGGCAGCTGCCGGTCCCGCGCCATCGCGTACAGCAGCCGGGACGTCGCGGCCTGCGCCACCAGCGAGTTGGCGAAGCCCCACGCGATCGCGGTGGCGAGGGCGGTCAGCTTGGCCAGCCACGCGCCGCCGGCGACCCGCGCGGCGTCGTAGAAGGCGACGCCGTCCGCGTCCCCCTCCTTGATCAGCTTGTCCGGGTCGGTGACCAGCAGCGAGGCCACCCAGGTCTGGACGATGAACAGGACGCCGACCAGCAGCAGCGCGGCCACCATCGACCGCCCGATGGCGCGGGCGGACTCGCGGTTCTCCTCGGCCAGCGTGGAGATGCCGTCGAAGCCGAGGAAGCTCAGCACCGCGATCGACACGGCGCCGAACACCAGCCCCCACGAGAACGTCCCGCCGTTGTAGATCGGGGTGAGGCTCCCGCCGCCGTGGCCCTTGCCCTGGGCGAGCGCCACCAGGCCCACCACCAGGAAGATCGCCAGGATGACCAGCTCGGCGACCAGCATGATCCGGTTGATCCGCGCGGTCATCTCGATGCCGAAGAAGTTGACGACCGTGTTGAGCACGACGAACGCGATGAGCCAGAGCCACACCGGGACGCCCGGCACGAGCGAGTTCATCGCCACGCTGGCGATCAGGTACAGCAGGGACGGCACCAGCACGTAGTCGAGCAGGATCATCCAGCCGGACAGGAACCCGACCGGCGCCGTGATGCCCCGCCCGGCGTAGGTGTAGACCGACCCGGCCATCGGGAACGCCCGCGACATCTGCGCGTAGGAGCCGGCGGTGAACAGCATGGCCAGCATCCCGATCGCATAGGCGAGCGCGACCATGCCGCCCGACCCCTGGAAGACGCTGCCGAAGATGCCGAACGGCGCGATCGGCACCATGAAGATCAGTCCGTAGACCACCAGGTCCTTGAACGTGAGAGAGCGTCGCAGCTCCTGGGTGTACCCGTAGCGCTCGATGCCCTCGGGCTGCGCCGAGTCGACGGCCATGCTTCCTCCTCTGACCGCGCGGACGCGGGTGGATCCCGCTCAGCGGAGCCTAGAGGTAATCTTTTCAAATGGAAAGGTTTCGTCTGGTAAAGATCAGAGGCGCGTGACCACGGTGAGGTCCAGGCCGTCCGCCCTGGCCAGATAGCGTTCCGGCCGCGGCGGCCCGAGCGGCGCGGCCGCCCAGGCGTGCCGGGCGACGGGGTCGGCGCCCGCCAGAAGCCGCGCCGAGGCGGCCCTCCCATGCCGCACGCCCAGCATCCCCGCGGCGGCCAGGGCGGCCAGCAGGTGGACGCCGTCGTAGCAGCCCTCCGCGTAGACGTCGAGGACGGGCGCCACCTCGCCGAACGCCGAGCGGTACCGCTCGGCCAGCGCGATCTGCCGCTCGTCGCCCTGCCCCGCGAACGACCGCATCGCCGAGTACAGCTCCCCGGTGTCGTCGCCGCCGGAGGCGAGCAGGACGTTCTCCTCCAGGGCCCCCGACAGCCGGACGACCCGGGCCGACAGCCGCGAGGCGGCGAACACCCGGTTGAACACGACGAGGTCCCGGCCGACCAGGCTGAGCAGGATCGCCTCCGCGCCCGTGCGCGCCAGCGCGTCCACGATCTCCTCGAAGCGCGCCTCCGGGTCGTCGCCGGGCGCCCAGGGGAAGGGCACGAGCCGGTCGAGGACCACCTCGCCGCCGGCCGCCCGGACCAGCCGCGCTCCCGCCCGGTGCACCGAGCGCGGCCAGATGTAGTCGCTGCCCACCAGCGCCCACCGCCGCAGCCGCAGCCGCAGGCTCAGCCAGTCGAGGGCGGTGCCGAGCTGCCGCTCCGGCGAGTCGCCGAGCAGGACGACGCCCTCCCGCCGCGCCCCGCCCTCGTGCGGCGGCGTGAACACGTACGGCGCCCGCCCGGCGAGCGCCGCCTCCAGGCCCCGGTGCACGTCGCTCGTGTGGAAGCCGACGAACGCCTGGACGAGCCCGGCGTCGGCGAGGAACCGCGCCTCGCCCGCCACCGCTCCCGGCGAGCGTCCGGCGTCCACCGGCACCAGCTCGACGGCGCGTCCCGCCGCCCCGCCGGAGGCGTTGACCTCGGTCGCGGCCAGGCACGCGGCGCTCAGCCCGGACGGCCCGGTCAGCCCGAGCGGCCCCGACAGCGGCAGCAGCAGCCCGAGCCGCAGCACGGCGGGATCCGGGCCGGCGACCAGCACTTCCGTGCTGTCCCGCACCACCGAACGCATCACCGCCGAACCCTTCATGACCAGGTCATCTATGCTATCCGCTACGGGTGACCGGCAAGGGAGGCGACTTGGTGGCCGAGCAGCACGACGCGGTGGCGCGTACGGCGGCGAGCGATCTCGTCGACATCCTCACACGCACCCAGCGCAGTCTGGCCCGCGACCTGGGCGCCCGTCTAGAGCAGGAGGAGGGCGCGACGGTCGAGCAGTGGCGGGTGCTGCGCGCCCTCGCCGAGGCCGAGGACGTCTCGATGGGCGAGCTCGCGGTCATCGTCGAGATCCCGCACCCCACTCTGACCCGGCTCGTGGACGCCCTGGTCGACTCCGCCTGCCTCTACCGGTCCCACTCCAGCCGCGACCGCCGCCGGGTGTCGGTGCGCGTCTCCGACCTGGGCCGCGCCAAGCTGGAGCGGCTGGAGGCGCTGGCCCGCGCCCACGAGCAGGCCCTCGCCGAGCGGCACGGCCGCGACACGGTCCAGAACCTGTCGGCCCTCCTGTCCGACCTCTGGAAGGGCATCCGCTGACCCGGCGCCCGCCCGCGGGTGCGTGAAAGCTTTCATGACGCGGGTGACCGCGGACCGAGGCGCGTCTACGATGCGCATGGGAGCGCTCCCAATCCGGCCCTTCCCGCAACCGGAACGGAGAACGCGATGCGACACGACCGCGCACGCCGTGCCCTGACAGTCCTGCTGGCGGCCCTGCTCATGCCGGTGCTGGCGCCCGCCCTGTGGTCCGGCACGGCGTCGGCGCACGGATCGGTGATCGATCCGGCGTCCCGCAACTACGGCTGCTGGCTGCGCTGGGGCGGCGACTTCCAGAACCCCGCCATGCAGCAGAAGGACCCGATGTGCTGGCAGGCGTGGCAGGACAACCCCAACGCCATGTGGAACTGGAACGGGCTGTACCGCAACAACGTCGGCGGCGACCACCAGGCGGCGATCCCCGACGGGCAGCTGTGCAGCGGCGGCCGGACCGAGGGCGGGCGGTACCGGTCCATGGACGCCGTCGGCCCGTGGACGACCACGGACATCGGCACCACGTTCACGATCAACCTGTACGACCAGGCGAGCCACGGCGCCGACTACATCCGCGTCTACGTCACCCGCCAGGGGTACGACCCGCTGACCCGGCCGTTGCGGTGGAGCGACCTGGAGCTGGTCCGGGAGACCGGCCGGTACGCGCCGAGCAACAACTACGTGGTCGGCGATGTGAGCGCACCCGGCCGCAGCGGACGCCACGTCGTCTACACGATCTGGCAGGCGTCGCACATGGACCAGTCGTACTACATCTGCAGCGATGTGAACTTCGGCTGACCGCTCCCCGCCCGCCGGACGGACCGTGCCCCGTCCGGCGGGCGTGCCTACGCCCTTTTGGTGGCCGTTTGTCGGGGGTCGGCCGTAGGGTCGGGGCCATGTCGCGGCGGCGTTTCGATCAGGCCATGCAGCTCATGCGGACGAAGGAGCCGCGGGTCCGGGAGGACGCGTTCGACTTCCTGCGCGAGCACGCCGACGCCTACGTGGGCGAGCTGATCGAGGAGTTCGCGGCCGAGCGCGACGACCCCGGCCTGCGCTGCTGGCTGCTCGAACTGATCGCCGAGGCCCGGTCGCCGGAGGCCCTGGAGGTGTTCCGCGGCCAGCTCGAAAGCCAGGACGATTCACTGCGGTTCTGGGCGGTGCGCGGCCTGGAGATGCTCGACACCCGCGAGGCCGAGCAGGCGCTCGAAGAGGCGTACGCCAACGGCTGGGTCTTCTAGCGCCCCGACCCGGAACCGCCGGCGGCGCGGGAGCCGGTCGGCCCCCGCGCCCCCGCGTCACCCCAGGCGGGCCTCGATGGCCTCGATGATCCGCGGACGCATCTCCGCGGCGCCGATGACGGCGTCGACGGAGCCGACCTCGACCGCGCGCCGGATGTCGTGCACGCGGTCGAACTCCGCGGCCACCTCGCCGAGCTTCTCCGTGCGGACCGAGGCGCGCAGCTCGTCCAGCTCCGCGGTCAGCGTGGCGCGGGCGGGGCCCGTGGACGCCGCGACGCGGGTCTCCAGCTCCCGCACCCGCGGGTCGGCGGCGGTCCGGGCGTTGACGTCGGCGGCGAACACCGCCGCGGCGGCTGGCGCGCCGCCGAGCACCGACGCGAACGACCCCTCCAGCGCGAGCACGGTCATGTTCGGGTTCAGCGCCTTGGAGAACACCACGAACGCGCCGCCGTGGTACCGGGAGATCACGCAGAACACGATGGGCCCGCGGAAGTTGACGATCGCGCGGCCGATCTCGGCGCCGTACTCCAGCTGGAGCTGCCGCATCGACTCCGGCGAGCCGTCGAAGCCCGACAGGTTCGCCAGCACCACCAGCGGCCGGTTGCCGCTGGCCGCGTTGATCGCCCGGGCCGCCTTCTTGGACGACTTCGGGAACAGCGTGCCGGCGGTGTAGGCGTCCGGGCCGTCGGTGGGCGGGAAGCCGCGCCGCGGCACCGACTGCGACTCGATGCCGAGCAGGCACACCGGCATGCCGCCGAGGTGCACGTCCTGCACCACCGCGGTCTCCGCGTCGGCCATGCCCGCCCAGCGCTCCAGCACCGGGTGGTCCTGGTCGGACAGCGCCCGCATCACGGTCCGGATGTCGAACGGCTTCTTGCGGTCCGGGTTCGCCTCGGCGGAGAAGATCTCGCCGACGGTGGTGAAGTCGCTGCCCTCCAGGACGTGCGGGAAGGCGGAGACGTCGCGGTCGAAGGGGTCGCTCGTGCCGGCGCGGCGCGGTCCGGGCTCCCCGGGCGCGACGTAGGTGTGGTCGTAGTGCGACATCAGGACGTCCCGCGCGGCGATGAGGTTCGGCGCCCAGTACTGCGCCTGCCCGTTCGGGCCCATCACCCGGTCGTAGCCGCCGATGCCGAAGTTGTCCTCGGCCGACACGCCGCCGGAGAAGTCGAGCGCCTGCTTGCCGGTGAGCACCATCGCCGAGTCCGGCGTCATGACGAGCACGCCCTTGGTGTGCATGAGCATCGTCGCCTCGGCGTTCCAGTACGGCTGGGCGCCGACGTTGATGCCCGCGACGACGACGTTGATCTCGCCGCCGTCCTGGGTGAACTCGACGATCCGCTTGAGCGCCGCCGCCACCCAGTCCATGTTCTCCGTGCCCGACTCCATGGAGATCCGGGCGCCCGAGGACAGCGCGTACCACTCCAGCGGCACCCGCATCCGCTCGGCCAGGTCCAGCGCGGCGATCACTCGGCGGCACTCCGGTTCCGACAGCGCGCCGAGCGACTTCGTCGGGTCGCCGAGCAGCACGACCCGGGTGACGCCCTGCGGGTGCCGCCGGGTCCGCTTGGTGACCACGCCCGCGACGAGCGCCGCGGTGTTGCGCCCCTTCGGCCGGTCGACCGGCACGAGGACGTTGTCGTCGTCGAGGTCGTGCTCGACGAAGTCGCCGAGCAGGCCGGTCAGCTCGTACGGGTACACGGTGTTGCGGCTGCTCGCGCGGAGCACCTTCTGCCGGTAGCCGTCGAGCGGCTCGACCGGCTCGTCCGACGGGGCGCCGACGGTGAGCCGGGTGCCGCCGGTGGCGTCGAAGGAGATCCTGACGGCGACCTTCATCGGCTCGCCCGTCCGCGGGTCGCGCTGCCGCGCGATCAGCAGGACCTCCTCCAGCCCGGCGCCCGCGGCCGTCGGCAGCATGCGGTTGGCGATCCGCTGCAGTTCCGCGCGGGTGAGGTCGCTCACCGGCCAGACGTAGATCACGATGCGGTTGGTGGGGAACCGCTTCTTCGTCGGCCGCCGCGCCTGCGCCCGGCGGATCGAGTCCAGGCAGGTGGCGAGGGTGAACTCGGCCGTCGGCAGCGAGCGCAGCCTGCCGTCGCCGTCGCGCAGCGCCGTGAGGTCGCGCACCTGCGCGAACGCGACGAGCCGGTCGTCGGACGGGTTGTCGCGCGCCACGCACTGGAAGAGGTAGACCTCCTCGTCCGAGGACGGCAGCCGGGTGAGGTCGAACTTGTGCAGCCGCTCCATCTGCATGCGCTGCGCGATGAACGGGTGCAGGCCGCGGATCAGCCGCTCCTCCGCCATGCCCCCCACACCCCCCGGATCGCTCCGCTCCTCCGTGCCCCCTGTGGGGGGACGACCCCCCACACCCCCCGGATCGCTCCGCTCCTCCGTGCCCCCTGTGGGGGGACGACCCCCCACACCCCCCGGATCGCTCCGCTCCTCCGTCCCGCCGCCCTCGGCCGGGCGGAACGTGAAGTGGTGGTGCATCACGGCGCCGCTGCTGCCCGCGACGGTGGTGGTCAGCCGCCGTACCCGCGGCGGCAGCGGGTGCGCGTTGACGACCTCCTGGAGCGCGGCCGCCATCGCGTCGTGGTCCTCCGGCTGCCGCTCCCAGGACAGGTAGACGTCGGCGTCCACGTCGTCGCCGCCGTCCGCCAGCTCCGCGAGCCCGCGCAGCGCCGCGCCGAGGGAGTCGAAGCTCACCGCGGAGGAGGCCAGACACGAGCCGGCGCGCTCGGCGACCACGAACTCGCAGCCGCCGGCCTCCCTGGTGCGGACGCCGGTGAGGCCCTTGTTGCCGTAGTACCGCCGGGTGAGCACCTCCAGCATCACGGCGTTGTTCCGGTTGCCGCGCACGAGCCGCTGGCCGAGCACCCGCACCAGCGGTTCGGTGCTGCGCACCATCTCGGCGATGAGCTCGTCGCGCTCCGGCGCGTCCGGGTGCTCGTCCAGGTGCCGCAGGTTCCGGCGGACGCGGGCGTAGACCGCGGCGCGGTTGCGGCGCAGCAGCGGCTGGGCGAACCAGGCGAACACCACGCCGCACGCGAGGTCGTAGACCACCGGGAACCGGACCTGCGTCGCGGCGATCAGCCGCTCCAGCGCGAGGCCCGCGGACTCGCGCAGCGCGTCCTCCGGCGGGGGCTCGCCCAGCCACTCGCGGAGCAGCGCGGCGACCGCCGAGGCGTCGGCGGACGTGCGCTGCTGCGCGAGGAAGATCCGGAACACCGCCGCCTCGAGCTCGGGGGTGCGGTCGAGGTCGGTGACGCCGTAGTGGCCGAGCGCCTTGGCGAGCTTGGCCTGGAACGCCTCGGGCAGCCCGGCCCGCTCGACGTCGAGGCTCTGCAGGTAGGTGTGGAAGTACTCGCGGGCGCTGTGCACGTGGCCGCCGTCGGTGCCGTCCCCGCCCGCCGGCCGGTCGCGGCCCAGCTCGGCAAGGTCGGCGAACACGTCGAAGAGCGCGATCTCCTCGGCCACCGGCCGGTGGCCGTCCGCGGCGGCGGCCCGGCGCGCGGCGAGGTAGTCGTCCAGGGCGCGGCGCTCGTCGTGCGGGTCGACGTCGAAGCCGAGCAGCAGGCCGCGCAGGTCCTCCAGGCCGCGCCGGGTGCGGTCCCGCGCCGGGGCGGCCCCGGGCGCGGCGGGCAGGTCGAGCGGGGCGGCCCCCGCCGCCGCGGTGTCGGCGGCCTCGGCCTCGTCGGCGAGCGGCTCCAGCCGCAGCAGCGGCGCACCGGTCTCCACCTGGCTGCCGACGGAGACGACGCACTCCTTCAGCCGCGCCTTGAACGGCGCCCGCAGCACCGTCTCCATCTTCATGCTCTCCAGCACCAGCACCGGCGCGCCCGCCTCGACCTCGGCGCCGACCTCCAGCGGGGTGGCGACGACGAGCGCGGGCGCGGGCGAGCGGACGACGCCGCCCTCGTCCCGGCTGACCCGGTGCGCCACGCCGTCCACCTCGACGAAGTGGATCGGCCCGTGGGTGCCGGTGAGCAGGCGGTACCGGACGCCGTTGACGGTGATCTGGCCGAGGTGCCGGTCGAAGCGCTCGAGTTCGACGTCGGCGGTGCGGACGTCGGCGCCCGCCTCGACGGCGACGCGGAACCGGTCCGCGCCGGTGCGGGCCACGCGCACCCGGTAGCTCGCGCCGCGGAGCTTGAGGTCCAGCGGCCGGCCGCTCTCGTGCCGCGCTTGGGGGCGCCCTCCGGACGCCGTCGACAGCAGCCGCTGCCGCTCGGCGCCCTCCGCCTCCTCGTAGGCCTCGATGGCGGCGGCCGCGAGCGCGACGGCGGAGTGCCGGTGCGAGACGAGCCCGCCCTCGGCGCGGACGCGGTCGATCCAGCCGGTGTCCGCGCTCGCCTCGACCACCTCGGGCCGGTCGAGCAGGTCGAGCACGAAGCTCTTGTTCGTCGCGCCGCCCTCGATGATGACCGTGGTCTCGGTCATCGCGCGGCGCAGCCGGCCGAGCGCCTCGTCCCGGTCGCGGCCGTAGGCGATGATCTTGGCGATCATCGAGTCGAAGTCGGCGGGGATCGCGTCGCCCTCGCTGACGCCGGTGTCGACCCGGATGCCCGGCCCGGCGGGCAGGTCCAGGCGGGCGATGCGGCCCGGCGAGGGGGCGAAGTCGCGGTCGGGGTCCTCGGCGTTCAGCCGGGCCTCGATCGCGTGCCCGCGCTCCACCGGCGGCGCGCCTTCGAGCCGGCCGCCGGAGGCCACGTGCAGCTGCGCCTTGACCAGGTCGAACCCGGTGGTGGACTCGGTGATCGGGTGCTCGACCTGCAGGCGGGTGTTGACCTCCAGGAAGGCGAACATGCGGTCGCCGGGGTGGTAGAGGAACTCGACGGTCGCAGCGCCCCGGTACCCGACCGCGACGGCGAGCCGCTCGGCCGACGCCTTCAGCTCGGCGGTCTGCTCGGCGCCGAGCACCGGCGACGCCGACTCCTCGATGATCTTCTGGTTGCGGCGCTGCACCGAGCAGTCGCGCACGCCCAGCGCCCACGCCGTCCCGCCGTCGGCGATCACCTGCACCTCGACGTGCCGGGCGCCGGTGACCAGGCGCTCCAGGAACACGACGCCGCTGCCGAACGCCCGCGCCGCCTCCTGGCTGGTGCGCTCGTAGGCGTCCGCCAGCTCGGCCTCGCTCGTGATGACGCGGATGCCGCGCCCGCCGCCGCCCGCGGTCGCCTTCAGCATCAGCGGGTAGCCGATCTCCGCCGCCGCCGCGAGCGCGTCGTCCAGGGAGTCGACCGCGCCGCGGCTCCACGGCGCGACCGGCACGCCGACCTCCTCGGCGATCAGCTTCGCGCCGATCTTGTCGCCGAGCCGGCGCATGGCCTCCGGGCTCGGCCCGACGAAGGCGATGCCGATCCGCTCGCACAGCTCCGCGAACGCCGGGTCCTCGGCGACGAAGCCCCACCCGACCCACGCGGCGTCGGCGCCGGTCTCCACCAGCGCGCGCTCCAGGACCTCCAGGTCCAGGTACGGCCGGGCCGACGCGGGCCCGAGGTCGTAGGCCAGGTCCGCCTCCCGGACGAAGGTGGCCGTCCGGTCGACATCGGTGTACAGGGCGACGGTCTCGATCCGCGTCCCGCTCTCCGCGGCGATGTCCCGTACGGCGTGGATGAGGCGCATGGCGGCCTCACCCCGGTTCACGATGGCGACACGACTGAACACCCGACCGAGCCCTCCTGTTAGACGATTGCGGCGCCGGGACACGGCGCACCCGGACACTGTTCACCTTTCCGCCCAGAGGGCGGCGGCGCCATGCCGCCGACAACGCACGCTGCGCCGCTCCAGTTGTAGGAAACCTGCAAAAGCCGTCGCCTACGCTGCGCGGGCACCGAGCGGCGCACCGGCGCCGGAAGTGATCAGGATACGGATGCCCGCTCCGGTTCCCGGTGATGCCCGGAGCGGGCCGGACGGCCGCCGAAGCCGGACAGGACCGCCTCCAGCAGCGGCAGCGCGCGCCCAGCCCGCTTCGCACGGATGACCAGGTCCCAGGCGGGCTCGAACTTCTTCCAGCCCCCGGCGTAGGCGGCGTGCCTGGCCTTGCCGCGCAGGGTCGGCTTGGTCGCGGCGCCGCGCAGGATCGAGCCCCACCGGTAGAAGTCGCGGTAGGCGCGCCAGTAACCGTCCTCCAGTTGGCGGGCGGTCATCTTGGCGGGCTTGAAGACGACCGTACGGGTGTCGTACCGGTCCCAGTCGGAGTGCAGGAGCCGGTCGGCCTTGGCCATGCGGTCGTAGAGGCGAGTGCCCGGATAGGGGGTCAGGATGTGGAAGGTCGCGGTCTCGATGCCCTGGCCGACCGCCCACTCGACGGTGCGGTCGAACACCGCCGGGTCGTCCTCGTCCATCCCGAACACGAAGCTTCCGTTGACCATCACGCCGTTGTCGTGCAGGCGGCGGACCACCGCGCCGTAGTCGCGGTCGATGTTCTGCCATTTGCGCTGCTCGGTGAGGTTGCCGGCGTTGACGGTCTCGAAGCCGACGAACAGGCTCCGCAGCCCGGACTCGACAGCCTTCTCCAGGAGCCCGGGGTTCAGCACCGCCTTCACCGTCCCCGCCGCCTGCCAGAGCCGCCCCATCCCGCGCATGCCGTCGAACAGCGCGGACGCGAACCGGGCGTTGCCGAACAGGTGATCGTCGAGGAAGTACAGGTGCCGCCCCGGCAGCCGGTCGATCTCGGCGAGCGCCGCGTCGACGGTCTGGGTGTAGAACGACTTGCCGCCCTCGAAGAACGCCTCCTTGTAGCAGAAGTCGCACACGTGCGGGCAGCCGCGCGACACCACGATCGAGTTCGGGACCAGGTAGCGCTCGCGGGCGATGAGGTCGCGGCGGACCGGCGGAAGCCCGGCGAGCGTCCGCTCGGCGGAGTCGTAGCGGACCGCCGGGCGCCCGGCGCGCAGGTCGGCGAGGAAGCGGGGCCAGGTGTCCTCGCCCGGCCCGCAGAAGATCGTGTCGGCGTGCCGGGCCGCCTCGTCCGGGAGCGAGGTGACGTGCAGCCCGCCCAGGCAGACGTGCGCGCCCCGGGCGCGGTAGAGGTCGGCCAGCTCGTAGGCGCGCCGCGCCGAGGTGATGTAGACCTGGATCACCACGAGGTCGGGCTCGTCGGAGGTGTCGACCTGCTGGACGTGCTCGTCGGTCAGCGTCACCTCGTCGTCCGGGTCGAGGTAGGCGGCGAGCGTGGCCAGCCCGAGCGGCGGGAACAGCGAGTACTTGATCGGGCGGAAGAACGGCGACGTCGCCTCGGTCAGGGCCGGGAGGATCATCTTCACGCGCATGCCTCATTGGACGCCGCCCCGCCGCGCCGGTGGCGTCCGCCGTGTGCGGATCGTGTGGAGATCCCGTGCCCCCGGCCGTGCTCAGTCCCCGTGCCCCGGGCGTGCTCAGTTCGCGGTGCGGAGGTCGGGGAGCGGGCGCAGGCCGGGCGCCAGGGCGAGGGTGACGGCCACCGAGGCGGCGGCCATGATCGCCATCGCGGCCGCGGGGGACGTCGCCTGGGCCGCGCCGCCCGCCAGGGCCGCGCCCACCCCCTGCATCGTGAGCATCCCGGACGAGTGCAGGCCCAGGGCGTGCCCGTGCATGGCGACCGGTGTGAGCGCCATGAGGCGTTCCTGCAGCAGCAGCGTCGCGGCGTAGCCGACGGAGGCCGAAAGGACGGCGGCCGCGGCGAGGGGGAGCGGCGGGTCGACGGCGAACAGCAGGTAGGGGACCGCCAGCAGGAGCCGCAGGACCGGGCCGAGACGCGCGCGCAGGTGCGGCGGGACGAACCGGCCCGTCACGGTGTCGCCCGCCAGCATGCCCACGGCGGCCATGGCGAGCAGGAGCCCCGCGTGGTGCGGGGAGTAGGAGACGAAGAGGGCCTCGCAGCCGACGATCAGACCGTTCGGCACCCACATCGCGAGGTAGGTGGCGCGGCGCGGCGCCGAGGACAGCAGCCGCACGTTGGTGCGCCAGGTCTGCGCCGGGCTCGGGCGTCCGGCCGCCCGGGGCGGGCGGCGGCTCAGCCCGGCGACCGCCACGACGGCGGTGAGCAGGTAGAGCGCGGCGCCGGTGAGCAGGGTCCCCCGGGGCGAGAGCGCGACGACGAGGACGCCGCCGATGGCGAAGCCGCAGATCTGCATCGTCCCCACCGACATGTTCAGCACGGAGCGGCCGAGGAGGTAGCCCTCCTCGGGCAGGATCTCGCTCAGCAGGCCGTAGCGGACGCCGCTGCCGAGCGACGCGACCAGGCCGAGGCCCAGCACGATGGCGAACACCGCCGCCAGCGGGAGGCCGGGGACCGCCAGCACGGCCGTCCCCGTGCCGAAGAGCAGGGCGATGGAGGCGAGCGTCGCCCGCGGCGGCAGGCGGTCGGCGGCCGAGAGCAGGGTGAGCGCGCCCGCCATCTGGGCGAACGAGCCGCCGAACATGCTCAGCGCCGACAGCAGCGGCGACCGGGTCGAGTCGTACACCAGCGTGCCGAGCGCCAGGCCGCTGACCGTCTGGGCGGACGCCTGCACGGTGAAGGACGCGAAGAGGGGCGTGTACTCCGGAGTGCGGAAGAGGTCCCGATACGTGCGCATGATCGAAAGGGTCGGGCGCACCGCCGGGTCGCCGGTAATGTTTCGCACGGAGGCGAAACGTGGGCTGGTGGCTGGTCGACGCGGACACGCTCGCGAGCGGGCGGTTCGTGGTGTCGGCCCTCGCGGAGACCACCGCCTGCCTGAAGCTCCTGGAGAAGGGCGCCGCCGCGCACCCCGGGGAGCGGGCCTGGCTCGACGTCCACCTGCCCGCCTACCGGCGCACTCTCCGGCGCGACCCCGTCACCGCCGCGCTGCTGCACGCGGCCCTCGGCACCAGGACGAAGTGGAACGCCGACTTCCTGACGCCGCCGCACCCGGGCGCGGGCTCGCCGGCGTTCCACGAGGAGCTCGCCGCCGTCCGCCGGACCCCGCCCGAGCGGGCGCACGCCGACCTGGAGGTCTCGCTCGGGGGCCCGCTGCCCGCCGAGCTGCGGCGCCCCGACGTGCCCGAGCGGCTCGCCGGCCTGCTGGAGCGGGTGTGGACGCACGCCGTCGAGCCGGACTGGGAGCGCCGCCGCCGCGTCATCGAGGCCGACGCCGTCGCCCGCGCCGGGCAGCTGAGCCGCGGCGGATGGGCCGCCGCCCTGGACGACATGCGCTCGGGGATGCGCTGGCTCGGCGCCGGCCGCCTGCAGATCAACGTCCGCGACTACCCGCCGCGCGACATCTCCGGCTCCCGGCTCCTCTTCGTCCCGGTCACGCCGCGAACGGGCTGGGTGGCCTGGGAGGAGGCCGACCCCGCCCGCTACGCGATCGTCCACCCCTGCTCTGCGCCGCTCGCGGACGCGGCCGGCGCCGCCGTCCCCGAGGCGCTCGAACGCCTCCTCGGCGCGGGGCGCGCCCGCGTGCTCGTCCTGCTCGCCACGCCGCTGAGCACCACGCAGCTCGTGGCGCTCACCGGGCAGGGGCTCGGATCGGTCGGCCGCCACCTCCGGGTGCTGTCCGACGCCCGCCTGATCGACCGCCGCCGCGCCGGACGCTCCGTCCTCTACTACCGGACGGCCACCGGCGCCGCCCTCGTGGACGGCGTTCAGGCCCCGGACGCCCCCGCCGGGCCGACCTCCGGGTGAGCCGTCCGGGCCCCCTCCTCGCCGAGCCGGGGGAGCCGCCGGCCGAGCCCGCCGGGCAGCCACCAGTTCCAGTCGCCGAACAGCCTCATCAGGGCCGGGACGAGCACCAGCCGCACCAGGGTCGCGTCCAGCGCGATCGCGGTCGCCAGCGAGAGCCCGAACTCCTTCAGCTCCAGGATCCCGGCGGTCAGGAAGCCGCCGAACACCGCCACCATGATCGCCGCCGCGGCCGCGATCGGGCGGGCCGTGTGCTCGACCCCGGCGGCGACGGCGGTCGCGTTGTCGTGGCCGTCCTCCCACGCCTCCTTCATGCGGCGGATGAGGAAGACCTCGTAGTCCATCGAGAGGCCGAACAGCAGCACGAACACGGTGATCGGCAGGTACACCTGGACGAACCCGGTGCTGTGGAAGCCGAGCAGGCCCTCGCCGTGGCCGTGCTGGAAGACCCAGACGGTGAGGCCGACCGAGGCGGCGGTGACGAGCAGGTTCATGGCCACGGCCTTGACCGGCAGCGCGACGCTCCGGAACACCACGAGCAGGAACAGCAGCGACAGGCCGAGCACGAGCGCCATCACGTAGGGGAGCTTTCCGGTGGTCTCCTCGGACAGGTCGACGAAGGTCGCGGTGGCGCCCCCCACCAGCACCTGCTGGTCAGGGGCGGCCTCGGGCGCGATGCCGCTCCGGATGTCCTTCACCAGCCGGGTGGCGGCGGACGAGTCGATGGGCACCCGGGGGACGGCGTTGATCAGCACCCGTCCGGAACCGGGCAAGGACTCCACGTCGGCCACGCGCCGGTCCTGCCGTACGAGGGCCGCCACCCGCGCGGCCTGGCGCTGCCCGGCGGCGTCCAGCGCCGCGCCGTCCGGACCGGTGACCACGACCTGCACCGGCGACACCGCCCCGGCGGTGAAGGAGCGTTCGAGGACGGTCTGCGCCTTGGCGGTCGGCCGGCCCTCCAGGGACGCGGTGCCGAGGTCGATCCCGTACTTGACGCCCGGCACCGGGAGCGCGCAGACGACCAGGACGGCGGCGGCCGCCAGGCCGAACACGACCGGCCGGCGCATCACCAGCCGGGCCCACCGCGCCCACGGGCCGTGCTCGGCGCCCGCGCCGGACCGGGTGTCGGCCGGGCGCCACCGCTCGGGCAGCGACCAGGCGTCGACCCGCGGCCCGAGGACGGCGAGGACGGCGGGCAGCAGCGTCAGCGCGGCGGCGAGGGTGCACACCACCGAGATCAGCACGCCGGTGGAGATCTCCCGGAAGACCGGGGCCTCCATGACGAACAGCGAGCACACCGAGATCGCGACGACGACGCCGGAGAACAGCACGGTCCGCCCGGAGGTCGCGACGGCCGTCCCGGCGGCCTCCGCGACGGCCTCCGGCCGGCGCGGCCCGCCCCGCGTCACCCCGCGGCGGGCCAGCTCCTCCCTGAACCGGCTGACGATGAACATGGCGTAGTCGATGCCGATGCCCGTCCCGATCATCGTGACGATCGTCAGCAGGAAGGAGTCGAAGGAGAACCCGAACGTGAGCAGGTAGACGACGCCGAACGTGAGGACCAGCCCGGCCATGGACAGCACCAGCGGCAGCACCGCGGCCGCCACCGCCCCGAACGCCAGCACCATCACCGCGAGCGCGATCGGCATGCCGATCGCCTCGCCGCGCTCGGCGTCGGCCGTCCCCACCACCGTCTGGTCGTTGGTGATCGGCGAGTAGCCGGTCAGGTAGGCCGCCACCCCGTCACCGGGGGCCGCCCTGTCGAGTGCGTCCTGGAGGTCGGCCGCCCTGGCGGGCCGCTCGCGGCCGTCGCCCTTGAGTCCGACGACGGCGATCGCGGCGCGCCCGTCGGGAGCCACCTGCCCTCTCGCCTGCGGGTCGAACGGGCCGATGACGGTGACCACGCCCTCCTCCCCGCGGGCCGCGCCGACCACCTTCTGGACGGCGGCCTTGCGCGCCGGGTCGTCGATCCGGCCGCGCGCGGCGTCGAAGACGATGACGTCCTGCTCGTCCCCCTGGCCGGCGAAGTACCGCTGGACGAGCCGGGAGGCCTCGGTGGACGGTGCGCCGTCCACCCCGTAGTCGGGTGACTTGAGCTGCTTGGTCAGGAGGGGGAAGCTCGCCCCGCAGGCGATCAGCACCACGATCCAAGTGGTGATCACCAGCCGGCGGTGCTCGGCCATGAGGGCGCCCCAGCGACGTCGTCCCATCATCGGTTCTCCTTCGTGGATAACCCGGCCCTCGGACCGAGAAGGAAACGGGCTTTTGCAGAGCAGGTCGGGGAAGCCGGGGCGTTTCGGCGTCCGTCGGGTCGGCTCGTGCCGAGGCTGCTAGAACGTGGGATATGGCGCGGCAGGTCAGGCGGGCGTTCAAGTACCGCTTCTATCCCACGGGCGAGCAGGCGGCTGAGCTGTCGCGCACGTTCGGCTGCGTGCGACTGGTGTACAACAGGGCGCTGGAGGAACGCACCCGGGCCTGGCGCGACGAGCGGCGCCGCATGTCCTACGCTCAGTCGTCCGCCTTGCTGACGCAGTGGAAGAAGACTCCGGAACTGGCCTTCCTCACCGAGGTGTCGTGCGTCCCGCTCCAGCAGGCGCTGCGGCATCTTCAGACGGCGTTCGCCAACTTCTTCGCCAAGCGGACCAGGTATCCGCGGTTCAAGTCGCGCAAGCGGTCGCGCGCGTCGGCCGAGTACACCCGCAGCGCCTTCACCTGGCGCGACGGGCACCTCACGCTCGCGAAGATGGCCGAGCCGCTGGACATCCGCTGGTCGCGCCCACTGCCCCAGGGCGCGAAACCGAGCACGGTGACGGTGTCGCGCGACAGAGCGGGCCGCTGGTTCGTCTCGATGCTGTGCCAGGACACCATTACGGCGGCCCCGGCCACGGAGCACGCGGTCGGGATCGATGCCGGGATCACCTCGTTGGTGGTTCTGTCGTCCGGGGAGAAGATCGCCAATCCCAGGCACGAGCGGCGCGATCGCGCCCGGCTGGCCAAGGCGCAGCGGGACCTGTCGCGCAAGGCCCCGGGTTCGGTGAACCGGGACAAGGCGCGCCGCAAGGTGGCCCGCGTGCATGCGCGGATCGCCGACCGGCGCCGCGATTTCCTGCACAAGCTGTCGACCCGTCTCGTCCGTGAGAACCAAACGGTCGTGATCGAGGACCTCACCGTCGGTAACCTGCTGAAGAATCGCGGGCTCGCTCGCGCCATCTCTGATGCGGCGTGGCGGGAGCTGCGCACGATGCTGGAGTACAAGTGCGCCTGGTACGGCCGCGACCTGGTGGTGGTCGACCGCTGGTTCCCCTCCTCCAAGCTGTGCGGAACCTGCGGAACCGTCCGCGCCTACCTGCCGCTGGACGTCCGCGAATGGACGTGCCAGTGCGGCGCGGTGCATGACCGCGACGTCAACGCCGCGCGCAACATACTGGCCGCCGGGCTGGCGGCGACCGCCTGTGGAGACGGTGTAAGACCTCAACGGGACACCTCCCGGACGGGGCACTCGTCGGCGAAGCAGGAAACCCAGCGGGCGACCGCTGGACTTGCCTGCCTCTAGGCGGGAGAGGAAGTCAATCGCCTCTCAGGAGGGTTCGCACGGCCTCGACCGCGCCTGCCAGATCGAGCTCGGGGTCCATGACCAGGTGCAGCAGCAGCCCGTCCAGCAGCGCGGCGACCACCGTCGCCGTGCCGGACGCGGGCGCGCTCGCGGTGACGCCGCCGCGCTCCTGGTCGCGCCGGACCAGCTCGGTGAGCGCGGCCCGGAACTCCCGCGTCGCCGCGGCGATGGGCTCGCGCAGGGCCGGATCGCGCGAGGACTGGCGCGCGGTCTCCAGCAGCAGTCCCACGGACGGGTCCTCGAGACCGCCGCCCGCGAACCACGCGAGCGTGCCCTCGAACATCTCCTGGACGCTGCTCGCCGTCGCGAGCGCCTCCACCGGCTCGGCGAGCGCCTGGAGCGTCGCCGTGACGGCGGCCTGCCGGAGCACGTCGTCCTTGCCCTGGAAGTGGTAGCTGATCACGCCGTGCGGCACCCCGGCCCGAGCCGCGATCGCCCGCATGGTGACCCGCCCCCACCCCAGTTCGGCGATCAGGGCGGCGGTCGCCTCCAGGATCGCCGCCCGGGTGGCGGCGCCTTGCTCGGCACTGGTCGGCCGAACGCCTCGTCCATTCGCTTTGGCCACTTGGCCAAGGTACGCCCGACCGTTGCACAATGCAATAGACGGGCAATGAAAGCGCGCGGGCCCGCCCGCGCTCACCGGGCGGGCTCCTCGAAGCGTCCTCGCGCTTGCCCAGGGCTCCCTGGGCGTGGCATCCAGTGCCGACGACCTGCCGGGCGGGATCCAGTCCGCGGCGCCGGGGGTCGTCAGGAGGTCACTGGGCGGGTTCTTGGTCCTGGCTCTCGGCGGACCCGGCGGACTGAGCCGACCCGGCCGACTCGCCGGTGAGATGCTGGAAGGTCCCCGTGAGGTGCAGGAGCCGGTCGAGCTGCGGAGGACGGCCGCTCAGCACGAGGCCGACGCCCGCGGCGGCCGTCCGGCGGCGGACCATCAGCAGGGCCGCCAGGCCGGCCGAGTCGCACATGCCCATCCCGCCGCAGGCCAGCTCCAGGTCGCGGACGTCCGGGTGGTCCTCCATCTGCCTGCGGACGGTCGCCACCAGCGTGTCGGCGGTGTAGAAGTCCAGGTCACCCTCAATCTCGATCCGCAGCGCCCGCGGCCCGGGGAGGGTCGCGACGACACGCAGCGGAGTATCGGGAACAAAGGCGGTCATGCGGTCCTTTCTTCGGCGGAACCGCCCGGCGCGTCCGTTGCGGCGTCGGCGGCGTCCGGCACCGGCTGCCGGAGCGACTCACAGGCGCTGGAGAGCATGCCCGTGGCCCGGGGGTAGTCGACGAGTTGCTCCGCCAGGAGCTCCAGCCCTGGCAGGAGGCTCTTCGCCGGCACGCCCCTTGCGGTGAGGATGCCCGCCGTCCACTCGATGAACCCGGTGAACAGGCCGGGGTCGTCCACGTAGAGGGCGGTGGCGAGGAAGTCGACGATGTGGGCGATGTCCTCGGCGGTGTGGCGGAGTTGCTCGTCGGTGTAGTCCGCCATCGCCGGGAAGCGGGCCGGGAGTTCGGCCATCACGTGCCGCACCAGCTTGCGCGAGGTCCGGCTGACCTGCGTGTACTCCTGGTCGGCCAGGTGCGGCAGGTCGTCGATGACCTGGTGCAGGGGCGGCGGCTTGGGCAGCGGCCCCTCCGCGAGCCGGTCGGCGGCGGCGCGGGCGTCGGGGGCCCAGCCGTCGGCGCCGAGCAGGGAGGCGTACCGGCCGTCGATCCCGTACGCGGCGCCGCCCACGAGGACGGGCGTACCGGTCGCCTGGCAGGCGGTGATGGCCGCGTGCGCGGCCGGCAGCCGGGTGGCGATCGAGGACGACAGCGCCACCACCGCCGGGTTCGCCCGGTGCACGTGGGAGATCAGGTGCGGGGTCGGGACCTGGGCGCCGAGGTAGTCGACCTGCCAGCCGCGCAGCCGCAGCACCTCGGCCAGGATCCGCGCGGGCAGGGCGTGCCACTCCCCGTCGATGCACGCGACCGCGACCCGGCCGCGCGGTTCGGCGCGGTGCCGCGCCATGGCCTCGCGGACGGCCGGGTGGTGCGCCAGCGCCGCGATCGTCCGCTCGTTGATCGCGGTCGCGGTGTGCTCCTGCGCGACCGTGAGCCGGTTCGCCGCCCACTCCCGGCCCACCCGGGCCTGGAGCGGGGCGATGACGTCCAGCAGGACGGTCTCGGCGTCCATCCCGTGGTCGAGCGCGGCGGTCACCGCGTCGGCGGCCGCGTACTCGTCGCCGGCGAGGACGGCGTCCCAGAGCGCGTCCGTCCAGCCGTCGAGCTCCGGGGGCGGCCCGTGGTGCTCTGCGGGCCTCGTCACGCGGTGAACCTCCCTGGTCCCTGCCCCCCTACGGCGCTGAGGTGGAAGCGCCGGGGAGCGGTGATGGCGACCACGGCCATGTCGTCGTGCTTGCCCGTGCCCACCCATTCGGCGGCGAGCATGTGCACCCGTTCGACGAGCGCTTCCGGAGGCATTCCCCCGCAGCGGGCGAGTTCACCGCTCAGCCGCTCGTCGCCGAACATCTCGTCGCCCAGCGGGCCGCCGAAGGCTTCGGTGATGCCGTCGGTGTAGAGCAGGCAGGTGTCGCCCGGCTCCAGCAGCACGGTCGCGGTCGTGGAGGAGATCTTGTCCAGCACGCCGATCAGCGACCCGCCCGTGTCGGGGGCCTCGACCTCGCCGCCGGCCCGCACGATCAGCGGGCGGGAATGGCCGGCGCTGGTCAGCCGCAGCCGCACGAGGTTGCCCTCGCGCCGGATCGACGCCAGCACGAGGGTGACGAATCGGGTGGACTCGCTGTTCAGCAGCGTCCCGTTCAGCAGTTCCAGCACGCGCTTGTGGTCGCCGGCCAGCGGAAGCAGGGCCTGCAGCGTGTTGCGGATCTTGCCGGTGAGCACGGCGGCCTCCAGGCCCTTGCCGCACACGTCCCCCAGCACGACCAGCGATTCCTGCTCGGCGCCGGAGCCGTCGGCGGCCGCCGGGTGCAGGTCGTAGAAGTCGCCTCCGACGCGCTCGCCGGCGCCCGCCGGCCGGTAGCGGGCCGCGAGCTCCACCTCCTCCAGCTCCCTGGTGCGCGGCGGCAGCAGGTCGCGCATCAGCGTGTCGGTGATGGACGCCTGCTCGGCGTACACGCGGGCGGCCGACATGGCCGCGCCGGCCCGTGCCGCGAACAGGCGCGCGATCGTCTCCTCGCCCTCGGAGAACGCGCGCCGCCCGCCCCGGCGGAGCAGCACCAGCGCCCCGGCGGGCATGCCCTGCCCCGGCAGCGCGGTGACCACCATCGCGCCGAGGTCGCCCAGGTCCGTGCGGACGATCCAGGAGGGTGCGGCGGTCGGGTCGAGCCAGCGCGACGGCACCGGCGGGAAGCCCTGCATCGCCTCCGCGAGCCCCGGCACCTCCGCGGGGTCGACGAGGAGCTGCTGGTGGTCCACCGCGCCGTCCGGGCCGCAGTAGGAGACGGGGTAGGCGCGCCCGGGACCGGGCGCGATCACCAGTGCGGCGTCGGCGAGGTACCGCGCCGCCAGCTGGACGGTCACCTCCATGCACCGTTCCAAGTTCAGCGACGCCAGCAACTGGCTGGACGCCTCCGCCAGGAAGGCCGTCCGCTCCCGCTCGTCGGCGAGTTCGCGTTCCAGCCGCCGGTGCGCGGTGACGTCGAACAGCCACCAGACCGTCCCCGGCGCGATGCCGGGCTGCGTGTCGGGGGCGCCCGTGCCCTCGTCGGGCACGCCGTGGGCCTCGAAGACGCGGTCGCCGATGGGGCCGTCGGCGAGGGGACCGGGCCGCGAGGCGCCGGTCTGCGGCAGATCGTCCTCTGCCACTTCGGAGAGGGGGGTCTCGGTCAGGGAGTGGTGGGCCTCGGCCAGCCAGGCGGGCGCCGCGTCGTCCAGCCGTGCGCCCGGCAGCATGCCGAGCAGCAGGCGCGCCGCGTCGTTGAGCCGCATGACGGTGCCGGACGGGTCCACCGCGAGCGCGGGGTAGGGGCCGGGCCCCAGCGCCGGGTCGAGAACGCGCTGAGTGCCGTCTATGCCTTGGGTCAGTTCCATCACGTCGCAGCCTGCGGCGGGACCACTTCCTTCCTGCACTGAGCCGCTGAACGAGGATCGTGTCCTCGCCACCACCCTAACCACAACAAGACAGTTGCCGGAAGGCAAAGATTCGTGCGGGTTCCCCTTGCGGGCCTGGACAAGGCCGGTAAGCGCCGAGGTCAGCGGGTGTGGTCGGGGCCTCAGGAATGCCGTCCGCGTTCCGGGGTAGCCTCGCCTCAACAGGAGGTGGAATCAGGTGATGGACGCGGTACAAGACGGAAATCACACGTCGCTACGACGATGGCACGATCCTCACGACAGGCTCCGGATCGGCATCGAGGACCGCGATACCTGCCTTCTCGTCCGGGTGGAAGGTGAAATCGATTACCTTACGGCCGACGGCTTCCGGGAGCATGTTCTTTCTCACTGTTCCGCCACCTGGAGAATCGTCCTGGATCTGCAGGATGTGAAGTTCTGCGACTCCTCCGGGCTGGGTGCCCTGGTGGGCGTCTGGAAGGCCGTCACGGCCCAGCGCGGCCGGTTGGTCCTCAGCCGCCCGAGCCCGGTGTGCCACCGGATCCTCCAACGCACGGGCCTCGACGCGCACATGCTCATCAGCCCCACCCTCCGGCACGCGTTCGCGAACGTCGCCGGCGACCAGGCCAATGCGCAGCCTGCGCCATTGGTCCCCAACGCGCGCCAGGACGCCTCCTGAAAGCATCGGCCCGGCACGCACTCCGAGGCCCGGCCCATAGTTCGGAATGACGCGATCCGTCGCCCCGCACGGGCCTTGACGACTCCAGACTCCCTTCTGGCCCGATGGCCAGGCCATATCTCGACCGAGACACATCATTCTTGCGAAGAGCGCCCCATGCCCGGTCCCGGCGAACGGTGACGGCGTGAATCGCGGCCGCGGCGGCCGAATGCGCGGCCCGGTGGCGGCAGCGCACCGGCGGGCCCGGGGCGGCGCCCGGTGCGGCCGGGCCCCTTCGGATGGCGGGGCCCGGCCATGACGCGGGTCACTTCGGCGGCATCAGGACGCTGTCGATGATGTAGACGGTCGCGTTGGCGGTCTGGACGTTGCCGCAGACGACCTTCGCGTCCTCCCCGACGGTGAAGGACTCGCCTGAGCCGCTGCTCTTGAGCATGGCGCCGTTCAGCGTCTTGAAGTCGCCCGCCGCGAGCCCGCTCGGTGCGACCTGCCGGCCGACGACGTGGTACGTGAGGATGCCCGTCAGCGTCTTCTTGTCCGACAGGACCTTGTCGAGCGTCTCCTTCGGGATCTTCTTGAACGCGTCGTTGGTGGGCGCGAACACGGTGATGTTCTTCGACGAGTTGAGCGTGTCCACGAGGCCGGCCTTCTGCACGGCGCTGACCAGCGTGGACAGCACAGGGTTGTTGGAGGCGGCGGTCGCGACGGGGTCGGCGGCCATGCCCTGGAAGCTGCCCTTGCCGGACGCCGGGACGGCCGAGCAGGCGGGCCCGAACGGCCCCTCGGCGGCCGGCGCGCCGCTCATCGAGGTCTCCGGCGCGGACGACGCGGCCGGGGCCGCGGCGGCGTCGCCGTCGTCGTCGCCGGAGCAGGCCGTCGCGCCGATGGCGAGGGCGGCGGCCGCGAGGACGCCGGCGGCGATGCGGTTGCGGTGCATGGTGAACTCCTTTGTCGGAACTTTCGGTGGACCGGATGCGGTCCTGTGCAGGACGACGTGGGTCGCGGGCAGGGGAGGGGACGGGTCAGGTCACGGTGACCACCACCGAGTGCCATCCCGTGGCGCCGTCCGGGAACGGCGGGGCGCGGTGTCCGGGCTGAGTGCGGCCGGTCCCGTCGGTGGCGCGGCAGCGGAGCGTGTGGGAGCCCGGCTCGGCCTCCCACTCGGCGATCCACTGCCGCCACGTATCCAGGCCGGGGACGGGGGCGAGGAGCGCCTCCCGCCAGGGCCCGTCGTCGACCTGCCATTCGACGGCGTCGACACCCCGGTGCTGGGCCCACGCGGTGCCCGCGACGGCGACCCGTCCCGCGCGCACACCGGCGAGCGGCTTCGGCACGTCGATGCGGGAGAACGTCTTGACCGGCGCGTCCTCGGCGTAGCCGCGCTCCGTCCAGTACGCGCGGTCGGCCGCGAAGCGCGTGATCTTGAGGTCGACGACCCACTTGGTGGCGGAGACGTAGCCGTACAGGCCGGGGACGACCATGCGGGCGGGAAAGCCATGGGCGATCGGCAGCGGCTCGCCGTTCATGCCGACGGCGATCATCGCGTCCCGGCCGTCGAGGACCGTCTCGATCGGGGTGGACAGCGTCATGCCGTCGGCCGAGCGGGAGAGGATCTGGTCGGCTCCGGAGCGGACACCGGCCCGGCGCAGCAGCGGCGCCAGCGGCGCGCCCAGCCAGCGGGCGTTGCCCGCGAGGTCCCCGCCGACCTGGTTGGACACGCACGACAGGGTGATGTCGCGTTCGATCAGCGCCTCGCGCAGCAGATCGTCGAACGACATCTCGACAGGGCGGGCGACCATGCCGTGGACGCGCAGCGTCCAGTCGCGCGGGTCGACCTGGGGCAGGGTGAGCGCGGTGTCGACGCGGTAGAACTCCCGGGCCGGCGTTCGGAACGGCGCCATCCCCGCCACCCGGACCCGCGCTCCCTGAGGCACCGGACGGGCCGGGCTCGCCGGTGGCGGCAGCCGCAGCTCCGCGCGGACGGAGGAGACGTCGCCGCGGCGCAGCAGCGCCCGCCCACCGGCACCGCCGGCCGCGGCGACGCCGATCACTCCGGCCCCGGTCAGCAGCACGCGCCGCCGATCCACCTCCGTCCCCGGGCCGGCGTTCTCGGGGCGGGCGGCGCGCACCAGCGCGGTCAGCGCGGCCATTCCCGCCAGAGCCCCGACGGCGGACGGCACCGCGTCGGCGGGCCCGGCGACCGGTCGGGTCAGCGCCGCGACGGCCCCGGCCGTCCCGAACGCGCCGAGCCCGGCCAGGCCCCAGGCGAGCCGGCGTCGGCCCAGCAGCCCGACGACCAGGGCGGCCACGGTGACCCCGGCCCCGAGGCCGGCCAGCAGTACCGTCTTGTCGGCGCTGCCGAACCGGCGGATCGCGAAGTCCTTGAGCCATCCCGGGGTGAGGTCGATGAAGCCCGCGCCGACCGCGAGCAGCGGCGAGGACGACGCCCGTCCGAGCGCACCGGCCGCCAGCTCCGCGATCCCCAACGCCGCCGCGGCGGAGGCCAGGCCGCTCAGCGCGCCGGCGATCCACCGCAGGGGCCCGGTCGCTCGTTCGTCTGTCACAACCGGTGTTCGGGGCGGGACGGCAGGTGGATGGGTCGAATCTTCGTCGGAATCCGAACCCATCCATCCGGCCGTCCGCGCCGAATCAACAGTGTGGAGATGAGCGAACCGGGCATCGGGCCGCGCCCGGCGGGGACGGTCGGCGCGGAGCCGCCGGACCTGGCCGAGCTGCTCGGCCGCGTCGCCCGCGGCGACCAGGAAGCCTTCGGGGACGTGTACGACCGACTGTCCGGGCCCGTCTACGGGCTGGCGCTGCGGGTCGTCCGCGATCCCGCGCAGGCCGAGGAGATCGCCCAGGACGTCCTGGTCGAGCTGTGGCGCAAGGCCTCGCACTACCGCCCGGAACGCGGCAGCGCGACGTCATGGGCGCTGACCGTGGCCCACCGTCGGGCCGTCGACCGGGTCCGCTCCAGCCAGGCCGACCGGGACCGCGAGGAGCGCACCGCCGCGCCGGCGCCCGAGTACGACGAGGTCGCCGAGGAGGTCGGCGTCCGGCTGGAGCACCAGCAGGTGCGCCGCTGCATGCGGGGCCTGACCGAGACCCAGCGCGAATCGATCACGCTCGCCTACTACGGCGGCTACACCTACCGCGAGGTCTCCGAACTGCTCGGTGTCGGTCTCGCGGCCGTCAAGACCCGGATGCGCGACGGCCTGATCCGGTTGCGTGACTGCCTGGGAGTCCAGCCATGACCCGCGACCCGCATGACCACGACACGCACCGCCTCGCCGGCGCCTACGCGCTGGACGCGCTCTCCGGCACCGAGCGGCGCCGGTTCGAGCGCCACCTGCCCGGCTGCGCGGCCTGCGCCGACGAGGCCGCCGGATTCCGCGAGACCGCGACCCGGCTGGCGCTGGCCGCCGCGCGGCGCCCGCCGGACGAGCTGCGCGGACGGGTCATGGCGGAGATCGCCCGGACCCGGCAGTCGCCCCCGCCGCTCGCCCGCCGCCTGCCGTCCCCCCGCGCGGGCGGGCTGATCTGGCTGGCCGCCGCGGCGTGCCTGGTGCTGACGCTGGTCGGCGCCGGCGCGGCATGGCGCATCCAGCGCTCCGCCGAATCCGAGCAGTCCCTGAACCGGCAGGTCGCCGCGGTGATGAGCGCGCCGGACGCGCACACCTCCACCGTCCGGACGCCGGACGCCGCCACCGTCACGGTCGTCTCGTCGCGCTCGCTCGGCAAGGCCGTCGTCACCACGGACCGGATGCCGCCCCTGCCGTCGGCCAAGACGTACCAGATGTGGTGGCTCGGCCGGGCCGCACCGCGCTCGGCCGGGACGATGAACCCGTCGGAATCGGATCGCCCGGTCGTCGCCTCGGGTCTCGGCGACGCCCGGCGCATCGGCGTGACGATCGAACCGGCCGGCGGCTCCCCCCGGCCGAGCGGCGCCCCGATCCTGACCCTCGGCGTCGGCTGAGGGCGTGAGACCGGCCCGCCGCCGGACGAGACGCTCTCCGGCGGCGGGTCCCCCCTTTCCGGACAAGCCCGTCCGGGTGCGCGCCGCGCGTGCTAACTTGGCCATGTGACCAACTTGGCCGATCGACCAAACTCGCCGCGGGGCGACCGCCGGCGGCGGCAGCTGGTGGACGCCGGGGTCGCGCTGCTGGGCGACGAGGGGTGGCCGGGCGTCTCCACGCGCGCGGTGGCCGAGCGCGCCGGTACCAACCCCGGACTGATCCACTACCACTTCGGCGGGCTGGCCGGACTGCACGAGGCGGTCTTCCGCCAGGCCACGGACCTGATCGTCGGGCCGATGGCGGCCGAGCTGCTGGCGGCGCCGGACGAGCGCGCCGCGCTGGAGACGATGCGGAGCCTGCTGGCCCGAGCCCCGAGCGATGGGCCGGGGACCCGGCTGGCCGCCGAACTGATCGTGGGAGCGATGCGCGACCCCGCCCTGGGCGCCGTGCTGCGCGACGAACTCCGCCAGGCCCGTGTGCTGATCGCGGACCGCCTCCGGCTGCTGCACCCGGACTGGCCGCGGGCACGGCTCGTCGGCGCGGCCACTCTGATCACCGGGGCGATCGACGGGGTGATGCTGCACCGCATGATCGACGGTGACCTCCCGGTCGCCGACGCCCTGTCCGCCGCCGAAGACCTGCTGGAAGGCCGGGAATGAGGGGTCCGCGGACCCGCCGCCCCGCGCCGCCGACCCCGTCTGGACCGAACCGTGAGGACCGAATCATGGAGATCGTTGACAGGCCCGCTCCGCCGACCGGACTGCGCCGCCTGCTGTGGCGGCTGCCCATCCGGCTCTACCGCATCGGGCTCGGGCCGCTGCTGGGGCGCCGCGTCATGCTGCTCACGCACACCGGCCGCGTCTCCGGCCTGCCGCGTCAGGTCGTCATCGAGGTCGTCCAGAAGGACGAGCACGGCTGCGTGGCCGCCTCCGGATTCGGGCCACGAGCGGACTGGTACCGCAACGTCATGGCGAACCCGGACGTCACCCTCCAGATCGGGGGGAAGCGCATCCAGGCGACCGCGGCCTCCATCCCGGCCGGCGAGGGCGGCGAGATCATGGCCCGCTACGCTCCCCGCCACCCGACCGCCGCGCGGCAGTTGTGCAAGCTCATGGGCTTCGCCGTCGACGGCAGCGTGGAGGACTACCGCGAGGTCGGCCGGCACATCCCCTTCGTACGGTTCACGTATCGGCCCGTGGCGCGGCGCCGCAGCACGGCGTAGGCCCGCAGGATCGCCGGGACGAGCGCGTACACGACGGTGGGCACGACCACGCCGGTCACCACCAGCGTTCGAAGCGGCAGCGAAAGCGATCCCAGCAGGGGGCCGAGCAGCAGCTGCGTGAGCATGATCATCAGGTACACGGCCAGCCAGGTGAACGCGGCGCGCAGGTGGATCGAGGGACCCGCGACGGCGGCGGACGTGGTGCGGAGCGACGGCATGGCGCCTCCTCGGTTCGGTGGGCCCGCTGTCCGGCGAGCCCCGGAAACTCCAACTCGTTAGTTGGAGTTTGCCACGGCCGGCGCCAGATTCCAACTCGTTAGTTGGAAATTGCGGTAGGCTCGGGTCATGGCATGGGACACCGCGAGGACGAGGCGGCTCATCCTGGACGCCGCGGTCGCCGAGTTCGCCGCCCACGGGCCCGAGGCGGCCCGCATGGACCGGATCGCCGCCACGGCCGGGGTGAACAAGGAGCGGATCTACTCCTACTTCGGCAACAAGCGGCAGATGTTCGCGATCGTGCTGACAACGGAGCTGGAGCGCCTGGCGGAGGCCGTGCCGCTGGACGAGCGCGCCGCCTCCGACCTGGGCGAGTACGCCGGGCAGGTCTTCGACTACCACCGCGAGCACCCGCACTTCGTCCGGCTGCTGCACTGGGAGGGCCTCCACACCGCCGACGACGAGCCCGTGGCGGCCGAGGCCGAGCGGACCGCGCACTACGCCGAGAAGATCGCCGCGCTGGCCGGGGCTCAGGAATCGGGGTGCCTGGACACCCGGCTCGCGCCCCGGGAGCTGCTGTACGCCGTCATCGTCCTGGCCGGCTGGTGGTTCGCGACCCCGCAACTCCGGCGGATGCTGATGCCCGACCTGGACGACGACCCGGACGGCCAGCGCGCCGCGCTCGTCCGCCTCGTGAAGGCCCTGATCGAACGGTCGGCCGGCGGTGGCGAGGCGGCCGGCGGACGCGGCACGTCCGAACCGTCACGGACGTAGCAGACCCCCGGCGAGCCCCACGGTCATGCGTCGGGCTCGACGAGGCCCGTCTGGTAGGCGGCGACGACCAGCTGGGCGCGGTCGCGGGCGCCCAGCTTCGCCATCGCGCGGCTGACGTGGGTGCGCGCGGTGGCCGGGCTGATGAACAGTGCGGCGCCGATCTCCTGGTTGCTCAGCCCCCGCCCGATCAGGGCCAGCACCTCCCGCTCGCGCTCGGTGAGCACCGAGAGCCGGTCCTGCGCGGCCTTGGAGGCCGTGTGCCGCGCGGTGAACCGGCCGATGAGCCGCCGGGTGATCCGCGGTGCGAGCAGGGCGTCCCCGGCCGCGACCACGCGGATGGCGTGCAGCAGCTCGGCCGGTCCGGCGTCCTTGAGCAGGAAGCCGCTGGCGCCGGCCTGCAGCGCCTCGAAGACGTAGGCGTCGGTGTCGTAGGTGGTGAGGATGAGGATCCGGACGCCCTCCAGCCCCCGCATCCTGGTGATCTGCGCCGTGGCCTGGATGCCGTCCAGGTTCGGCATGCGGATGTCCATCAGGACGACGTCGGGGCAGGTGGCGCGGGCCAGCTCGACGGCCCGGGCGCCGTCGGTCGCCTCCGCGACCACGGTGATGTCGTCCTCGACGTCGATGAGGAGCCGGAACCCGGACCGCACGAGCCCCTCGTCGTCGGCGAGCAGCACCTTGATGGGCGCCGCGGGCGCCGCGCTCACCGCGGCCGTCCGGCCGGCGCGAGGGGCAGCCGGGCCGTCACCTCGAAGCCTCCGCCCGGCGTGGGCCCGGCGTCGAACTCGCCGCCGAGCAGCCGGCAGCGCTCGCGCATGCCCAGGATCCCGCGGCCCGGCCCGCGCGAGCCGGTCCCGCCGGACGCGGAGCCGTTCCCGCCTCCGGTGCGGCGGCCCTCGTCGGTCACGCGGATCTCCAGCGCGTCGGTCCCCGGATTCAGTGCGACCGTCACCCGGGTGGGGCCGACGTGGCGGATCACGTTGGTGACCGACTCCTGAAGGATCCGGTAGGCGGCGCTTCCCACCGCGCCCGGCAGCGGCGCCGTGGGCGGGGACGCGTCCAGCGTGACGTCGAGCCCCGCCTCGCGCGCCTTCGCGGTGAGTTCGTCGATCTGGTCCAGGCCGGGTTGCGGTGCACGGCCGTCGTCGTCGTCACGGAGCACGCCGAGGATGGCCCGCATCTCCTGCAGCGCCCGGGAACTGGTCTCCTCGATGGCCCGCAGCGCCTCGCGCGCCTGCTCGGGCCGCTTGTCGAGCACATGCGCGGTGACCCCGGACTGCACGTTGATGATCGCGACCGCGTGCGCGACGGTGTCGTGGACCTCGCGGGCGATCCGGAGGCGCTCGGCGTCGACCCGGGCCCGCGCCACCTCCTCGCGGGTCCGCTCGGCCAGTTCCGCGCGCTCCTGCGCCTCGGCCGCGATGACCCGCCGGGACCGGACGGACTCGCCGAGCGCCGCGCTCATGACCGAGGCGCCGATGCGGAAGAACACCCATCCGATGGCGGCCCGGGGCTCGATGTCGGCCGCCTGGTACAGCCAGACGGCGGCGAGCACGGCGATCCCCGTACCGGCGATCAGCAGGGAGCGGCGCCCGTCCCCGTAGGCCGCGAGCGTGTACAGGGAGACGAAGAGCCCGAGCCAGCCGGGCCCGTCGGGAAAGTCGACGGCGTAGTACGCGAGGCTGGCGAGCGCGGTGGCGGCGAACACCGGCACCGGCCACCGGCGGCGGACGACCAGGACCAGGCCGCTCACCGCCAGCAGCGCGTACCCGAGGTTCCCCAGGTCGGCGAGCGGGCGGGTCGCCCCTTCGGCGGCGACGCGGGCGACCGTCCCCTGCACCTGCATCACGGTGACGAAGAGCGCGAGCAGCGTGTCGTGCGTCGCCGCACGCAGGGAGAACGACCCGGTATGGCGTTCCATGACGCGATCGTACCGAGCCGGTGCGCGGGCGCCGCTGCGCTCAGCCGCGTGACCTGCTACTCCGTCCGGTGTAGCGCCGCCCGGACGGCGTACGCCCGATCGTGTAGGCGCGGCCGATCGTCGGCAGACGCGGCGGACGCCCCGCCGGCGCGACGATCGCCGCCATGAGCGATCATTCCTCCACTCCGCGGCCGGACGGCGCCCTCGCGGCGCTGGCCCGGTTCTGCCACCGGCGGCGCCGCCTGGTCCTGCTGGCCTGGATCTTCGGCGTGGCCGCCGTGGCCTTCGCCGGCTTCGGCTACGGCGCCGCCTCCGACAACGACTTCTCCGGCGGGGACTCCGGATCCGCCAAGGCGCAGGCACTGATCGAGCGGCACTTCCCCGAGCGGCAGGGCGACACGCTGACCCTCGCGATCAAGGCGTCGAAGGGGATCGACGACCCCGCCGCCCGGCGGCGGATCGAGAAGGTCGTCGCCGACCTCGACGCCTCGCCCCTGACCGGGCCGGTGACCTCGCCGTACCGGGACGCCGCCCAGGTGACGCCGGACCGCCGCATCGCCCGCATGACCATCCCGCTGACCGACAAGGAGGTGGAGAAGACCGCCGTCAAGCCCCTCGTGGACGAGGTCAAGGACGCCTCCGGCGACGGCGTGACGCTGGGGCTCGGCGGCGAGCGGGCGGAGAAGGCCGAGACGCCGCCGCAGGGGCCGACCGAGGGCGTGGGCATCCTCACCGCGGCGGTGATCCTGTTCGTCTCCTTCGGGTCCCTGGTCGCGATGGGCCTGCCGATCATGACGGCGCTGATGGCGATCCTCGGCGGCATCGCCCTGATCAGGCTGGTCGGATACCTCGTCCCCGCGCCGGACTTCACCGTGCTCGTCGCGGCGATGGTCGGGCTCGGCGTCGGCATCGACTACGCGCTGTTCATCGTGACCCGCTACAGGGAGGCGCGCCAGGACGGCGACGAGCCCGAGAGCGCCGCGGTCAGGGCCATCACCACCGCGGGCCACGCGGTGCTGTTCGCCGGCACGACCGTCGTGATCGCGCTGCTCGGCCTGGTGGTCATGGGGCAGCGGCTGATGACCGGCGTGGCCATCGCCGCGTCGGTGACCGTGCTGGTCACGATGGTCGCCGCGGTGACCCTGCTGCCGGCGCTGCTGGGCTTCACCGGCCACCGGATCGACTCGCTGCGGCTGCCGCGCCGCGCGCCCCGCCCGCGCTCCGCCGAGCGGCGCCCCCCGGCCGAGCGGTGGGCCGTGACGGTGCAGCGCCGGCCGCTGCTCGCGGCGGTCCTGGCGGGCGCCGGCCTGCTCGTGCTCGCGGCTCCCACGCTGTCGATGCGGCTGAGCCTGCCCGACGCCAGCGTCCAGCCGCGCGACCGGAGCAGCTACACCTCCTACGAGATCCTCTCCGAGGGCTTCGGCCCCGGCTACGGCGCGCCCCTGATCTTCGCCGCCCGGATCGGCTCGGCGGACGCCGATCTGCGTCCCGTCGTCGAGGCGGTCGGCAGGACCGGCGGCATCGCCTCCGTCACTCCGGCCCGGATCAGCGAGGACGGGCGGGCCGCCACGTTCATGGCCTTCCCGAAGACCGGGTCGCAGGACGAGGCGACCGCCGACCTGGTGCACGAGCTGCGCGACGACGTCCTGCCCAAGGCGCCCGGCGGCGCCGAGGTCCAGGTGGGCGGGCCCAACGCCGCCGCGATCGACGTCGCGGAGGACGTCGGCGCGCGCCTGCCCCTGATGGTCGCGGTCGTCCTCGCCCTGTCCCTGGTGCTGCTGATCGCGCTCGTCCGGTCGGTGACGATCGCGGTGCAGGCCGCGGTGATGAACCTGCTGTCGATCGGCGCCGCCTACGGCGTGCTGGTGGCGGTCGTCCAGTGGGGATGGCTCGGCTCGGCCCTGGGCTTCCCCACCGAGATGCCGATCACGACCTGGGTCCCGATGATGATGTTCCCGCTCCTGTTCGGCCTGTCCATGGACTACGAGGTGTTCCTGATCTCGCGGGTCCGGGAGGAGTACGAGCGCACCGGCGACACCCGGGCGGCCGTCACCCGCGGGCTGGCCCGCACCGCCAAGGTCATCACGGCCGCGGCCGCCATCATGATCGCCGTCTTCGGGACGTCCCTGCTCGGCTCCGACGTGTCGGTCAAGCAGATCGGCCTCGGCATGGCCGTCGCCGTCCTCATCGACGCCACCGTCGTCCGGATGATCCTCGTGCCCGCCGTGATGGAACTGTGCGGCAAGGCCAACTGGTGGATGCCCGGCCGCCGCCCCGCGGAGCCCGCCCCGGTCAAGGCCGCGGAGAAGGCCCGGGTCTGAGTGGTCGGCCCCGGGCGGCGCGGTGCGGGAGGCGGTCAGGTGGGGCGGATCAGGCCGCGGCGGGTGGCGGCGGCGACCGCGGCCGTGCGGGAGTCGACGCCGAGCTTGGCGTAGATGTGCACCAGGTGCGTCTTGATCGTGGTCTCGCTGAGGAACAGCCGCTTGCTGATCTGCCGGTTCGAGAGCCCCTCGGCGACCAGCCGCAGCACCTCCAGCTCGCGGGCGGTCAGCGTCGCGGTGGGCGAGCGCATCCGGCCGAGGAGGCGCGAGGCGACGCTCGGCGCGAGGGCGCTGTCGCCGGCGGCGGCCGACCGGATCGCGGTGAACAGCCTGTCCGGGGGCGCGTCCTTGAGCAGGTAGCCCGTGGCGCCGGCCTCGACGGCGGCGAGGATGTCGGAGTCGGTGTCGAACGTGGTGAGCACGAGGACGCGCGGCGCGTCCGGCCCGGCGGCGGTGATCTGGCGGGTGGCCTCGCTGCCGTGGATCCCGGTGCCGAGCTGCAGGTCCATGAGCACGACGTCGGGGGAGAGGCGGCGCGCCTCCTCGACGCCCTCCCGTCCCGTCGCGGCCTCGCCGACCAGCACGAAGTCGGGCTGGTCGGCGAGCATGGCGCGGATCCCGGAGCGCACCACGGGATGGTCGTCCACCAGCAGGATGCGGATCGGCCCGCTCACCGCCGCTCCTCGCCCTCGGGCAGCGGCAGGGTCGCGACCACGGCCGTCCCCTCCCGAGGGGCCGACTCGACGGTGAGCGCCCCGCCCAGGGCGCGGGCCCGGTCGCGCATCGTCCGCAGCCCGTAGCCGGTGCCTGCCCCGTCCTCCGGTGGACGCCCGCCGCCCGCCGCCGGGTCGAAGCCGCGGCCGTCGTCGTAGACGTCCAGCACCACCATGTCGTCAAGGTAGGTCAGGGTGACTCCGACGTTCTCGGCGCCGGAGTGCCTGGCGGCGTTCCCGAGGGCCCCTTGGGCGATGCGCAGCAGGGCCACCTCGTAGTCGACCGGGAGTTCGGCGGGGGACCCGGACACCTCGAAGCGGATGCGGGCCGCGGAACGGGCGGCGGCCGACTCGGTGAGACGGCGCAGCGCGTCCGGCAGGGACGAGCGCTGGAGGGCGGGCGGGGCCAGCGCGCGCACGAAGTTGCGGGCCTCCTCGAGGTTCTCCGCGGCGGCCTGCTCGGCCTCCGCCAGCCGTCCGAGCGCCGCGCCCCGGTCGGTGTCGAGGTCGCGGCGGGCGGCGCGCAGCAGCAGGATGATGCTGGACATCCCCTGGGCGAGCGTGTCGTGGATCTCGCGGGCCAGGCGCTCGCGCTCGGTGAGCCGGGCCGCGTCGGCCTCCGCGCCGAGGAGTTTCTCGCGGGTGCGGACGAGGTCCTCGATGAGCCGGCGGCGCTGCTCGCTCTCCCGGTACAGGGCCCGGTAGGCGAGGGCCATGAGCGTGGCGACCGAGGCGCCGATGCTCGGGCCCAGCACCTCCGCCAGCGTGACCCCGCCGCCGTGCCAGGCCACGGCCGCGACCGCCGCGGCCGTCAGCAGCACGACGCCGGGCAGCGCGGCGGGCAGCGGCAGCAGGTGCAGGTAGAGGAAGAACAGCGGGAAGGCCAGCCAGACGAAGTCGGGCGACGCCAGGGCCAGCCCCGCCCAGCCCGCGGTGAGCAGCGCGAGCCACAACCGGGCAGGGATCGGACGAGGCGTCCGGTGCCGTCCGGCCCAGACCACCCCGCCGGCATAGAGGACGCCGAGCGCGAACCCCCCGGCCGCCGCCCCCGCCTCCCCGTCGTGCAGCGTGCGCACCAGGGCGATAGCGAGCAGCACCAGGAAGGTGCCGTGCACGGCCCAGCCGAGCAGCCGCACCGCCGGCGAGAACGGATCGTTCGGCATTTCTCACTCAGCGTAGGCGACGGGTTCCCCTGGTCGCATCGATCGAAAGGTTGATGTCCGGCCGTCCGGAAGAAGGCGTTCCGCGCGTCCCGGCGCACGATGTGCCGGGACGGGCCCGCGGCGCACGCTGGGAGACGTCAATCCCAGATCACGTGGAACGGGGGCGCCGGTGTTCGTGGCACTGCGGGACCTGCGGTTCGCCAAGGGGCGGTTCGCGCTCATGGGGTCGGTCGTGCTGCTCATCACGCTGCTGGTGACCCTGCTGTCCGGGCTGACGGCCGGGCTGGCGCGCGACAGCGCCTCGGCCGTCGAGGACCTGCCCGCCGACCACATCGTCTTCGGCGGTGAGGCCACCTTCTCGGGGAGCCGGATCGGTACGGCGACGGCGAAGGGCTGGCAGGACGTCCCGGGGGTGAGGGCCGAGCCGCTCGGCATCTCGATGGGCCGGATGTCCTTCGGCCCGTCCGGTGAGCGCGGCGCGCCTGCGGCGCTCTTCGGGGTCGCTCCGGGGAACCGGGCGCACCCGCCCGCGTCCGGGCAGATCGTGCTGTCGGAGGAGCTGGCCGAGAGCACCGGGCTGGCGCCCGGCGACAGGGTGCAGGTCTTCGGGCACGGGCTCACCGTGGCGGGTAAGGGCGGTGCTTCCTCCTACAGCCACACGCCGGTCGCCTGGATCGGGATCGACGACTGGCGCGCCCTCGAACCGTCCGGCGGCGACCGGGCCGCGACCGTCCTGCTGCTCCGCGAGACCGGCCATGCCGACCTGGACGCGGCCGACCGGCGGCTCGCCACCACCACCATCGCCCAGGGGGACGCCAAGTCCGCGATCCCGTCGTTCTCCTCCGAGAACGGGTCGCTGCAACTCATGCGGGGCTTCCTGTTCGCCATCTCGGCGCTGGTCATCGGCGCGTTCTTCACGGTCTGGACGATCCAGCGCCGCGGCGACGTGGCCGTGCTGAAGGCACTCGGCGCGAGCACCGGCTACCTGCTGCGCGACGCGCTCGCCCAGGCCGTCCTGGTGCTCCTGGCCGGGGCCGGGCTCGGCGGCGCCGTCGGAGGGCTGGCGGGGTTCGCCATCGGGGACCGGGTCCCGTTCGTGGTCTCGGCCGCCACCACCGTGCTGCCCGTCGCGGTGATGGTCGTCCTCGGGGCGGCGGGCGCCGCGCTGGCCATCCGCAAGATCACCTCTGTCGATCCGCTGACCGCGCTGGGAGCCGCACGATGAGCCTGGCCCTCACCGACGTCGTCCTGACCTATCCCGACGGGGACCGCACCCTCACCGCGCTCGACCACGTGAGCCTGGCGGTCGGGCCCGGCGAGTTCGCCGCGGTCGTCGGGCCGTCCGGATCCGGCAAGTCGAGCCTGCTAGCCGTTGCCGCGACGCTCATCGCCCCCGCCTCCGGGACGGTGCTGGTGGCGGGCCGGGAGACCACCGGGCTGCGTCCCGCCGAACGGACCCGGCTGCGCCGCGACCACATCGGCATCGTCTTCCAGCAGCCGAACCTCCCGGCCTCGCTGACGGCCCTCGACCAGTTGACGGTGATGGCGCACATGGCCGGCCGGTCGCCGCGGCGGGCCGCCGCCCGGGCCCGCGAACTGCTGGCCGCCGTCGACCTCGCCGGCATGGAGCACAAGCGGCCGCACCAGATGTCGGGCGGCGAGCGCCAGCGGGTCAACATCGCCCGCGCGCTGATGAACGGCCCGGAGGTGCTCCTCGTGGACGAGCCCACCAGCGCCCTCGACCACCACCGCGGCGAGCAGGTCGTCGAGTTGCTGGCCGGGCTCACCCGCGACCGGCGGCTGGCCACGGTCATGGTCACCCACGACCTGGCCCGGCTCACCGCCGCCGACCGCGTGTACTCCATGACCGACGGCCGGCTGTCCGAGGACGGCTCGGTCCCATCTCAGACCGCCGGACGGGCTCAGCCGCGATAGGCCTCCAAGAGGCGGAGCCAGATCTCGCTGATCGTGGGGTAGGACGGGACGGCGTGCCACAGGCGGGAGATCGGGACCTCGCCGGCGACCGCGACCGTGGCCGAGTGGAGCAGTTCGGCCACGCCCGCGCCGACGAAGGTGACGCCGAGGAGCGTCTCGCGGTCCAGGTCGACCACCGCGCGGGCGCGGCCCTGGTAGCCGTCGGCGTACAGCGAGGCCCCGGCCACGCCGCCGAGGTCGTAGTCGACCGCCCGCACCCGGTGCCCGGCCCGGGTCGCCTCCTCCAAGCTGAGCCCGACGGCGGCGGCCTCGGGATCGGTGAAGACGACCTGCGGCACCGCCCGCTCGTCCGCGGTCGCCACGCTGCGCCCCCACTCGGCGGTGTCGAGCGGACGTCCGGCGGCGCGGTCGGCGATCACCGTCCCGAAGATCCGCCCCTGGTACTTGCCCTGGTGGGTCAGCAGCGCGCGGCCGTTGACGTCGCCCGCCGCGTAGAGCCACTCGCCGGACACGCCGGCCGCCAGCCCGGTGGAGTCGACCTCGATCGACCGGCCCGGGGCCAGCCCGACCGTCTCCAGCCCGAGGTCGGCCGTCGCGGGGACCCGTCCGGTGGCGAACAAAACCTCGTCCGCGGTCACCGTCTCGCCGCCGTTCAGGGTGAGCACCACCGCTCCGTCGCGGCGGGCGGCGGTGACGGACGTGCCGAAGCGCAGGTCGACCCCGGCCGCGCGCAGGCCCTCGGCCACCAGCTCTCCCGCGAACGGCTCCATCCGGGGCAGCAGGCGCGACCCGCGCACCAGCTGCACCACCTCGCTGCCCAGCGCCCGCCAGGCCGTGGCCATCTCGCACGCCACCACGCCGCCGCCCACGACCGCGAGCCGCGGCGGAACCCGCTCGGAGGCGGTCGCCTCGCGGCTGGTCCAGGGACGGACCTCGGCCAGTCCGGGCAGGTCGGGCAGCGCGGCGCGGGTACCCGTGCACACCGCGACCGCGTGCCGGGCGGTCAGCACCCGCTGCCCGCCGTCCCGGGTCCGCACCACGACGCGTTTCGGCCCGTCCAGCCGCCCGTGGCCGCGCACCAGGACGAGCCCGGCCCCCTCCAGCCAGGAGACCTGGCCGTCGTCCTTCCAGTGCGAGGTGAACTCGTCCCGGCGGCTGAGGACCGCCGCCGCGTCCAGCGTCCCGCCGACCGCCTCGCGCGCGCCGGCCACCCGCCGCGCGTCCGCGAGCGCGGCGGCCGGGCGCAGCAGCGCCTTGCTGGGCATGCACGCCCAGTACGAGCACTCCCCGCCCACCAGCTCGCTCTCCACGACGGCCACGCTGAGCCCGCCGGCGTGCGCCCGCTCCGCCAGGTTCTCCCCGGTCGGCCCGGCCCCCACCACCACGACATCGAACTCGTCCATGCCCCGCCCTTCCGGTCAGCGCGGTCCTGTCCACGCGGATCTGCCGGAACCACACTAATGAGCGCATCGCCAGGTCGCGGACGCGCGAAGAGCCATCCCCGCACCGCCGCGGCGGCGAACCCGGCCAGGGGCGAACCCTTCAGGACATGCTGCCCGCGATCACCGCCTACGCTTAGCCGGACGTTCCGGGGTGCGGATATGACAGGGGAGTCCGTGAGCGCCGAAGGCAGTACCAAGGCCGTCGTCACCGCGCTGGGTGCGAACCTGGGCATCGCGGCCACCAAGTTCGTGGCGTTCGCGCTGACGGGGTCGTCGTCGATGCTGGCGGAGGCGATCCACTCGGTCGCCGACTCCAGCAACCAGGCGCTGCTGCTGATCGGCGGGAAGCGCGCGGAGCGGGACGCGACCGAGGAGCACCCGTTCGGCTACGGACGGGAGCGCTACATCTACGCCTTCCTGGTGGCGATCGTGCTGTTCAGCCTGGGCGGGTTGTTCGCCCTGTACGAGGCCTGGCACAAGATCGCCGATCCGCACCCGATCGAGGAGTGGCAGTGGGTGCCGATCGCCGTCCTGCTGGTCGCGATCGTCCTGGAAGGGGCGGCGCTGCGCACCGCGGTCCGCGAGTCGAACCGGAGCAGGGGGCGGGCGGGCTGGGTGCAGTTCGTCCGCCGCTCCAAGTCGCCGGAGCTGCCGGTCATCCTGCTGGAGGACACCGGGGCGCTGATCGGGCTGGTGTTCGCGCTCGCGGGCGTCGGGCTGACCCTCGTCACCGGTGACGGCGTCTGGGACGGGATCGGCACCGCCGCGATCGGCCTGCTGCTGGCGGCCATCGCGATCGTGCTGGCCACCGAGGTCAAGAGCCTGCTCATCGGGGAGTCGGCGACCCCGGAGCACGTGCGGCTGATCAGGCAGGCGATCGTGGAGGGCCGCGACGTCCCCGCCGTGATCCACATGCGCACCATGCACCTCGGGCCGGACGAGCTGCTGGTCGCCGCGAAGGTCGCCGTCGACCTCCAGGACGACGCGCGGGAGGTCGCCGACGCGATCAACGATGCCGAGGCCCGCATCCGCGCGGCGGTGCCGATCGCCCGGCTCGTCTACCTCGAGCCGGACGTGCTGCGGAAGGGGGGCTGAGGACGGTGGGGCGCAGGCCGCTCGGGCAGTTGGAGGCAGAGGTGCTCGCCGCGCTGGCCGGGCTCGGCGGGGCGGCCAGCACCGCCGAACTGGTGGAGCGGCTGGACGGCGACCCCGCCTACACGACGGTGAACACGATCCTGCACCGGCTCCACGAGAAGAAGCTGGTCTCGCGGACCCGGACGGGCCGGCACTACCGGTACCGGCTCGCCGTCGACGAGTCCGAGCTGGTGGCGGGGCGCATGCGCGACCACCTGCGGCACGCCAGCGACCCCGGCAACGTGCTGAACCGGTTCGCGCGGTCGCTCAGCGCCGAGGAGGCGCGCAAGCTGCGCGAGTTCCTCGACCGTCCGGAGGCCGGCGGGTGAACTGGTACACCTTCCTGCCCCTCGCCATCATGCTGACGCTGAGCGCCGTGCTGGCGAAGGCGCCGTCGCGGCTCCACCCGTCCTGGTCGGCGCGGCTGCTGGCGACCACCGGGGCGCTGACCGGCGTGGCCGCGCTCGGCACCGGCTTCTTCGTGGCCGTCAACTACGCGGCGACGCTGGCGCCGGCCGCCGCGGCGCACGTCCCCGAGTGGGCGCTGTTCGGAGACGACCGGCCGGTCCCGGACGCGGTGGGGATCCCGGCGGCCGTGCTGTCGGCGGCCGGGCTGGCGGCCGCGGGCAGGGCCGCCGCCCGGGGGGCGGCCGCGCTCCGCGCCGCGCGGGCGGACGCCCGCGAGCCGCTCGACACCGAGGTCCCGATCGCCGTCGCGGTCCCCGGCCGCCGCGGCGGGGTCCTGGTCTCCCGGGGCCTGCTGCGGAAGCTGACGGCCGAGGAGCTCCACGTCGTCTTCGAGCATGAGAGCTCCCACCTCAGGCACCGGCACCACCGCTACCTCGCCGCCGGGGCGCTGGCCTCGGCCGTCCTGCCGCCGCTGCGCCCCCTCGCCGCCCGGCTGCGGCTGGCCACGGAGCGCTGGGCGGACGAGGACGCCGCGGAGGCGACCGGCGACCGCGCCGCCGTCGCCCGGACGATCGCCAAGGTCGCCCTCGCGCAGCCGCGCGACCCCGGACCGCTGAGCGCGTTCGCCGAGTCCGGGGTCGTCGAACGGGTCGAGGCGCTGATGGGCACGCCCCCGGCCAAGAACACGGTCACCGGCCCGCTGCTGTTCATGGGCAACGGCGTCGTCACCGGGTCGCTGACCGCCGCGACCCTCCAGCTCGACCACGTCCTCGTGTCGTTCCTGCTGTCGGTGCTGGCGTTCCGCTGACGGGCCGCGCCACCCCTCAGAGCTCGAACTCGGCGGGGTCGAGGCCGACGGCGAAGCAGGCCTCGCGGACGGCGGCCTTCTCGCTCTGGTCGAAGTGCCCGTCCGCGCCGCCGATCACGATGCCGATCTGGATGACGGCGCGCGCCTCGGCCGGCCTCTTCTTGGTCTTGCCGATGTCCTGCAGCACCGCCACCTTCCCGAAGTCGAAGTCGGCGGTGAGCTTGGCCACGTAGTCGTTGAACCGCCGCTGCAGGTCGTCGGCCGGGAAGTTCTGCAGCACCTCGTTGGAGGCGATGAGGGACGCGGTGCGCTGCCGTTCGGACGGGTCCACGCTGCCGTCGGCGGCCGCGACGAGCGCGCACATCGCCATGCTCGCGTCACGGAACGCTCCGCTCTTGAGTTCGTTCTTCTTACTGAGCAGCTGCGTCTGCATGGTCTGGGTTGACTCGCGCAGCTTGTCCCAGAAAGGCATCGTCATCCTCCGCTCGTCGGCCGTCTCCACCGACCCTAGCCGAACTGCTACAAATGTAGTAGCAGACTCGGGGGAGGTGCCGGCCGCATGCCGGTGAAGGCGTCCGGAACGGGAGACGGCAGGCCGCCCTACGCGCTCGCGGCGGTCGCCGCACTGGTCGCGGTGGCGGTGACCTTGGACGTCCTGCTCGGCGGCCCGCTGCGGCACCTCGACGGGCGGATGTTCGCCGACGGGCTGCCACCGCGCGGCGGCGCCTGGCATCTCTGGTGGCGGACGGTCGTGAACGGCGGCCAGTACTGGCTCGTCGGCTCCCTCGCCGCGATCGCGTCCGTCGTCGCCGCGCGACGGCGGCGCAGCCCCGCCCTGCTGGTCAAGGCCGGAATCTGGCTGGTGGGCAGCGAACTCCTGGTGCGCGGAACGCAGGTCGCGCTGGCCCGGACCCCGCCGCGCACCGGCCACGACCTGCTGTTCGCCGACGGCGTCCTGTCCTATCCGTCCGGGCATGCCGCCAACGCGGCGGCGTGCCTGCTGTTCATCGCGGCCGTGACGGGCGCCTCCCGCGCCTGGACGGCCGCCGCCCACGCCATGGCGGCGGGTGTCGCGGTCGCCGTCGTCACGCTCGGGTACCACTGGCCGACCGACGCCGTCGCGGGCTGGGCGCTCGGCCTGCTCCTGGCCTGCCTCGGCCGCATCCTCGTCCTCCCGCGCCCGCCCCGGCGCGAGGGGGCCGTCCCGGTCTACGACACTTGTAGCAAATAGCGGCCGGGGTTTACGGGAAACGGTGTCCGGGGTCGGCCGCCATTAACGGGTTTCCCCGCCGACGGACGGGCGCGATGCCCGAGTTCGGGGTAAAAGGCTTCCGTTAGCCCGGCAAATGAGTTAAAGTGTCTCTCGGTGTGCCGGGAAGCCTGGTCGGCGAGACAGGATACGTCTCCGATCAGGAGGGTCTATGACTCCCCGGCACTTTCTCGTCCCGCCGGCTCCGCGGCGCAAAGGCGCTCCGAGCCGCGACGCGCCCCCCGTCTTCTTCCGGGTGTTCTGGGCGCACGCCTTCCTGGATAGCTGAGCTGGTCCCCTTCTTCGCTTGACGAAGCCTTTCCTCACGGTCGGGCGGCCGTAGCGGTGCGCCCTTCCGCAGTTCATGCCGTCTCGATGCGGAAGCGTGCATTCAATGGGCGAATTCGTCGATGTCGCGCTCGGTTTTCCGACCGCGCTTTTCAGTTTCTCTCTCCTGGTCGTGGCCGGGTACTGGACGCTCGTCCTGCTCGGCGGCCTCGGAGTGGACTTCCTCGGCGCCGGCGCCGATGCCGACACGGGGGCCGGCGCCGGCGCCGAGGACGGGTTCGCGGCCGAGCACCTCGCACCGCTCGGGCTGGGCGGGGTCCCGGCCACGGTCGTGCTGTCGGTGCTCGTCGGCCTTGCCTGGTTCGTCAGCCTGGCCGGTTCGGCGCTGCTGGACGGCGCCGTCCTCCGGGCGCTCGTCCTGCCCTTCGCCCTGGTCGTCGCCTGGATCGGGACGCGGGCGGCGGTCCTGCCGCTGCGGCGCGTCTTCCAGGGCCGGGCCGAGGCGTCGCTGCGCGACTTCGTCGGCCTGCCGTGCGTCATCCGCACCGGGCAGGTCGGGCCGGACTTCGGCCAGGCGGAGGTCACCGCCCCGGACGGTTCGTCCGCGATCGTCCAGGTGCGGCAGCACGCCATGGACGTGCCCGTGGCGGGCGCCGCGGCCGGCACCGGCCTCACCACCGGCAGCACCGCACTGATCTTCGATATCGATCCGGACGGCCGCTTCTTCTGGGTCATGCCGTACGACACGGCTCCCGGCCCCCGCTAGGACTCCCGGCCCCGCCCGGCCCCCCGCGTTCTCATCCCCTCTGGCAGACAGGGATCTCGATGGACACCATCACGATAGGAGCCGGTGTGCTCCTCGCTCTCGCGCTGCTCGTCGCCCTCGGCCTCGTGCTCATGGTGACCCGGTTGTTCCGCAAGGTCGACCAGGGCCGCGCGCTCATCATCTCCAAGCTCAAGAAGGTCGACGTCACCTTCACCGGCGCGATCGTCCTGCCCGTCCTGCACCGCGCCGAGCTCATGGACATCTCGGTCAAGACGATCGAGATCGAGCGGACCGGCCGGGACGGGCTGATCTGCCAGGACAACATCCGCGCCGACATCCGCATCACGTTCTTCGTCCGCGTCAACAAGACGGTCGAGGACGTGATCAAGGTGGCGCAGGCGATCGGCACCGAGCGCGCCAGCAACCAGGAGACGCTGCAGGAGCTGTTCGCCGCCAAGTTCTCCGAGGCCCTGAAGACCGTCGGCAAGCACCTGGACTTCGCCGACCTCTACACCCGCCGCAACGAGTTCCGCGACCACATCATCCGCGTCATCGGGACGGACCTGAACGGCTACAGCCTCGAGGACGCCGCCATCGACCACCTGGAGCAGACGCCCCTGCTCTCCCTGGACAGGTCGAACATCCTCGACGCCCAGGGCATCCGGAAGATCACCGAGCTGACCGCGATCGAGCACGTCCGCACCAACGAGCACGCCCGCAACGAGGAGAAGGAGATCACGCGCCAGAACGTGGAGGCGCGCGAGGCGATCCTGGAGCTGGAGCGCCGGCAGGCGGACGCCGAGCTGCGGCAGGAGCGCGAGGTCGAGACCGTCCGGGCCCGCGAGGCCGCCGAGATCGAGCGGGTCAAGGCCGAGGAGCGGCTGCGGGCGCAGGCCGCGCACCTGCGCACCGACGAGCAGCTCGGCGTCCAGAACGAGAACCGGGACCGCGAGGTGTCGGTCGCGGCGAAGAACAAGGAGCGGGTCCTCGCGATCGAGAGCGAGCGGATCGAGAAGGACCGCCTGCTGGAGGTCATCGCCCGCGAGCGCGAGACGCAGCTGACCCGCATCGCGGCCGACAAGGAGGTCGAGGCGGAGAAGCGGGAGATCGCGAACGTCGTCCGCGAGCGGATCGCGGTGGAGCGGACGGTCGCCGAGCAGGAGGAGGCCATCAAGCGGCTCCGCGCGGTCGAGGAGGCCGAGCGCGCCCGCCAGTCCGTGATCATCCACGCGGAGGCGGAGGCGCAGGAGAACCTGGTCAAGGACATCAAGGCCGCCGAGGCGGCGGAGGCGGCCGCCGCGCACCGCGCCCGCGAGGAGCTGACGCTGGCGCAGGCCCGGCAGGAGACCGCCGAGCTGGACGCGCAGGCGAAGATCAGGCTGGCCGAGGGGCTCCGCGCGGAGGCCGCCGCGGCCGGGCTCGCCGAGGTCCAGGTGCGCGAGCGCGACGCCGAGGCCATCGAGAAGGTCGGGCGCGCCGAGGCCGCGGTCGCGCGGGAGAAGGCGATGGCCGAGGCCGACCGGATCCGCGAGAGCCTGAAGGCCGAGGCCGAGGGGCTGACCGAGAAGGCCGGGGCAATGGCCGCGCTGGACGAGGCGTCCCGCCAGCACGAGGAGTACCGGCTGCGCCTGGAGGCGGAGAAGGACGTCCGGCTGGCCGGCATCGAGGTGCAGCAGAAGGTCGCGGAGGCGCAGGCCACCGTCCTCGCCACCGGGCTGGAGCAGGCCGACATCAGCATCGTCGGCGGCGACTCGGTCTTCTTCGACCGCCTGGTCGGGTCGGTCGCCCTCGGCAAGAGCGTGGACGGCTTCGTCCAGAACTCCGAGGTCGCGCGGGCGGTGGCGGGTCCGTGGCTGGACGGCTCGGCGAGCTTCACCGAGGACCTGTCGCGCGTGCTCGGCGCGGTCGACACGGGCGGCGTGCGGGACCTGACCCTCTCGGCGCTCCTGCTGCGCCTGATCAAGTCGGGCGGCCCGGACACCGCCGGCCTCCAGGACCTCCTGGACACCGCGCGCCGCCTGGGCGTCGCCGACGCCCCGCTGCCGAAGGCCGCGCCGAACGGCACCGATCTCACCGTCGGCGCCGCGGCCCGCTGACACGCGCGGCGAGCCGCCGGACGGCGGCTCGCCGCAGGACGGACCGCTTGGACGAGGTCGGGGTTCGGCACGCGTCGCGGTAGACGAACGGGAGGCAGGTGGGCGTGGACATGACAGAGCCCGGCGCGGCCGGGAACCGGCACGCGGAGCCGGACCACGGCACGTACGAGGTGCTGCGCGCGCGGCTCGCCGGGCACGCCGGCGAGCTGGCGCGCCGCGCGGAGGCGCTCAACGCCCGGCGGCTGGAGGTCTTCGGGGGCTCGGACCTGCGGCTCGCGGGCACCGAGCGGATCCGCACGGCGCACAACAGCGTGCCCCGCGACGTGGTGGCGCTCGGCGGGGTGCTGCTGTTCGGCTGCAACGCCTTCCTCGGGCTGAAGCCCGAGACGACGGTCGACGACGTCTTCTCGCTGCACCGGTTCACGCGCGGAGAGGACGGCGTCCGGTTCGTCCAGACCGGGCCGGAGGCCGTGCCGGGCCTGCTGGACGACCCGCGCTTCCTGCGCGACTTCGCCGACATGTACCGGTACTACCGGCAGGCGCGGCTGCTCCAGCTGCGCCTGGTGGAGGGGCGGCTGCTCGCCGTCTTCCAGACCGGTCCGCGCCTGTCGGACCTGCGCGTCCTGCGGTGGCGGACCGCGCCGGACGGCGGCGTCGCCTACGAGGACAACCAGGGCGAGCGCGACCACGCGTTCCCTCCCGCGCACGACGTCGACTGGGTGGAGGCCACACGGGACGACCACGTCGCCGGGCGGCACCCGCACATCTCGATCGAGGGCGAGGTGTTCGTCGAGACGATCGGCGGGACCCTCACCGTCAAGATCGAGGACAACACCGGGACCGGCGAGGGGATCTACTCCGAGCCGGTGGACGAGCCGCTCCAGTCGCTCGCGGACGCCGACGTCCTGCACGCGCGGGTCGGGGCGCTGATCCTGCTGCGGATCAGGCCGTACAACGAGTCCGCGTGGCGGCACCTGGTGTTCAACGTCCGCACCAAGGAGGTCGCGCGGCTCGACGGGATCGAGCAGGCGTGCCGCCGGCTGCCGGACGACCACGGGATCATCTTCCCCGGCGGCTACCACCTCGACACGGGCGCCGCGAAGACGTTCGACACCGACGTCGCGGGCCTGGAGTACGAGCGGGTCGTCCGCTCTCCCAACGGAGAGGACGTCCTGTACGTCTTCCACTCGCGGGAGGACGGCCGGTCGCTGCTGCTGCCCTACAACGTGATCCGCAAGCAGGTCGCGACGCCGATCACCTGCCACGGGTACTCGCTGTTCGACGACGGGACGCTCGTGGTCATGCGGGCGCTCTCCGACGAGCCGTCCCGCGTCCACCCGATGCAGATCTGGGCGACCCCGTTCGTGTCCGACGCGCACGCCGCCGCGCAGCCCGTCGGCACGGGCCCGCTGGAGCGGGTCGGCAACGCCGACCTCGTGCGCGGCGTCTCCGAGTGCCTGTCGATCACCCGGATGGCGGCGGAGACGTCGCCGTCCGGCCGGGTGTTCGAGGCGCTGATCGCCGCGTGCACGCGCGCGGCGGACCTGTACCCCTGGCTCGGCGACGACCGGCTCGGGGACCTCGCCGCGCCGCTCGCCGAAGTCCGCTCCACCGCGGGCCAGGTCCTGGACGAGTACGAGAAGGTCCGCGCGCTCACCGGGCAGGCGGCCGCCGCCGTCGCCGAGGCGGGCGAGCGGCTCGCCGCCCTGATCCGCCGCGCGCGGACCGAGGAACCGGAGAGCGCGGACGGCTGGGTCTCCCGCCTGGCGGAGTTCCGCCGCGCCCAGGGGCACCTGGAGACGCTCCGAGACCTCCGCTACGCCGACGGCGCCCGGATCGACGCGCTCTCGGAGGACGTCCGGGCGGAGCTGGACGAGGCCGCGCGGCAGGCCGTCGAGTACCTCCAGGGCGAGGACGCGTTCACCGGCTACCACGCCGAGGTCGAGCGCATCGCCGAGGCGGCGCGCGCCATCGGGACGGCCGCCGACGCCGCGCCGCTGGCCGCCCTCCTCGACGCCCAGAACGAGGGGCTGGACGTCGTCACCGAGGTCGTCGGCGACCTCGACGTCACCGACGCGACCGCGCGGACCGCGATCCTGGAGCGCGTCGGCGAGGTGCTAGGCGGCCTCAACCGGGCCCGCGCCGTCCTCGACGACCGCCGCCGCGAGCTGCTCGCCCGCGAGGGAGGCGCCGCGTTCGCCGCCGAACTCGGCCTGCTCGACCAGGCCATCGCCGGCGCCCTCGCCGCGGCGGCGACCCCCGAGGACTGCGACGCGCAGCTCGGCCGCCTGCTGCTCCGCCTGGAGACGCTCCAGGCCCGCTTCGCCGAGCCGGAGGAGTTCCTCGCCGAGCTGGAGACGAAGCGGACCGAGCTCAACGAGGCGTTCACCTCCCGCAAGCAGACGCTCCTGGACGAGCGCGCCCGCCGCGGCGACCGGCTCACCGAGTCGGCCGACCGGATCCTGTCCGGTGTGCGCCGCCGCGCCGCCGCGCTCGCGTCCCCCGCCGAGGTCACCGCCTACTTCACGACCGACGCCATGGTGCGCCGGCTGCGCGCGATCGCCGACGAGCTGCGCGCCCTGGGCGAGGCCGCCCGCGCCGAGGAGCTGGACGGCCGCCTCAACGCCGCCCGCCAGGAGGCCGGCCGCGCCCTGCGCGACCGCCTCGACCTGTACGGCGACGGCGGCGGAACGATCCGGCTCGGACGCCACCGGTTCGCGGTCAACACCCGTCCGATCGAGCTGACCCTCGTCCTGCACCGCGACACGGTCGCCTTCACGATCACCGGGACCGACTACCGCGCGCCCGTCCACGACGCGGACTTCGCCGCGACCCGCCCCTTCTGGAGCCAGAGCCTCGTCTCGGAGACGGCGGAGACCTACCGCGCCGAGTACCTGGCGGCGTCGCTCCTCGCCGCCGCCGACCCCGGCGACCTGCGCCGGGCCGCGGCCGACGGCCGCCTGCTCGCCCTCGTCCGGGAGACCGCCGCCGACCGCTACGACGAGGGGTACGAGCGGGGCGTCCACGACCACGACGCGGCACGCATCCTGGAGGCGCTCCTGCGCCTGCACACCGAGGCGGGCCTCCTGCGCTACCCGGGCGAGGCCCGCGCCGCCGCCCAGCTCTTCTGGACGCACGGTCCCGACGACGCCGAGCGCGCGACGTGGACGGTCCGCGCCCGGTCGCTCGTCCGCGCCCGCGAGGCGTTCGGACGTCCCGGCGCCCTCACCGGGCTGACCGAGGAACTCCGCTCGGCGATCGAGGCGTTCGCCGACCGCGACGCCATGCCCGCCCCCGACCCGCTCGCCGCCGAGTACCTGGTCGAGGAACTCGCCACCGCCCCGGACGGCTTCGTGACGAGCCAGGGCGCCCGCACCCTGCTGAAGGACTTCACCCAGGCGCTCGGCGACGTCCCCCTGGACGAGGACCTGCGCGGCGCGGGCACCCTCGCCGCACGCCGGCAGCTGGCCGAGGCGTGGCTCTCCGCCTACCTCGGGACGGGGGCGGACGGCGACCCGGCCGACCTGCCCGAGGCCGTGTCCATGCTCCTGTGCCCGTCCGCCCGGTACGACTCGCCGGCCGCGCTCGCGGCCACCATCGACGACCTGCTCGGCCGCCACCCGCGGATCACCGGCCGCCGGCTCGACCTGCGCCTGGACGAGCTCCTCACCAGGACGCACCGCTTCCGCACCGAGCGGGTCCCCGCCTTCCGCGCCTACCAGCGGAAGCGGAACGAGCTGGTCGCGGCGGAGGAGAAGCGCCTGGGAGTGGCCGGCCTCCGCCCCCGCACGATGAGCGCGTTCGTCCGCAACCGCCTCATCGACGAGGTCTACCTCCCCCTCATCGGCGACAACCTCGCCAAGCAGCTGGGCGCCGCCGGCGACGGCGAGCGCGCCGACCAGATGGGGCTGCTCCTGCTCGTCTCACCGCCCGGCTACGGCAAGACGACCCTGATGGAGTACGTCGCCGACCGCCTCGGCCTCGCCCTGGTGAAGGTGGACGGCCCGGCGCTCGGCCACGGCGTCACGTCCCTCGACCCGTCCAAGGCCCCCGACGCCACCGCCGCCCGCGAGGTCGAAAAGATCAACTTTGCGCTCGACATGGGCACCAACGTCCTGCTGTACCTCGACGACATCCAGCACACCTCGCCGGAACTCCTGCAGAAGTTCATCCCGCTCTGCGACGCCCAGCGCCGCATCGAGGGAGCCGAACGCACCTACGACCTGCGCGGCAAGCGCTTCGCCGTCTGCATGGCGGGCAACCCCTACACCGAGTCGGGCCGCCGCTTCCGCATCCCCGACATGCTCGCCAACCGCGCCGACGTGTGGAACCTCGGCGACGTCCTGTCCGGCAAGGACGAGCTGTTCGCGCTCAGCTACATCGAGAACGCCCTGACCTCGAACCCCGTCCTCGCGCCCCTTGGAGGCCGCGACCGCGGCGACATCGAACTGCTCGTCCGCCTGGCGGCGGGGGACCAGACCGTCCACCCCGACCGCCTGTCCCACCCGTACTCCCAAGCCGAACTGGACGACATCCTGTCCGTGCTCGCCAAGCTCCGCTACGCGCAGCAGGTGGTCCTGACGGTCAACCGCGTCTACATAGCCTCCGCCGCCCAGGACGACTCGTCCCGCACCGAACCGCCGTTCCGCCTCCAGGGCTCCTACCGCGACATGAACAAGCTCGCCGAACGCATCCTCCCGGTCATGGACGACACCGAACTGCAAGCGGTCATCGACGACCACTACCGGGCCGAGTCCCAGACCCTCACCTCGGACGCGGAGGCCAACCTCCTCAAACTCGCCGAACTCCAGGGCACCCTCACCCCGTCCGAGGCCGAGCGCTGGACCGAGATCAAAGCCGCCTACCGCCGCGCCCAGACCCTCGCGGGCGCCACCGACGACCCGTCCGTCGGCGCCCTCCTCCACCTGGCCGACAAACTCACCGCAATAGAGACCACCCTCCGCGACACCCGTTGAGGCGCCCGGTCGCGGCTCCTGATCAGGGAGTGGGCTCGCGATCCGCCCCGGACTCGGCGGCCGGTCCGTCGCCGCCTTCGGCGGGGGCGGGGCGTCGGAGGCGGGCGCGGGCCTTTCCGAACCAGGCCGGGACCTCGCGTTCCTCATCGAAGCCGCGTGCGACGACTATGTCGGTGGAGGAGTGCGCGAGGATCGACAGGGTGATGGTGACGCCGACGAGGTGGAAGATCTTCTCGCCGGCGGGGATGCCCGACTCCAGGACGAGCAGGCCGTAGACGACCGAGGCGAAGCCCTTTGGCCCGAACCACATCACCGCGGCCTGCTCCCGTGCGGTGAGTCCGGAGCGCAGGAACGACACCCAGATCGCCACCGGGCGCGCGACCACGAGGGCGAGGACGGCGAAGGCCCAGCCGGTCCAGCCGACGTCGCCGAGGAACGCGGGGGACAGCAGCGCGCCGAACACCAGCAGGGCGGCGAGTTTGAGCAGTTCGGCGACCAGCTCGCCGAACTGCTCGAACGTCTCGCGGTGGCGGTGCCCGACCGTCGCGACGGTGACGCCGGCGGCGAACGCGGCCAGGAACAGGTTGCCGTGCGTGGCCTGCGCGGTGGCCAGCACGAGCAGCCCGATGGCGACGGCGTTCAGCGGCTCGTACTTGGGCGCGATCGCGAACCACCGGGTCCGCACCAGCATGATCGCGGCCCACGGGATCGCCACGCCGATGGCCACCCCGCCGGCCAGCTCGGCGCCCAGCTCACCCAGATGCAGGCTCTCCTCGCCCCGCGCGATCGCCAGGAACAGCACCACGAACGGCAGGACGAGCCCGTCGTTGACGCCCGACTCCACGTTCAGCAGATGGCGCAGCCGCGGCGGCACCTTGTCGTTGCCGACCAGCGCGGCGGCGAACACGGGGTCGGTGGGGGTGAGGATGGCCGCGATCAGCAGTGCTTGCACCCAGCCGAGCCCGACGACGTAGTGCGCGAAGAGCGCGGTGACCAGCAGCGTGAGGGGGAGTCCCCAGCCGAGGGCGCGGCCGGGCAGCCGCCAGGCGCTGCGCAGGTCCTGCCAGCCCGCGTGCATGCCGTCGGTGAACAGCACGGCGAACAGCGCCAGCTCCGCCAGCTCGGACACCAGCGTGTCGCCCGGCTTCAGAGTGATCAGTCCGGTGACGCCGTCGCCCAGCAGGAACCCGCCGACCAGGAACAGCGCCGCCGTCGACAGCACGGTGCGGTGGGCGAGGTTGGACACCAGCACCGCCAGCAGCAGCATGGCGGCGAAGGCGAGCAGAAGGTTGGTCATACCGGGGCTCTCTCGGGAATGGCGGACGCAGTGCCGACCAGACTTCCCGGCTCACCAAGCCACGACCCTAACGGGACTCACGGGTCGATTTCCACGCACGCCGCCCCTCGGCCTGCTCCCGCCGCGGTCACCACTGCCTGTTCAGGGTCGCTTTCGGGCCGGTCACCAGGGTTGCGGGCGGGACGTCGTCGGCCACGACCGCTCCGGCGGCGACCACCGAGTCTCGGCCGATGCTGACGCCGGGCAGGACGGTGGCGCCCGCGCCGATCCACACGTTCTCCGCAACGTCGATGGGCGCGCCGGTCAGCCACTCCCGGCGCTCCCCGGGATCGACCGGATGGCCGACGGTGATGAACGTGGCCTTCGGCCCGACCATCACGCGCTCGCCGAGCCGGATGCCGGCGTAGTCCAGGAACGTGCAGTTCTGGTTGATGAACACGCGCTCCGCGAGATCCAGGCGCAGGCCGTGATCGGTGTAGAAGGGCGGGTAGATCGTGGCGCTCGCGGGCAGCGGCCTGCCGAGGATCCGTTCGAACAGCTCGGCCTTGCCCGCTTCGTCCTCGAAGGGCAGGACGTTCAGGCGGGAGGTGAGCTCCGTGGCCCGGAGGACCCTGTCGGACATGGCCTTGAAATCGGGGCTGTGGATGCGCATGAGGCGGTCGCTGGGCATGCCGCGATCCCTTCTGGTGAATCGGTGAGATGGGGGCTCAAGGGGAGGCCGCCATCAGCGGTCGGCCGGGTCGCCTTCGTCAGGCGGGCTCTTGCGATGCCTCTTCGGGCGCCCAGGACGGGAGCCAGACCGGGTCGGGGAGGCTCGGTAGGGTTCTGAGGTGGGCGATGATTCCGCGTAGTCCCGGATGCGGGTTCGTTCTGGGGAGGATGAGCGAGAGCGGGTACGCGAGGGTCGGCTCGACGATGGGGATGCGGCGCAGGTCGTAGCTCGCCGGCCAGATGTAGCGGTCCCGGGCGCCGACGAGGGTGGCCACGTCGGCGGAGTCCGCGAGGACGTCCAGGAGCACTTCGTCGCCGAAGTGCGGGCCCGCCGCGTCGATGCGCAGGTCGAATCGGGCGGCGAGCCGGTCGTAGAACTCTCCCCACTCGCTTCGGGGCGCGATGCCCGGCACCCATATCCGGTGCTTGCGCAGCCGGGCCGGGGTCAGCTCCCGCGCGGAGGCGAGCAGGTGGCCCGGGCCGACGAGGAGTTCCAGCGGGGAGTCGAACGCCCGGATCATCCGCACGCCGGACGGCAGGGCGGCCGGGTCGGTCACGGTGCGGAACGAAGCGTCGATCTCGCCGGCTTCGATGGCGGCGACCGCCGCGCGCGGGTCGTCGACCCGGAGTGTCACCACGTCGAGGTCGGTCCCGGGATGCGACCGCCAGTACTCGTGCAGGACGACGGCCTGCGCGCTCCGGAAGCCGAGGACGTCGATGCGAAGGGCCCGCGACCCCGGCCTGACCGCGGTGACGGCGCGCTCCACCCCGGCGACGACGCTCCGCGCGTGGGGGAGGAACGCCTGGCCGTCGAGGGTCAGCTCCACCCCTCGCGCGGTACGCGTGAACAGGCGGACTTCCAGATCGCGCTCCAGTGCGGCGATCCGCTTGGAGACCGCCTGCTGCGTCACGCCCAGCTCGTCGGCCGCGTGCCCCAGCTGCCCGAGCTCGGCCGCCCGGACGAACGATCGCAATGCCTCGGTGTCCACCGGTTCACCCTAGGCGCGCACAACCGACCGTTGTGGCGCGCCGGGAACCGGTTGTCCGGTCACGCGCCGCCGACGCTCACGCGGGTCCGGCGGACGGCGAGGAACTGGGCGAAGTCGGCCAGGAAGTCGAGGCGGGCGTCCTCGACTGCGGGTTCGGGGACGAGGGTCCTGGAGATGGTCTCGCCGTCGAGGAGGTTGCGCGCGGAGGAGACGAGCAGGTGGAGGGTCTCGTCGGGGAAGCCGGCCAGGGCGGGGACCCGGCGGGCGAGACGCGTGATGTCGGCGAAGAAGCGCTCGGCGACGGGGGACAGCCGGGCGCGCAGCGCGGCGTCGGTGCGGGCGGCGACCATCAGCTCGAACCAGACGACGTTCTCGCGGTCGCGGTGGCGGCCGCGCATCCACTCCAGTGCGGCGCGCAGGTCCGACGGCGGCGCGGCGGCCAGGTGGTCGGCGGCGGCTTCGAGGTGGTGGGCGGCGACCCGCTCGGCCGCGGCGACGACGAGGTCGAGCCGGGACCCGAAGTGGCGGAACAGCCCGCCGCGCGAGACGCCCGAGCGGGCGCAGACCTCGCCCACCGAGGTGCCTGCGTAACCGGCTTCGGCGATGGCCGCGATCGTCGCGTCCAGCAGCCGGGTGACGGTCGCCTCCTTGCGTTCGCGCTGCGTGCGCCGCCGGACGGGCTGCTGGGCGTCCACTCAGCCGACGATAGCAGCCGGGCCCGGCAGGGTCCGGGGGTCGACGGTGCCGCGCGGCTCGCCGGCCCGCAGGAAGCGGCCGGTGCGGCGGCGGCCGAACTCGGGGGCGTACTCGCCCGCGCCGAAGATCCGGGTGCCCGCGACGAACGTCGCCACGACGGTGGCGTCGTTGCGGTTGACCATGCGCCGCAGCCCGCCGAACGCCTCGACCGGGGCCTCCTGCGCCTGGTCGAGCTCCGGACCCAGGTGGTCGGGGTCGACGATGACGAGGTCCGCGCGATCCCCCTCGCGCAGGAACCCGGCGTCCAGCCCGTACCAGGAGCCCAGCTCGCCGGTGAGCCGGTGGACGGCCCGCTCGATCGTCATGAAGCCCTCGTGGTGGGCGCGGCGCAGCAGCCGCAGCGGGAAGTTGTAGAACGCCATGTTGCGCAGGTGGGCCCCGGCGTCGGAGAACCCCATCTGCACCTCGGGCAGCGAGCTGAGGTGGTTCAGGGCCTGGGGCCGGTGGTTGGAGATGGTGGTGTGCCAGCGGACCTTCGGGCCGTGCTCGACCACCAGGTCCAGGAAGGCGTCGACCGGGTGCACGCCGCGCTCGTCGCCGACCTGCCCGAACGTCCTGCCGACGGCGGACGCGTCGGGGCAGTCGACGATGTGCGCGTCGTACAGGTCGCGGTGCCACACGCGCGGAGTCCACCGGTTCTCGTACTCCCGCCGGAAGCGCCGCCGGTAGGCCTCGTCCTGCAGCAGGGCGTTGCGCTCGACCTCGTCCTTCAGGTGCAGCGCGGCGGCGCCGGCCCCGAACTCCTCGAACACCACCAGGTCGATGCCGTCGGCGAACACCTGGAACGGGACGGGCAGGTGCTGCCAGCGGAAGTCGCCGCCCAGCCGGTTCACCGCGCGGGCCAGCGGCCCCATGATGTGCATGAGGAACGGGTTGGCCTTGACGTCGGCGGCGGTCAGGTAGCTGGTCTTCAGCGGCTTGGTGCCGCCCCGTCCGATGGAGGCCAGCAGCGCGGGGATCAGGGAGACGGGCAGGTTGAGGTTCGGGATGGACTGCAGGACCCGCCCGGAGCTGCGCAGGATGCGGTAGAGGCGGCGGCGCTCGGCGCGGGTGCCGAAGGTGGAGGGAAGGGTGCGCGAGCGGTAGCGGTCGCCGTCCAGCTTGTCCCAGGGGTTGCGCATCTCCGACATGCCGATCATCCCGGCGCGCAGGGCGTCGACCAGCAGCAGCTCCATCCTGCGCAGCTCGGCGCCGGTCGGGGCGGCCTTCGCGTCGGTGGAGCGGCCCAGCCCCATCACCGCGGCGCGCAGGTCGGAGTGGCCGAGGAACGCGGTGACGTTCGGGCCCAGCGGCCGGTCTTCGAGCGCCGCGATGTACTCGGCGGCCGAGCCCCAGGTGTCGCGGTGCCGTCCCAGGATGGACAGGACGTGCTCGCGCGGCACGGCCTCGACCCTGCTGAACAGGTCGGCCGCGTCCAGGGGCTCGACGTGGACGGTGCCCAGCGAGCACGACCCGAACACGACCGTGGTGACCCCGTGGCGCACCGACTCGCCCAGTCCAGGCGCGGCGAGGGCCTCGACGTCGTAGTGGGTGTGGATGTCGATGAAGCCCGGCATGACCCACTTGCCGGACGCGTCGACGACCCGCGCGCCCTCCGCGGGGAGGTCGGCGGCGGAGACGGCGGCGACCTTGCCGTCCTTGATGCCGAGGGTGCGGATCGCGGAGGGCGCGCCCGTCCCGTCGAACCAGCGGCCGCCGCGGATGATGACGTCGAAGCGCATGGCCGACATAGAAACCAATCGGTCGCTATGTGTCAAGGGTGCGGGCGGACGGCCGGCGGGCGTCAGGCGTGCCGGGCGAAGAACTCGAGCAGTTCGGGGGCCAGCGCGTCAGGGGCGACGGCGTGGGTCTGGCCGCTCAGCGTCCGGTGGACGGCCCCTGGGACGGCCTGAGCGAGAGCGGCGCCGGCGTCGCGCATCCAGGCGGGGCTGTCCTGGCCGTTGAGGACGAGGACCGGTCGCCCGATCGACGTGGCCGTGTCGACGGGCAGGGGGTTGCCGGGGCCCATGACCTCCGCCTCGTACGCCAGGGTGTGGGCGAGCGCCTCCATCCGCCGCCACGACGGATCGGCGCGCATCGCACCGACCACGTCGGCGGGGACCTCGGCGGCCCGGACCATGAACAGCTCCACCGCCTCGCCTCGCGCTCCCCCCTCCACCAGTGCGGTGAGGCGCGAGGCGAAGTCGTGCGGCAGTTCGGGGGCGCCGGGGCCGACGTGGTACGGCGGTTCCCACAGCGCGAGGCGGGTGACGGCCGGGAGGCGGGCGGCGGCCCGCAGCGCCAGCGCGGCGCCGGAGGAGCCGCCGAACACCATCGCCGTGCCGCCCGCCGCCTCGATGACCGCGGCCAGGTCCTCGATCTCCCGCTGGACGGCGTAGGGCCGGGTGTCCCCGCTGGCGCCGCGGCCGCGGCGGTCGTAGTCGAACACCGTGAACCACGGGGCCAGCGTCCGCGCCACCTCGTGGAGCAGCGGATGCGACCGGTCGGTGAAGGCGCCGTGCACCAGGACGAGCGCGGGTCCCGTGCCGGTGCGGTCGAAGACGATCGACGTGCCGTCGGCCGAGGTCGCGGTGTCCGTGGCGATCGGAGCCGGAATCGCCGCCATCTCAGCCGGCCGGGTTGATCAGGCACAGCGCCGACCACTGGTGGCCGTCGGGGTCGGCGAAGCCGCGCTGGTAGCGGGGGCCCTCGGTCAGCGGCTCGCCGACGGGCGTCGCGCCGGCTGCCACCGCCTTGTCGAACAGCTCGTCCACCTCCGCGGGGCTGTCGAGGCCGAGCACCAGGATCACCTCGGTGGTCTCGGCCGGGTCGGCGACCGGGTTGCGGCTGTAACCGGCGAACGTCGGCTCCGCCAGCAGCATGACCTGGGTGCGCTCGCTGATGACCACGGAGGCGATGTCGTCGGTCATGCCGAAGAAGTCGAAGCCGAGCTCGGTGAAGAACTTCTTGGACCGGTCGAGGTCCTTGACGGGCATGTTGACGAACAGGGTGTGGGACATTTCCGTTCCCTTCTCGGAGGTCGTGGCCTCGCGGCCTGCCATGTCCACGATTCTGCGGACCGCGCTGCGGCGGGGCTTGTACCTGAGAGCCGGGGACTTGACGATCCGTGCGGGACTCAGCCGCCCGGCGCCGGGCACGCCCTGCGGTACTCGGCCGGCGGCCTCCCGTACGCCCGGCGGAAGAGCCGGCTGAAGTGGGCCGGATCGGGCAGCCCCCACCGCGCGGCGATGGTGCTGACCGACTGGTCGGAGCAGCCCGGGTCGGCCAGGTCCCGGCGGCAGCGTTCCAGCCGCCGGTGCCGGATCCACCCCGCGACCGTGGTGTCCTGCGACTCGAACAGCCGGTGCAGGTAGCGCAGCGACACGTGGTGGGCCGCCGCCACCACGGCCGGGCTGAGGTCGGGGTCGCCGAGGTGTTGTTCGACGAACGCGTGGACGCGGTGCAGCAGCACCCGTTCGCGGGTCTCCGGCTCCAGCGCGTCGGCCTGCGACGCGTGCTCGGCGACCGTCGTCGTGAGCAGGTCCGTCACCACCGTGGCCAGCCGGGCGGCGCTGGCCGGCCGGTAGGTGTCCACGTCTTCGGCGACCCTGCGCAGCAGCGGCCCGGCGAGGGCCGCCGTACCGCCGTCCCCCGGGATCGGGACGCCGGTGAGCCGGTGCAGCGTGCCGGCGGGTACGGCAAGCGCTTCCCTGGGGAGGCTGAAGACCGCCAACTGGACGGCCGAGTCGTAGACCAGCTCGTACGGACGGGTGAAGTCGTACACCGCCAGGTCGCCGCCGCGCAGCCGCGCCGTCCGGTCGTCCTGGCGGAGCAGCACCGTTCCCGAAGCCGCCAGCAGCACCCGGTACAGCGCCGGCCCGCCGCGTTTGATCAACCCTGGCGTGCGGTGGACGCTGTGCGGTGTCGAGGTCTGGATCCTGCCGACGCCGAGCGGGCCGAGCTGCGCGGCCTCGATCCGTCCTTCCAGAGGGACGTCCCGATCCATCCGCACATCCAGCGGGCCCAGGGTGTCGCAGACCACGTCGAGCCAGGTCTGCGCCCGCTCCGCGGCAGGCACCTCACTGGCGTGGATGAGGACGGCCATCCCACCTCCTGTAAATGCCGTCCGCATTGTGGCACTCGGCTCGGACACGCGCGGTGGAGCACTTCGCGACCGTCCGGGCGGTCGGTTCGCTCGCCGGAGGGAGGCGGCTCCCCCGGCAGGGGGAACCGGGCTCCGGCCAGCTCTTTCTAGCCTCCCTGCCATGGAAACGCAGAAGGACGACGCCTGCGAGGCGAGGCCGCCCCGAGGGCCGGTCGCGGCGTCGGGAATGCTTACGCTGCTCATAGCCGGGGTGGGTGCGCTGTGGTTCGCCCGTCCGTCGAGCTACCCGTTCGGCTCCGCCGACAAGGTCACGGTGTCGGTCACCCACCTGATCGAGCACCGGGCGGCGGGCGCGATGCTGCTGGCGGCCTCGGCCGCCGGGCTCGCGGCCACCGCGTTCGCCGCCCGCGGGCGCGCCCGCGTCGCAGCGCTGCGGGCCGCCGGCGCGATCGCCCTCGCCGAGACCCTGTTCTTCGGCCTGGTGATGGCCGACATCACGCTGATGGTGGGGCTCGCCTACACCCTCGCGCTCACCAGCCCGTTGATCGTGCTGACGACCGTCCTGGTGGCCTGCGTCCGCCGCCAGCGGATCGGGTACCTGGCCGCCGGGATGCTGCTGGCCCTGGCCGCCGTCGGGGTGGCGACCGGCTTCCTCACCGTCGGCTCGGTGTCCCGGTTCGCGCGCAACGTGGGGCACAGCTTCGCCGACTACGACCTGCGGCTGGTCTGGGGCATCGGGATGTCGGCCGTCACCGCCGGCTGGGCGTTCCTGGCCTACCGGCTGCTGCGCCGCTCGATGCTTCTGGGCGGTGGCGGTCGTCTTCCGGCCTGGGCGACCCCCGAGGGCGCCCGCCGATGGGGACGGATCGCCACGATCGCGGCGGGACTGTGCCCGCTGACGTACGGCCTCGTCCGGCTGACCTGGCTGACCCCGTGGCCCATAGGACTGATGGGCAGCGAGGACAATCCGGCGACCCGGATGCAGGGCGCGGGACTGGGGGTGGCCGCGGTCGGCGGCACGGTGCTCACCCTGGGGCTGATCGCCAGGTGGGGCGAGCGGTTCCCGCGCTGGGTCCCGGTCGTGGGCGGACGTCCCGTGCCGCCGGGGATGGCCGTGATCCCGGGCGGCGTGGTCGCCGCGGCGGCGTGCGTGGCCGCGCCGGGCTTCGTCGTGCACGGGCTGGAGAGCGACGGCATGGGCGTCGGCATGGTCATGGCGTTGCTGATCTTCCCGTTCCCGATCTGGGGTCCGCTGCTTGCCGCCGCCGTCCTGGCGTACCGGCTGCGCCGCGCCCCCTCAGCGGGACCCGGCGGCGCTGCACCGGCGGCGGCCCGCGCCCGCCGCTCGACCGCCGGGAGGGCATCGCGCCCTTCGGACACCGGCACCACGCTGGGGAACCTGTCGGTCGCCTTGTCCTGATCGGCACTGCCTGACGCCCTCGGCCGCGCCGACGCGATGGCGACTTGCAGGGTCACAGGTCGTCTCCGGGCGGACGGGCTCCTGGCTCGGGGACGTCCGGCGACCCTGGGGCCCGTCCATCGTGGCTTTCGTCGGTCCCACCGCGGGTGGCGAGGAGGGACCAGCCGATGGAGACGGCGATGGTGACGGCGATGACCGAGAGGGTGAGCGGGATGGGGAGCTTGCCGACGGGCGTCTCGGACAGGATGAGCTTGACGCCGGCGAACACGAGCAGGACGGCCAGGCCGTAGTGCAGGTAGGCGAAGCGGCGCAGGAGGCCGGACAGGCAGAAGTAGAGGCTCCGCAGGCCGAGGACGGCGAAGGCGTTCGCCGTCCACACCAGGAAGGTGTTGGTGGTGATGGCCAGCACGGCGGCGACGGAGTCCACGGCGAAGATCAGGTCGGTGGCCTCGACGGCGACCAGGACGACCAGGAGCAGCGTCGCGACGCGCCGTCCGTCGACGCGGGTGACGAACCGGTCGCCGTGGAAGCGGGGGTCGGTCGGGACGATCCTCCTGACGGCGCGGACGACCGGGTTCCTGTCGGGGTGGACTTCGGAGTCCTTGGAGACGGCCATCTTGTAGCCGGTCCAGATGAGGAAGGCGCCGAAGACGTAGGCGGTCCAGAAGAACACCCGCAGCAGTTCGGCGCCGACGAAGATGAACACCAGCCGGGCCCCCAGCGCGCCGATCACGCCCCAGAACAGGACCTTGTGCTGGTAGGCGTCCGGGACGGCGAAGAACGAGAAGACGAGCGCGAAGACGAACACGTTGTCGATCGAGAGGGCCTTCTCGATCAGGTAGCCGGCGTAGTAGGTGGAGGCGACCTCGCCGCCCTGCCACAGCATGAGGACGCCGCCGAAGCCCAGCCCGGCGGCGATCCAGCCCCCGCTCCAGAGCGCGGCCTCCCGGAAGCCGATCACGTGGCCGTCGCGGTGGGCGAGCAGGTCGACGGCGAGCATGGCGACGATGCCGGCCATGACCGCGGTCCAGACCCACAGCGGGACGGTGAACGTCAGATCGTTCATGGGACGGCCGGCCTCCTCGGGGACACGGGCGGGATCTCCAAGCCCGGCGACCAGGGGAAACGCCCCACCGCCGGTTCACCTCACCCGTACCCGCCGTCCGGGTAGGTATGGCGTCATGACCGACCCGCGGACGGCGAAGGACACGCCGGGGCCGCCCGCGTCCGGGAACGGCGCCCTCACGTCCTGGGCGCGGGGGCGCGGCGTGCTGATGCTGGGCGCTCTCGGCGTGGTCTACGGCGACATCGGCACCAGCCCGCTGTACGCCCTGCAGAAGGTCTTCTCGATCGACCACGGAGCGGTCCTGACGCTGCTGTTCATGGCGCAGCGCTGGGGGACGCATCGGGTCGGCGGCCTCTTCGGTCCCGTCACCCCGATCGCCCTCCCGCAGGACCTCCCCGCCGCGCTGCGCCGCGCCGCCGCGCTCCCCGTCCCCGAGCTGCGCTTCGACCCCGACCACGCCTCCTACTTCCTGTCCCGGATCACCCCGCAGCTCACCTGGGCGCCCGGCATGCGCCAGTGGTGCAAGAGGCTCTTCCTCCCTGGCCCGCAACGCCGCTGACCCCGCCGAATACTTCCGCCTCCCCGAGAACCACACGGTCACCATGGGCTCCCAGGTCGACATCTGACGTGGTGCGAAATGGCTTCCATTTGGTCATCGGGCGACAAAGTCCGTCCTTGATTTCGGTGGTCGCCCCAGGGGAATCCGAAACTCGCGCAAGCGAAGAGTGATCATGATGGGTGGCGCCGGCCGGTCCGATCAGCGTGACGGCCGATCGACGAGGGTCGGGCGCCGTTTCCGATGAAGGAATGCCGGATGTGGACGGAGGCGGCGCGGCGCCATGGGATCGCTCGAAGTCTTGAGGCCGCCCGAGCGGGCGTGGCGGCCGGCGCCGACGGTCGGCGGGACCGGGCGCCGGACGCTCTGGTGGCCGGCGCTGCTCGCCGGCGGCTGGCTGACGCATTTCGTGGTGCGGCTGCTGTTCCTGCCGTTCCACCGGATGCCCGTTCTCGTTCCGGACGAGACCGGTTATCTCCTGGCGGCCCGTCTCCTGTCCGGCGGTGACCGAGGAGATCTGTCGGGTCGCACCCTCTACGAGGGCGGGTACCCGCTGCTCATCAGTCCGGCGTTCCATGCGAGCGACGACCCGGCGACCGTCTACCGGATCGTGCTGGTCATCAACGCGCTGATCGGCGCGTTTCTCTTCGTGCTCGCTTACGCGGCGCTGAGACGCCTGGGGTTGTCGCGCGTGCCCGCGTACGCGGTCGCCATGACGACCGGTTTGCTGCCGTCCGCTCTCTACTACGGGCAGTTCGCCCTGACGGACGCGGTCCTGCCCGTGGTCGTCCTCGGGTGGATGCTGTGCATCCATTCCTGGATGTCCCGAGGCGGAATGGGGCACGGGGCGGCGGCCGCCGCGCTGGCGGCCTACACCGCCAGTGTGCATGTCCGCGGCGACGTCATCGTGGTGGTGCACGCGGCGCTGCTGATGGCCGTGTTCGTCCGCCGCTGGGCGCCCAGACGCGACGTCGCCGCCGCGACCGGTGTCCTGGCGCTGGGCGTGGCCGCGGGTGCTCTGCTGAACAGGATGCTTCAGTCGCAGATCTATCCCGGCGGCCCCATGGACCTGGACGGCTTCCTCGTCCAGCGGCTGACGAGCCTGGACGGCTGGGGCTGGACGCTGGGCCTCACGGCGGGGAAGCTCTGGTACCTCGTCGTGTCCACATGGGGAGTGGCAGGAGCGGGCCTGGCGGCCGCCGGGTTCGTCGCGGTACGGCGCGGGGCGGGTCGGGCGCTGCGGGTGTCGGCCTTGGCCGTCCTGGCCGCGATGGCGGGGATCGCCCTTGCGTCTTCGGCCGCCGTGCCGGACGAGGGGACGGTCGCGAACTTCGCCTACGGCCGCTACCTGGCCTGCTTTGCACCGGTCCTGTTCTTGGCGGGTGCCGCTCTAGCGCTGCGCCGACCCCGCAGGGAAGTTCAGCGCGCCGCGGTCGCCACGGTGATGGTGACGCTGCTGTGCGCCGTGATGGTGATGCAGCACGCGGGTCAGCGCCTGTACACCGACTTCTTCGGAGTGTTCGACTTCCCCGAGATGAGCGTGGTGACGTGGAGCTGGGACGCCCTGAAACCAGGATGGGCGACGCTTGCGGTGCTCCCCGGGCTGGCGCTGCTGGTCCTGCTGAAGAACCGCCGGATGGCCGCGGCGGCGCTCGTTCTCGTCGTCGTCCTGAACATCGCGGTCGTGACGGCGGTCAGCGTCCGGGGGACGCGGTACTGGGGGCGCAGGCTCGACTCCGCCACCAGCCTGGCCGTGGCGGGGCTCACCGCGCGCGACGTGGTGGCGCTGGACTACAGGGGCATGCCGTGGCGGGTGTGGGTGTCCCAGGCGTTCCAGGTGCGGACGCACCTGAGGCCCCTGGACCGCTTCGATCCTTCGACCCTGGCTCCGGACGCGACACTGGCCGTCGTCCCCTGGGATCCCGGGACGCCACCCGCGAAGAGCTGGCCGGGCGCACCCGCGAACTTCACGTTCGTGGCCGCCCGCTGGACGTACACGGGGGCCTGGGCCGTCTGGCGCCGCACAAGCTGACCGCCGCCCGCGCAGGGTAAGTCCGGTTTCGGCTCCGTATAGCGGCATGCCGAGATTTTGACTGCGCTGTGGCTTGCGAATAGTCGGCTCCGCCTTGTTGTTGAACTCTTTCTTTCGCCATGAGCTGATCTCGCGTCCGAGTGGGGATTTAGTGCACGCCGCGTCCGCGGTGCCTCGAAAGACAGTTCGTGCAATTCGTAGAAGAGGGATGAAGTTGACCTACTACAGGAAACGGCGCGATCGGCGAACACTCGCACAGGGGCGCCCCTTGCTGGTAGCGCTGGCGGCCGCCGGCGGGCTCACCCTGGTGTCGGCCCCCACGCTGGCGATGACACCGCAAGGCGCATCCGCCGCAGTGCTCCAGCGCGGAGACGCTCGGCCCGGCGGATGTCATCCGCCCGCATGCGATGAGGGCCACCACGGATGCGAGCATTCGTGCGCGACGGGCCCGACGGGACCCGGGGCCGGTGAGCCCGGTGCCACCGGACCGACTGGTCCGGTGGGGGCCACCGGCCCGACGGGACCCGCCGGTGGAGTCGTGGCCGGCCCTACCGGGGCCACCGGCCCCTCGGGAAGTCCGGGAGCGACCGGGCCGACCGGAGCGACCGGGCCTCAGGGGGCGACGGGTCCGACCGGGCCGAGAAGCCTGGGCCTCGACAGCACGATGCTGGGCGACGACAAGTACATCGGCGTGGTCGGCCAGAACGGCCGGACCCATGTCTACGATCCGAACCTGGGTTCCTGGCACGACATCTCCAGCCTGCCCGGCTACCCCGTCAGAGGGGCCGACGACATCTCCGTGATCTCCCAGGGTGCCAACCGGATCCACATCACCGTTCGTGGCACGGACGCGGCCGGCCACGACGTCATACGCCAGACGTCGTGCAGGGTGTCGCCCGTTCCCGGCCGGGGAGGCAATCCGCGCTGGCCGCGCAACTGCACGGCCTTCTTCGACTTCACGCCTCCGGCGTGACGGCCGAGCCATGAGATGACGTGGCACCGGTCGGGCGGAGAGTCCCGCCCGACCGGTGGCGCGCTCCGGGCGCAAGGGCAAGCGGATGATGCGGACTTGTCCAGATATGACCGCAATGCAGGGTTATTTCACGCCGGGCGGCGGGTGTCGTGGGCGACGGGGGGAAGGACCGAGGACGGGAGAGCGTGTTTCTGGGAAGGGGGGACTGTGGCTGCCCAGGAGGGCGCGGGGGAGGAGCGTGAGCTGGTCATCCAGGCGGCGGCCAGGCTCTTCGTCCAACTCGGATACGACGGCACCACGCTGCAGATGATCGGGGCGGCCGCCGGGATGAGCGCGAAGCAGGTCAGCCGTCTCGTGGAGGACAAGCAGCATCTCTACCTGGAGGTGATGACCCGGTACTCCAGGGCCGAGGCCGTGTACATGAGGGGCGTGATGGAGCGCATCTCGCCCGACATGGCCGGTCTGCACACGCTCGTGGACGGCTACCTGGACTACTCGATCGCCCATCCGGAGCTGCGGGCCCTGTGGTTGCACCGCTGGCTCCAGGACGCGGCCGACGTGCAGGACGTCGAAGGCCTGTACCGGCCATTGCTCGGCGCCCTCGTCGAGATGTTCAAGGACGCGGTCCGCCCCGGCTACGACCTCGAACTCGGCCTCTGGAACATCATCTGGATGGTGAACGGGTTCATCCACGTGGGCCTCGTCGACGCGGAGGGCACACGCCGCTTCGCGGACCATCCCCCGACCCTCCGCCGCTTCCGCGCCTACATGCACGACATGCTGGAGCGCACCGCCGCCTGACGCCCGGGAACCCGATGGGCGCCGCTGATCACGCCCCAGAGATCGCGCGAGGACGGCAGGTAGGCTGGAGGGGTGCTCCAGATCGGGCGCGTGCTGCCGGCGCCGCCGCTGCGGGGATTGATCGAGCGCTACTGGTGGTGTGCCGGTGCGACGGAGCTGCCAGTGGTGTTCCCCGGCACCGGCGCGGAGTTCTGGATCCACCTGGCGGGCGGCGTCGAGTTGGACGGTGCGCCTCTGCCGCGCGCCCATGCCGTCTGCCTGCGCCGGACACGCTGGTCGCTGAAACCCCGCAGTGAAGCGAGCTTTGTCGCCGTCCGTTTTCGCGCGGGCGCATTGCGCCACTTCACCGGGCAGGGACTGGCTGAGTTGGCCGACCGCGTGGTGAGCGCCGAGGATCTGTGGGGACGCCTCGGGAACCGGATCGTCGAACAGGTCGCAGAGGCGGGCCCGCCGTCGCGGTCGACGGCCTGGGCCCGGGCGCTGGACCGCGGGCTGGAGGAGTTGCGACGCTCGCACGGGCGGGAGGAGTCCCGGGTGGACGTTGCCGTCCGGGTGCTTCATGCCCGTCCCGGGACGGCCCGGGTGGACGGGCTGGCGAGCGAGCTGGGGCTGACGACGCGGCAGTTGCAGCGGACGTTCCCCAGAGCCGCCGGCGCGACGCCCAAGGAGTTCCAGCGTCTGGCCCGGTTCCGGTCGGTGGTGCGGCCGCTGCTGCTGAGCGGGAGCACGGACTATGTGCACGCTGCGCTGGATGCCGGTTTCTACGACCAGAGCCACTTCATCCGCGAGTTCCGACGCATCACGGGGGAGTCCCCGATGGCGGTGCTCGGGCGGGGGACGTCGCATTTCTACTATCCGTCGCTGCCGGAGGGGCCGGAGACTCGGCACTGACCGAACGACGGGAGGCAGTGCGATGACGGTTGCGATGGCGAGGCTGGAGGCCGTTCCCGGCCGGGGCGACGAGGTGGAGGCGGCCCTGGCCGAGGTCGCGGAGCGGACGGCGCGGGAGCCGGGAGCGGTCGCCTACTCGGTGGTGCGCCACGACCAGGTCCGTTTCCTGGTGTACGAGGAGTACGTCGACCAGGCCGCATGCGATGCCCATTTCACCGCTCCTTACGTGCAGGAACTGCTGGAGCGGTTCGCCGATCTGCTCGTCGCGGCCCCACAGGTGGACTTCGGCTCGAGAGTCGCCGGCTTCCGCGCCTCCACCACCGCCTGAGGCACGGCATCCCCCAAAGCCAAGGAGTATTCGAATGTTGAGGCGTGCGTTGGGCAGCCAGGGGGCGGAGGTCTCCGCCATGGGCCTCGGCTGCATGGGAATGACATTCGGCTATGGCCCGGTCGCGCAGGAGCGCGCCATCGCCACCATCGACCGGGCACTTGAGCTGGGTGTCACCTTCTTCGACACCTCCGACCATTACGGGCCCGAGAGCAACGAGGCGCTACTTGGGAAGGCCCTCGCCGGGCGGCGCGACCGAGTCGAACTGGCCACGAAGTTCGGTTCGTATTCGCCGGACGGTCCTGTCCCCGACGGGCGTCCGGAGCATGTGCGCTGGGCCATCGACGGGTCACTGAGGCGGCTCGGCGTCGAGCATGTGGATTTGTACTACCTCCATCGGGTGGACCCGAGGGTTCCGGTGGAGGACACCGTCGGGGCGATGGCGGAACTGGTCGAGGCGGGGAAGGTGCGGTACCTGGGACTCAGCGAGGCGTCGGCGGACACGATCCGCCGCGCCCACGCCGTCCATCCGCTGACGGCCGTCCAGAGCGAGTACTCGTTGTGGAGCCGCGACATGGAGGCCGAGGTCATCCCGACACTGCACGAGCTGGGCATCGGCTTCGTTCCTTACAGCCCCCTTGGCCGCGGGTTCCTCACGGGGAGCATCAGCGGCCCGGACGACCTCGCCGAGAACGACTTCCGGCGCACCAACCCGCGCTTCCAGGGGGACAGCCTCGTCCGCAACCGCGAACTGGTCGGGCACGTCCAGCGGATCGCCGCTGACCGCGGTGCCACCGCCGCGCAGGTCGCGCTGGCGTGGGTGCTCGCCTCGGTACCGGACGCCGTCCCGATCCCCGGCACGACCCGGCCGGAACGGGTCGAGCAGAACGCCGCCGCGCTGGACGTCGGACTGACCGAGGAGGACCGCAGGCTCCTGGCCGAGACGTTCCCGCCGGGAGCCGCCGCGGGTGAGCGCTGGCCGGCCCCCTTCATGGCCACCTTGAACGGCTGAGCCGACCGCCCCGGAAGAGACGCCCGACAGTCGGTCTGGCAAACCAGACCGACTGTCGGTCTATTCACCCGGCCGACTTGTGGGGCGGTAGGTGCCGCCCTGGGAGGGTTCATGACGCCCGACGAGTTCGAACGCCACCGCCAAAGGGTCCAGACCGCCTCCGGGCCGGTCGGGTACGCCGATACCGGCGGGGACGGGCCGCCCGTCCTTTTCCTGCACGGTCTCGCCACGAGCGGCTACCTCTGGCGCCACGTGGTCGAGCGGCTGGACCGCCGCTGCGTCGTCCCCGACCTGCCGCTGCACGGCACCACGCCGGCGGCACCGGACCAGGACTTCACCCTGCCGGGGCTCGCCCGCTTCGTCGGCGACTTCTGCGACGCCCTCGACCTGGACGGCTTCCACCTCGTCGCGAACGACACGGGCGGCGCGATCGCCCAGACGTTCGCCGCCCGCAACGCCCACCGGCTCGCCACACTGACCCTCACCAACTGCGAGACCCACGGCAACCTGCCGCCCAGGGCGCTCCTGCCAGTGATCATGTTGGCGCGCGCCGGGCTGCTCGCCCGCACGGCTCCGAGAATGCTCCGCGACCTGCCGCGAGCGCGCAGGCGGGTCTACGGCAGCGGGTATCAGGATGTCCGGACGCTGCCGGAGGAGGTCGTCCGCGCCTATCTGGAGCCGATCTTCGGTACTCGCGAATCGGCCCGCCGGTTCGAGCGGTTCCTGCTCTCCCTCCATGCCCGCGACCTGCCGGCGATCGATCCCGACCTCGCCCGGCTGCGCGTTCCCACGCTCATCGTCTGGGGCACCGCCGACAAGTTCTTCCCGCTGAAATGGGCCTACCGGCTTCGAAACACCATTCCCGGCGTGACAAAGGTCGTCGAGCTGGAGGGCGCCAAGCTCTTCTTCCCCGACGAGAGGGCGGCCGACCTCGCCGCCGCGCTCATCGCCCATTGGGCGGCGCAGCCTGGCGGCCACCTGTGAGCCTATGCCGCACAGAACGGGGATCTCAGGAGCGGGCGCCGTCTTTGCGTCACCGAGGTTCGACCGCCACCCTGATTCCCAGGGCTACCAGGATTGTCCCGGTCACCATGTCCAAGCCGCGGCGAATTGACGGGCGGCGCAGCAGGCTACTGAAGAAGACGGCCATTTTGGGATTGCCGAGATCGCTCAACAGTCCGCGGCGAAAGCAACTGGACCCGGTCCTTCTTCGCGCCGGATGCAAGTAGGGAAGTGAACATTTCACCGCCTCGAAGCAGTTCGCTGGAGCGGTTGCGACAAAGAGTCCAGTGCCAATGCATGTCCAAGATTGCCGTCACGGGGCCCCAGCGTCAATGCCTATTTTTCGGTGCAGGTATAATCCGTTGGCCGTCAAAGGTCTGACCAATGGAGGGGGCCGGAGTGGCCGGGACGTTGACGACGCCATTGTGCGGTCGGCTGGGCATAGCGGTGCCGGTGATCCAGGCACCGATCGGATCGGCCGCGACACCCGAACTGGCGGCGGCGGTCTCGGCGGCGGGAGCGCTGGGCACGCTGGCGCTGACGTGGGTCGACGCCGCTGAGGCGGTGCGGCAGGTCCGGAGAGTCACCGAACTCACCGACAGGCCGTTCGCCGTGAACCTGGTCCTCGACTTCGACGTAGAGGACGTCCTGACGGCCTGCCTGGCCGAAGGGGTGCCTGTCATCTCCACCTTCTGGGGAGCCCCCGAGGCCGTGACCGCTCGCGTGCACGAGGCCGGTGCGCTGCATGTGCACACCATCGGCTCGGTGGGCGAGGCCGTGGACGCGGTCCGCGCGGGCGTGGACGCGGTGGTGGCCCAGGGCTGGGAGGCCGGCGGCCATGTGCGCGGCCAGGTCACCACCATGTCGCTGGTGCCCGCGGTGGTGGACGCGGTCGGCCCGACCCCGGTGATCGCCGCCGGTGGCATCGCGGACGGACGCGGGCTGGCCGCGGCTCTGATGCTCGGCGCGCAGGCGGGCTGGCTGGGCACCCGGTTCCTGACCGCGGACGAGGCCGCCAGCCACCCGGTCTACCGGGACGCCGTCGTGCGCGCCGCTCCCGAGGACAGCGTCCACACCAGGTGCTTCGACGGCGGTTGGCCCAACGCCCCGCACCGCGCGCTGCGCAACACAACCCTCACCGCCTGGGAGGAGGCCGGCAGCCCCGCGAGGCCCGACCGCCCAGGCGAGGGCGCGGCCATTGCCAGCGATGCCCAGGGCCGCACCCACATGCGCTACGACGACATGGTGCCGGTCGAAGGCATGAGCGGAGACCTCACGGCCCTGGCCCTGTACGCCGGGCAAAGCGCCGGGCTGGTCCGCGACCGGGCGTCCGCAGCCGAGATCGTCGCGACCATCGCCGACCAAGCCACCAGGGCCCTGCGTGGCTAGCCGCCCACTTGCACGGCGCCCCTCCGTCATGCCCGGGGTTTCGCCCGAAGTTCTTTGACGAGGATGTCGATGCGCGGGCGCCCTGTTCGTCGGTGGGTCGAACCGCCGGTGAAGTCCACCGGCGGTAACGACCAGGGAGAACGACGTGCGCAAGCTGATCGCCGCCTTCAAGACCTCGCTCGACGGGCAGGTGGAGGGCCCGGAGGGATACGCGGACTGGGTACCGGCCTGGTCGGAGGACTACGGCCTGACGCCCCAGGTGGACGCGGTCGTGATCGGGGCGGGCATGTACCCCGGCTACGAGCAGTACTGGACCGCGCTCAAGGACAAGCCGGAGGGGCCCCACCCGCTGACCGGCCACACCCCCACCCCGGGCGAGATCGAATGGTCCCGCTTCGCCGAGCGGACCCCGCACTACGTCCTGTCGAGCACCGTGACCTCGGCCGCTTGGCCGCAGACCCGCTTCCTCCGCAAGGTGGAGGAGATCGCGGAGCTCAAGCGGCAGCCCGGCAAGGACATCTACCTCATGGGCGGAGCCCGGATCACGGCGAGCCTCATCGACGCCGGACTGGTGGACGAGCTCCGGCTCATCGTGTACCCGCTGATCGCCGGTGAGGCCAAGTCGCTGTTCGGGACGACGGAACGCCGCCACACACTCCAACTGCGCGACGTCCAGCCCCTCCCGGACGGCCTCGTGAACCTGACCTACACGATCACCTGACCACCACCCAGCGGCTCGACCGCCCCCAACCCGAGGGTCGGGTTGGGGGTCAGGTTGAGCCGAGTGTGGTGAAGCCTCCGACTATGGCGCCGTAGCCGACGTGGGCGAGGACGGTGACCAGGGGGGTGGTGGGCCCGTAGTTGAGCATCAGGAAGCCCGGGGGTTCCAGGAGGGCCACCCGAGGGGCGCTTGTCAGCGGGCTGCCCATCCGGGGGTGGACCAGCGGCAGCAGGATGTTCACCAGCGCGGTGCCGGAGAACAGTCCGTGCACCAGGCCGAAGAGGGCTCCGAGCCACCAGCCGGCGTGGCCGATGGCGAGGAAGACCGCGTAGTAGACGAACGCGAACACCTGTCCGTTGGCGAAGTGCACGAGGTAGCCGAGCGCCTTGGCGCGGCCCCGGTCGGCGGTCACGGCGGTCCCGAGCAGGAACGGCAGGTCCATGCGGGTGAGCCGGAGCTCGCTGGCGGTGCGCAGGACGGTGGTCAGCACCAGCGTGCCGACGAAGGCGCCCGCGGCGGTCCCCCAGGCGCTCACCCGCCCGCCTCCCCGGTGATCGACTCGATGGCGCACGCGGCACTGATCAACGCCAGGTGGCTCAGTCCCTGGGGCAGGTTCCCCAGGAAGGCGCCGGTGGCCGGATCGATCTCCTCTCCGTACAGGCCGACGTCGTTGGCCAGCCCGACCAGGTCGTCCATCAGCGCCGTGGCCTGTTCGATGCGTCCGGTGCGGGCGAGGCATTCGGCCAGCCAGAAGGAGCAGGCCAGGAACGCGCCCTCGGTGCCGCTCACCCCGTCCTCGCCCGAGTACCTGTCGACGAACGGGCCGTGGCGCAGTTCCCGATCCAGCACATCGACCGTGGAGCGCATGCGGGGATCGCCGGGACGCGCATACCCGTGCAGGAGGCCGAGCAGCACTGCGGCGTCCAGCTCCGGGCTGTCGGCGGAGCGCGTGTAGCAGTGGCGGAGCGAGGAGAAGCAGCGCGTCTCGATGAAGTCGCGCACCTGCGCGCGGGCCTGCCGCCAATGGGCCGAACCGCGGTCGGGGATCAGGCCGCGCTCGCAGAGGTCGATCGCCCGGTCGAGCGCGACCCAGCACATCATCTTCGATTGCGTGAAGTGCAGGGGAGCGCTGCGCACCTCCCAGATCCCCGAGTCCGGCTCCCGCCAGGCGGCGCAGACGAAGCCGGCCAGTTCCGCGAGGCGCCGGGCGATGTCCGCGTCGAGCCGTCCGGCGGCGCCCGCGTACAGCCACCCGGTCTGCAGCAGCTCGCCATAGGTGTCGAGCTGGGTCTGCGCGCCCGCCGCGTTGCCGATCCGCACCGGTCTGGAGCCGCGGTACCCGTCGAGGGGGAGCGTCCGTTCCGGGGCGTGGCCGCCGCCGTTCAGCCGGTAGAGCACCCGCAGCCGCGGATGTGTGAGCTGGGAGGCGTGCATGAGCCACCAGAAGTAGGCGTCCGCCTCGGCGGGGCATCCCAGCCTCAGGAACGCGTCGAGGGTGAACGCCGAGTCGCGGACCCAGGAGAAGCGGTAGTCCCAGTTCCGTTCGCCCCCGACCTGCTCCGGCAGCGAGGAGGTCACCGCGGCGGCGATCGCCCCCGAGGGCGCGAAGATCAGGAGCTTGAGCGCCAGCGCGCTGCGCAGCACGGCGTCCCGCCACCTGCCGCCGCAGGAGCGGGCCCGGGCCCAGTCGCGCCACGCCGCGATGGTGTGGTCCATGCGGGCATCGCACTCGGAACGGGTCGGAAGGACGAGCGGTTCCTGGTGGGCGAGCGGCATCGCCAGCAAGGCCCGCCCTCCCTGCCGCACATCGAAGCGGCCGTTGATCGACCGGTCGGTGCACTCGGGCTCTCCCGCGTCCCAGGCGCAGACGGCGAGCGCGTCCGCTCCGGCCACCGCGACCGGGGTACCGGCCCGCTTGGTGATGCGTGGCCGGTGGGCGCCGTAGCCGAACCGCGGCTGCACGCTCCAGCGCAGCGGTACCGTTCCGGCCACGCCGTCGAGGCGCCGCTGCACCTCCCGCATCGGCCCCAGGGCCCCATCGGCATCCAGGGTCATCGCATCGGTGACCCGGACGCTGCCGCGGTCGGTGGTGAACGTCGTCTCCAGCACGTTCGTCCCGGGGAGGTACCGGCGCGCGACCGTGTAGGGCTCCTCCGGCTCCAGCAGGAAGCGGCCGCCTCGGGCGGGGTCCAGGACGGCGGCGAACACCGAGGGGGAGTCCAGGTCCGGCATTCCCAGCCAGTCCACGGACCCGTCGGCGGCGATCAGTGCGGCACTCCGCCCGTCTCCGATCACGGCGTAGTCGCGCAGCCGGGCGTAGCCGTCCCTCCGGAAGGCCGTCGCGCTTCCGGGGCCGGGCGGGGGGTCAACGGGCGGACCGCTGACTCTCATGGAACCAGGATCTCATCCGGTTCCGGCCGTCCCGGGAAGGGGAGGGCCGTAGGGGGCGCGTGAAGATCGCGCGGTCGGGCGTAAGGAAGGCGTCAAGATGAGCCATTTGTCCTGCTGACGGGTGTTTTCTGCGGGGTGTGCCGTGGATCGCGCGGCGCCGGACGAGACGGCAGGGACTCGGAGTCATGGCAGACGTGGTGCTCGTGGCGCTGACCATCGCGGTGTTCGCGGTGCTCGCGCTGGTGGTGAAGGCGGTGGGGCGCCTGTGAGCGTCGAGAACGCGGCGGGGCTGGTGCTCGCCGTCGGGCTGGTCGTCCTCCTCGTGGTCGCGCTGCTCTTCCCGGAGAGGTTCTGAATGGGTTCCACGACCGCGGGGATCGTGTTCGTCGCGTCCCTGCTCCTGGCGCTCGCCGCGGTGCACGTGCCGCTCGGCGACCACATGTACCGGGTGTACTCCTCGCCCCGGCACCTGCGGGTGGAGAAGGCCCTCTACAAGGTCATGGGCGTGGACCCGGAGGTCGAGCAGACGTGGGGCGTCTACGCCCGCAGCGTCCTGGCGTTCTCCCTGGTGTCGGTGCTCGTGCTGTACGGGTTGCAGCGCCTTCAGGGGCTGCTGCCGTACAGCCTGGGCCTCGGCGGCGTGGAGGACCAGGTCGCCTGGAACACCGCCGTCAGCTTCGTCACCAACACCAACTGGCAGGCCTACTCCGGCGAGTCCACGATGGGCTACCCGACGCAGATGGCCGGGCTCGCGGTGCAGAACTTCGTGTCGGCGGCGGTCGGGATGTCCGTGGCGGTCGCGCTGGTCCGCGGGTTCGCCCGGCAGCGGACCGGCGAACTCGGCAACTTCTGGGTGGACCTCACCCGCGGCACCCTGCGGATCCTGCTGCCCGTCGCCGCCGTCGGCGCGGTCGTGCTGGTCGCGGGCGGCGTCGTGCAGAACTTCGCGGATCCGCACGCCGTCACCACGATCGCCGGGCAGCGGCAGGCGCTCCCGGGCGGGCCGGTGGCCTCGCAAGAGGTGATCAAGGAACTCGGGACGAACGGCGGCGGCTTCTACAACGCCAACTCCGCCCACCCGTTCGAGAACCCCGCGGCCTGGACGAACTGGATCGAGATCTTCCTGCTGCTGCTGATCGCGTCCGCGCTGCCCCGCACGTTCGGCCGGCTCGTCGGGCAGAAGCGGCAGGGGTACGCGATCGCCGCGGTGATGGCCGTCCTGGCGCTGATCGCCGTCTGCGCGACGGCGGCGGCGCAGGCCGTCCACCACGGCACCGTCCCGCAGGCGGCGGGCGCGGCGGCCGAGGGCACCGAGACCCGCTTCGGGGTCATCGGCTCCGCGATGTTCGCCGCCGCGACCACGCTCACCTCCACCGGCGCCGTCGACTCCGCGCACGACTCCTACACGAGCCTCGGCGGCGGGATGCTGCTGGTGGACATGATGCTCGGCGAGGTCGCGCCGGGCGGCGCAGGCTCGGGCCTGTACGGCATGCTGATCCTCGCCGTGATCGCGGTGTTCGTCGCCGGGCTGATGGTCGGCCGGACGCCCGAGTACCTCGGCAAGCGGATCGGCGCCCGGGAGATCAAGTTCGCGGCGCTGTACTTCCTGGTCACCCCCGCGCTGGTGCTGGTCGGCGCGGGGATCGCGATGGCGTTCCCCGGCCCGCGCGGGTCGATGCTGAACGGCGGGGCGCACGGCTTCTCCGAGGTGCTGTACGCGTTCACCTCGGCGGCCAACAACAACGGGTCGGCGTTCGCCGGGCTGTCGGCCGCGACCTGGTTCTACGACGTCGCGCTCGGCCTGGCGATGCTCCTCGGCCGGTTCCTCCCGATCGTCCTCGTGCTCGGGCTGGCGGGCTCGCTGGCCCGCCAGACCCCCGTCCCCGCGTCCGCCGGGACGCTGCCGACCCACCGCCCGCAGTTCGTCGGCCTGGTCGTGGGCGTGGCGGTCGTCCTGGTCGCCCTGACGTTCTTCCCCGCGCTGGCCCTCGGGCCGCTCGCCGAAGGGATCCACTGATGTCCCCCCGAAACCTCCGGACGAGGCCGTCCGGACGGCGCCCCGCACGCGGCCGTCCCGCGTCGGACCTGGTGGGCGGCGGCCTGCTCGACCCCGGGCAGCTGCTCGTCTCGCTGCCTGCCGCGCTCCGCAAGCTCGACCCGCGCGTCATGTGGCGCAACCCCGTCATGCTGATCGTCGAGGTCGGCGCGGTGTGGACGACGGTCCTGGCGATCGCGGACCCGTCGTCGTTCTCGGTCCTGATCGCGGTGTGGCTGTGGTTGACGGCGCTCTTCGCGAACCTGGCGGAGGCGGTCGCCGAGGGGCGCGGCAAGGCCCAGGCCGAGACGCTGCGCAAGGCAAAGCGGGGCACTCTCGCGCGCCGGCTGCGCGGCTGGACGCCCGGTGCCGCCGCCCTGGACGAGGAGGAGGTCCCGGCCGCGGAGTTGCGCCGCGGTGACGTGGTCGTGGTCGAGGCGGGCCAGATCATCCCGGGGGACGGCGACGTCGTCGAGGGCATCGCCAGCGTCGACGAGTCCGCGATCACCGGGGAGTCCGCCCCGGTCATCCGGGAGTCGGGCGGCGACCGCAACGCGGTGACCGGCGGGACGAAGGTGCTGTCCGACCGGATCGTCGTCGAGATCACCCAGCGGCCCGGCGAGTCGTTCATCGACCGGATGATCGGTCTGGTGGAGGGCGCCGCCCGGCAGAAGACGCCCAACGAGATCGCGCTGAACATCCTGCTGGCCGCGCTGACGATCATCTTCCTGGTCGCCACCGCCACCATGCAGCCGTTCGCGATCTACGCCAAGGCCGACAACCCAGGCGTCCCGGACAGCGCGGCGCTGGACGGGAACGGCGTCACCGGCGTCGTGCTCGTCTCGCTGCTGGTCTGCCTGATCCCGACGACGATCGGCGCGCTGCTCAGCGCCATCGGCATCGCCGGGATGGACCGGCTGGTGCAGCGCAACGTCCTGGCGATGTCCGGCCGCGCCGTCGAGGCCGCGGGCGACGTCAACACCCTGCTCCTCGACAAGACCGGCACCATCACCCTCGGCAACCGGCAGGCGGCGGATTTCGTCCCGGTCGGCGGCGTCACCGAGGAGGCCCTCGCGGACGCCGCCCAGCTGTCGAGCCTCGCGGACGCGACGCCCGAGGGCCGCTCCATCGTCGTCTACGCGAAGGAGGCGTACGGGCTGCGGGAGCGGTCTCCGGGCGAGCTCGCGCACGCCGACTGGATCCCGTTCACCGCGCAGACGCGGATGTCCGGCGTCGACCTCGACGGGCGCCGGCTCCGCAAGGGCGCCGCCGGGGCGGTGGCCGCGTGGGTCCGCGAGCAGGGCGGGCAGGTGCCGCCCGCGCTCGCGGAGGTCGCCGACGGCATCGCGGCGGCGGGCGGCACCCCGCTGGCCGTCGGCGAGACCCGCCCCGGCCCGGACGGGACGCCCGGCGCGGCCGTGCTCGGCGTCGTCCATCTCAAGGACGTCGTCAAGCAGGGGATGCGCGCCCGGTTCGATCGGATGCGCGCCATGGGCATCAAGACGATCATGGTGACCGGGGACAACCCGCTGACCGCGCGGGCGATCGCCGACGAGGCGGGCGTGGACGACTACCTCGCCGAGGCCCGGCCCGAGGACAAGCTCGCCTTCATCAAGGCCGAGCAGCAGGGCGGCCGGCTCGTCGCCATGACCGGCGACGGGACCAACGACGCGCCCGCGCTCGCCCAGGCGGACGTCGGCGTCGCCATGAACACCGGCACCTCCGCCGCCAAGGAGGCCGGGAACATGGTCGACCTCGACTCCGACCCGACCAAGCTCATCGAGATCGTCGAGATCGGCAAGCAGCTCCTCATCACCCGGGGCGCGCTGACCACCTTCTCCATCGCCAACGACGTGGCCAAGTACTTCGCGATCATCCCGGCGCTGTTCGTGTCGCTGTTCCCCGGCCTGGAGGCGCTGAACGTCATGCGGCTGACCAGCCCGGAGTCGGCGATCCTCTCGGCGGTCGTGTTCAACGCGCTCGTCATCGTCGCGCTGATCCCGCTGGCGCTCCGGGGCGTCCGCTACCGGCCGACCTCGGCCTCCCGGCTCCTGCGCCGCAACCTGTCCCTCTACGGGCTGGGCGGCGTCCTCGCCCCGTTCGCCGGGATCAAGGTGATCGACCTCATCGTCCAGTTCATTCCGGGGATCTCATGAACACGCTTCCCGCCTGGGCCCGCCGGCATCTGGCGGCCCTCCGCGCGCTGCTGGTCTTCACCGCCGTCTGCGGCGTCCTCTACCCGCTGGCCGTCACCGCCGTCGCCCAGGCGCCCGGCCTTCGGCACAGGGCCGACGGCTCCCGCGTCGTCGTGGACGGCAGGGCCGCCGGCAGCGCACTGATCGGCCAGAGGTTCACCGACGGGCACGGCGAGCCGCTCAAGCAGTACTTCCAGGGCCGCCCGTCCGCCGCCGGCGACGGCTACGACCCCGCGGCGTCCGGCGCGAGCAACCTCGGTCCCGAGGACGTCGTGGATGTCCCCCCCGACCCCACGCTGGTCAAGGCGGGCAAACCGGACCCGAACGCCCGGCAGAGCCTCCTCACCCAGGTCTGCGCGCGCAGCAAGGCGATCGGCGCCCGGGAAGGCGTGGACGGGGCGCGTCCGTACTGCACCGGCGGGGGCGTGGGCGCCGTGCTTTCCGTGATCGGTCCGCGCGACGCGAGCGGCGCCGTCGTCCGCCCGACGCGGGTCGTCAGCGTCAACGAGGCGTGCCCCGCGACGCCGTTCCTCGCGACGTACCGTGGAGTCGAGGTCGAGTGCCGCGCCGCGGGCGAAGACGTCGACGAGGGCCGGATCATCCCCGTCCGAGGCGGGGCTCCGGCGCGGCCGGCGGTCCCGTCCGACGCCGTCACCGCGAGCGGCAGCGGCCTCGACCCGCACATCTCACCCGCGTACGCGAGACTGCAGGCCGGACGCGTCGCGCGGGCGCGCGGCCTGAGCGTCGACCGGGTCCGCGCGCTGATCGACGGGAACACCGCCGGGCGCGCGCTGGGGTTCATGGGGGAGCCCGCGGTGAACGTCCTCCAGCTCAACATCGACCTCGACAGGACCGCCCCGTACCGGGGCTGAACGGAGGAGACCGACCATGGCCAGGGGGCTGCTCCGCATCTACCTGGGGGCCGCCCCCGGCGTGGGCAAGACCTACGCCATGCTCGCCGAAGGCAGGCGGCGCGTCGCCCGCGGCACCGACCTCGTCGTCGGCTTCGTCGAGACCCACGGCCGCGTCCACACCGCCGAGCTCCTCGACGGCCTGGAGATCGTCCCGCGCCGCGCCCTCACCTACCGCGGCGCGGAGTTCACCGAGCTGGACGCCGAGGCCGTCATCGCCCGTGCGCCCCAGGCCGCCCTGATCGACGAGCTCGCGCACACGAACGTCCCGGGCAGCCGCAACCCCAAGCGGTGGCAGGACGTCGAGGAGATCCTGGAGGCCGGGATCGACGTCGTCACCACCGTCAACATCCAGCACCTGGAGTCGGTGAACGACGTCGTCGAGCAGATCACCGGGGTCGCCCAGCGCGAGACCCTGCCGGACGAGGTCGTGCGCCGCGCCGACCAGGTCGAGCTGGTCGACATGTCCGCCGAGGCCCTGCGCCGCCGGATGGCGCACGGCAACGTCTACCCGCCGGAGAAGATCGACGCGGCGCTGTCCAACTACTTCCGGGTCGGGAACCTCACCGCCCTGCGCGAGCTGGCCCTGCTGTGGCTGGCCGGCAAGGTCGACGAGCAGCTCGACCGGTACCGCGCCGACCACGGCATCGCCCGCACCTGGGAGGCCCGCGAGCGCGTCGTCGTCGCGCTCACCGGCGGGCCCGAGAGCGAGACCCTGATCCGCCGCGCGTCCCGCATCGCCGCCCGCACCAAGGGCGCCGACCTGCTCGCCGTGCACGTCATCCGCGGCGACGGCCTCTCCGGCACCCGCCCCGACCGGCTCGCCCGCCAGCGCGACCTCGTCGAGAGCGTCGGCGGCACCTACCACCAGGTCGTCGGCGACGACGTGCCGAAGGCGCTGCTGGAGTTCGCGCGCGCCGTCAACGCCACGCAGCTCGTCCTCGGCGTCTCGCGCCGCAACCGGTTCGCGCAGGCACTGTTCCCCGGCGTCGGCGTCGCCACCACCGCGCTGTCCGGCTCGATCGACGTCCACATGGTCACCCACGAGCACGCCCACCGCGGCCTGCGGCACCATCGCGCGGCGGACACCGGCCTGGCGCCGCGCCGCCGGCTCGCCGGGTTCGTCCTCGCGGTCCTCGGCCTCCCGCTGCTCAGCCTCACCCTCGCCGAACTGCGCGGCGCGTTCTCCCTGCCCGTCGACATCATGTTCTTCCTCGCCGCCATCGTCGGGGTCGCGCTCGTCGGCGGCATGTGGCCGGCGCTCATCGCCGCGGTCACCGGGTCCGTCCTGCTGAACTACTTCTTCACCCCGCCCCTGCACACCCTCACCATCGCCGAGCACGAGAACCTGCTGGCCCTCGGCGTGTTCCTGGTGGTGGCCGCCGCCGTCAGCGCCGTCGTCGACCTCGCCGCCCGAAGATCGCGCGAGGCCACCCGCCTCGGCGCGGACGCCGAGGTCCTCTTCACCCTCGCCGGCAACGTCCTGCGCGGCGAGCGCGCGCTCGACGCGCTGCTCGGGCGCCTCCGGGAGACCTTCGGGCTCGACTCGGTCACCCTCCTGGAGCGCGTCCCCGGCGCCCTGCCCGCGCCCGGCGGCCACGGCGGCACCGCCGACTGGAAGGTCATCGCCGCGGTCGGCGGACGTCCCTGCACCACCCCGGAGGAGGCCGACACCGAGATCCCCTTCGACGAGGGCCTCGCCCTCGCCCTGCGCGGACGCATCCCGACCGCCGGGGACCGCCGCATCCTGGAGGCGTTCGCCGTCCAGGCCGTCGCCGCGCTGGAACAGCAGCGGCTGGAGGCCGAGGCCGAGCGGGCCCGGCCGCTGGAGGCCGTGGACCGGATGCGCACCGCCCTGCTCAGCGCCGTGAGCCACGACCTGCGCACCCCCCTCGCGTCCGCCAAGGCCGCCGTCGAGAGCCTCGGCAACACCGAGATCCGCTGGACGCCCCAGGAGCGCGCCGAACTCCTCGACACCGCCGCCGAGTCCCTCGACCGGCTCGACCGCCTCGTCGCCGACCTCCTCGACATGAGCCGCCTGCAGGCCGGCGCCCTCGGCATGGCCGCCCGACCGCTGGCCCTGGACGAGGTCGTCCCCCGCGCCCTGGACGAGGCCGGACCCGAAGGCCACGACGTCAGCGTCCGGATCCCGGCCGACCTCCCCGAGGTCGAGGCCGACCCGGCGCTGCTGCAGCGGGTCCTGGTCAACCTGATCACGAACGCGCTGCGCTACAACCCGCCCGGCAGGCCCGTCCTCGTCACCGCGGGCGCCCTCCGGGACCGCGTCGAGCTCCGTGTCGCCGACCGCGGCCCCGGCGTCCCCGCTGCCGACCACGACCGGATCTTCCTGCCGTTCCAGCGGCTGTCGGACCGCGACAACCACACCGGCTCCGGCCTCGGCCTCGCCCTCGCCCGCGGGCTCACCGAGGCGATGGGCGGTGAGCTGATCCCCGAGGACACCCCCGGCGGCGGCCTCACAATGACCGTCTCGCTTCCCCGCGCGACCCGGACGGACGGCCCATGACCCGCGTGCTCGTCGTCGACGACGACCCCCAGATCCTGCGGGCCCTGCGCATCAACCTGCGCGCCCGCCACTACGACGTCGAGACCGCCGCCGACGGCACCGCCGCGCTCCGCCTCGCCGGCACCGCCCGCCCCGACCTCGTCGTCCTGGATCTCGGCCTGCCCGACATCGAGGGCCTCGACGTCATCCACGGCCTGCGCGGCTGGACCGACGTCCCGATCATCGTCCTGTCCGGGCGGGCGGGCAGCCGCGACAAGGTCGACGCCCTCGACGCCGGGGCCGACGACTACGTCACCAAGCCCTTCACCGTCGAGGAGCTCATCGCGCGCATCCGCGCCGTCACCCGCCGCGCCAGACCCGGCGAAGCCGTCCCCACGGCCTCCGTGGGCGACCACACCGTCGACCTGGTGAACAAGACCGTCACCGCGTCCGACGGCACGACCCTGCGCCTGACGCCGACCGAGTGGCACCTGCTGGAGATCCTGCTGCGCAACCCCGGCAAACTGATCGGGCACCGGTACCTGCTGACGGAGGTCTGGGGGCCCGAGTACGTCCGGGAAAGCCACTACCTCCGCCAGTACATGGCCCAGCTCCGCCGCAAACTGGAACCGGACCCGACCCGTCCCCGGCACCTCCTGACCGAGCCCGGCATGGGCTACCGCTACAACCCCTGACGCGCCCGCTCCGTGCTCAGCGTGCGTAGGCCTCCAGGGTCCACGCTCCGGCGGGTGTCACAGGAGCGGCTCATGGCTTCGGCGGATGCCGCGTCTTGCACGTGTCGGATGTGCACGGGCCGCTGTAGACCTGGACGCTCCAGTGTCCAGGCGTCGGCTTGTGGGCGGCCAGGTACCGGTTGAGCGCGGGGAGTGTGGGCATGTTGCCCACATCCCTGGCCGCCCCTCTGGACAGGACGGTCGTCTCGATGGTGACGGGCACGCCGGGAGTGGTGAGCATGTAGGCCTCCCCTCCGCACCTGTAACTGCTCAGGGTGTCGTGGCTCAGTCCGAAGACGGTCGCGTCACCGCAGTCGGCCGCCCTGACCATGGTGAACTCGCCGGTCGGGGTGAACGTGAGGCGGGCCGTCCGGCCGAACTCGGCGTAGTGCACCTCCGCCACCGGTCGCAGTCCCTCGACCCGGGCGGAGTTCGGGAAGGCGCCGTTCGTGACGCCGGTCATCGCCGGTCCGAGCGCCTCCTGCCTGCGAGGGGCGGGGCCGGAGTCGTTCCCGGCCAGCGCCTGGACCGTCCCGAACGTCCCCCCGGCCGCCAGCGCGACCCCGAGGGCCCCGGCGGCGGCGCGGGCCCGGTTGCCGCGCCCGACCCGGCGCCGGACGTCGGCGAGCAGGTCGGGCGAGGGCCGGCCGGGCGCGCTCGCGGCCTCCATGACCTCGGTCAGGTCCTTCAGCGTGTGGGCCATCGGTCACTCCCTTCCCTGCGGCGTGGCGGCGAGGACGCCCGGATCGACCCTGAGCTTGGCGAGGGCCTTGCTGGTCTGGCTCTTGACCGTGCCGACCGAGCAGCCGAGGACCTCGGCGACCTGCGGCTCGGACAGGTCCTCGAAGAAGCGCAGCACCACCGTGGCGCGCTGCCGGTGCGGGAGCCGCCCGAGCGCCGCCCACAGGACGGCCTTGTCCTCGGCCGCGCCGAAGCCGTCCGCCGGGTCGGCCGCCTCCGGCGGGCGTTCGGTGGGCCGCTCGCCCCGCCAGCGGCGCCTCGCCCACGACGCGTGCGTGTTGACGAGGATCCGGTAGACGTAGGGATCGGGGTCGTCCCCGATCCGCCGCCAGGCCCGCCATGCCTTCACCAGCGCCGTCTGGAGCAGGTCCTCGGCCTGGCCCCAGTCGCGGCACAGTAGGTAGGCCGTCCTGAGCAGGCGCGGCGACCGCTCCGTCACATACGCCGCGTACTCCGGTCGCTCCCGCATCCGACCTCCCAAGAGATGTTCTGCCGACATCTACCGGTTGGCCCACCGGAACGGTTGCCCGCCCCCGCCGGACATTTCCGTCTTTCCTTGGCCTCGGGGGCCGGGGATTATGGTGCGACCGAATCGCCACACGGGGGGCAGCGCATGGAAACGCCGTCATCGCGGTCTGGAGCGGAGCGCACTGCCGGGTCGTCAATCCAGGTCGGCGCGCTCGTTCCGCTGACCCCGCCCGGCTGGGTCGAGGCGGGCCGGCACCTGCTCGCCGGCCTTGAGCTGGCCGTCCGCGACGTCAACGACGCCGGCGGGATCGCCGGACGACGGCTCGAACTGGTGGTCCGGGACACCGCGGCCGACCCGCGGCGGGCCGAAGCGGCGGTCGACGAGCTGGCCCGCCTGGGCGTGGCCGCCTTGGCGGGGGAGTACCACAGCGTCGTCGCCCGCGCCGCGGCTGCCAGGGCCGACGCCCTCGGCCTGCCTTTCCTCTGCTCGTCGGCGGTTCTCGACGCGCTCACCGACAAGCCCACCGAACGGGTCGCGCGCCTGGCCCCGGCGCAGTCCCGCGGCTGGCGGATCTACGCTGACTTCCTCCTCGACCAGGGCCACAGCCGCATCGCCGTGGCCGCGCAGCCGAGCGTCTACTGGACGTCGGGGACCCGCATCCTGCGGGACCATCTCGCTCAACGCGGCGGCAGCCTCATCGAGCTCGACATGGGCGTGCTCGCCCCCGCGGCGGTGTGCGACGAGCTCGTGGCACACCGCGCGACGGCCCTCCTGCTTCTGGTCGGGCACCCGGACCCGGCGGTGCCGATCGTCCAGGCCGTCCGCCGCGACCGGCGCCTCACCGAGATCTTGATCGGCGCGCCGGCCGGGCAGCCGGAGTTCACCGAATGGGCGGCGCTGCTGGGCGACGCCGGCTCAGCGGTCCCGTTCCTGCGCTACCTGCCCGAGCGTCTCGGCCCGCTCGGCGCCCGAGTCGAGACGGCCCTCCGCGAGCGGCTGGGCCGAGCGCCGTCCTTCGTCGCCTTCGAGGGCTACGACACGGTCGCCGTCCTCGCCGACGTGCTGCGCCGCCGCGGCGCGGACCGGGCCGGCGTCGCCGAGACCTGGCCGCGGGTCGCGGTCGAGGGCACCCGCGGGCAGATCCGGTTCTCCCGTGCGCAGGGCATCAGCGTCTGGCAGTGGGCCTGGCCGCCGATCCAGGTCGTCGACCGCGACCCGGCCGAACCTGATCGATTCCGGGTCCTCCACACCGGCTGAGCCACGAGGCCCGACCGCCCGAAGCCTCAGAACGGGCTCGTCGCCGGTCGGCGCGGCGGGGCGTCGCACATCGACAGGGCCGCTCTGCGGTGCTCGCGGGGGCTCATGCCGTAGCGGGCCCGGAAGGCGCGGCTGAGGCCGGGCGCGTCCGGCAGGCCCCAGCGGGCGCCGATCTCCGCGATGGACCGTCCGGCGAGCAGCGGGGAGCCCAGGTCGTCGAAGCAGCGGCGCAGCCGCTCCTCGCGCAGCCAGCGCCCGAACGAGGTGCCCTCGCGGGAGAACAGCCGGTGGAGCTGGCGCAGCGAGATGTTGTTGGCCGCGGCGACCTTGGGCGGGGACAGGCACGGGTCGGACAGGTGCAGCTGCATGTAGAGCTGGACCCGGCGCAGCAGCTCCTCTCCCGGTGAGGCGGGCGGGCGGTCGATGCCGGTGAGCGGGGCGAGCGCGGTCGCGACGAGGTCCAGCGCCATCTCGGCGAGCCGCTGCCCGGTCTCCGGACTGGCCGTGTCCGCCATCCGGGTGGCGTTGACCAGGAAGGGGGAGACCAGGCGGCCGACCATGGAGTCCACCGCGATCCGGCGGGCCGTGGCACCGGCCGCCTCGATGCCGCGCTCGCTCAGCGCGGCGCGGGGGAACTGCAGCACCAGATGATCGAACTGCGGGCCCTGGAAGTCCACCAGGTAGGGGCGCGTGCTGTCGAACAGCGCCAGGTCGCCCGGTTCCAGAACGGCTCTCCTCCCGTCCTGGTGGCCGACGGTCCGGCCGCGCAGCTGCAGTGCGAGCAGGCAGACGTCCTCCTCCGCCGACCGCAGATGGCGGCGTGACCGCTCGGCGGTCATCGGATCGGTCAGGATGCGGGTCGCCTGGATCGGGCCGACCTGGTGGTTCCGCACCATGCCGCGGAACCTTCCGCCGCTGGTCTGGGCCACGTCCAGCTGGATGAAGGTCGAGCAGATGACCTCGTGCCAGTACGCGATCCGGTCCCGCGGCGGGACCTGTTCGGTGGAGAGCACCTGTCCCACGAGGCCAACGCTAGGCCGGTGTGTCCGGGGGGACAAGGCAGGACTTGTCGCTGCGTGCCAGATGGCTTGTCGCTCCGTGCAGCGGACGTCCGCGGACGGCGCCCGCCTCCTAGCTTCGTGGGCATCGCTCGACCTCATGAGGAGGAAAGATGCTGATCAGGGCGGGGATGCTGCCGATGGACGCGGCGATGCGGTTCGCCGGGAGGACGGCCCTCACCACGGCCGGCGGGGACCAGACCTTCGCGGAGCTCGACGCGTCGGCGAACCGGGTCGCCACCGGCCTGGCCGCCCTCGGGGTGGGCGAAGGGGAGCGGGTCGGCGTGCTCTCCCACAACCGGGCCGAGGTCGTGCACGCCTGGCTGGGATGCGAACGGGCCGGAATCGTCCGGGTCGTCCTGCACAGCCACTTCGACATGGGCACCCATGCGGAGCTCCTGGAGCAGGTGGGGGCCCGCGGGCTGATCTTCGATGTCCGCTTCGCCGATGCCGTCGATGCGCACCGGGACCGGCTCGGCGACCTCCTGCTGATCGCGGTCGGCGAGGACCCGCCCTCCTGGGCCACCCCGTGGACGGACGTCCTGGCGGCCGGGTCCCCCGTGGCCGAGCCCCTGGACGTGGACGAGGACTCCCCCGCGTTCATCCAGCCCACGTCCGGCACCACGGGCTCCCCGAAACCCTGGACGGTCAGCCACCGCTCGTGGGCGGCGGTGGTCGACCAGAACCTCCACCACGTCGACACGTTCGCACCCGGACTCGAACCGGTCGGCCCCTCCGACGTCGTACTGCACGCGCACGCGCTGCAGTGGGCGACGGGATTCCAGCTCCTGTACCCCTACCTCGTCCGCGGCGCCCGGACGGTGCTGGTGGACGACTCCGACTTCGACCCCGCCCACGTCCTGGACGTCATCGTCTCCGAGGGCGTCACCGGGCTCCTGCTGCCGGCGCCGATGCTCGACCCGATCCTCGACGTCGTCGAGCTGCGCGGCGGCGTCGGGCACCGGCTGCGCCGGCTGGTGGTGTTCTTCGCGACCCCCGAGCTGCTGGAGCGCACGACCGCGCTGCTGGGGCCGGTGTGGTGCCACGGGTTCGGCTCGACCGAGCAGGGCGCGGTGACCACACGCCTGCTCGCATCGGAGGTGGCCGAGGATCCGCGGCGGATCACCAGCGTGGGACGTCCCGCCTCCCCGTTCTTCGAGGTGGCCATCGTCGACGACGCCGGCCGGCGGGTCCCGACGGGGCGGCTGGGCGAGATCGTGGTCCGCAGCGCGATGTCGATCGGCCATTACTGGGGCATGCCCGATCGCACGGAGGACGCCTTCCTGCCCGGCGACTGGTTCAGGCCCGCCGACGTCGGCCATCTCGACGAGGACGGATTCCTCTACTACGTCGACCGCGCCGCCGACTCGATCCCGACGGCGTCCGGGAGCGTGTACCCGCACGCCGTGGAGGCGGCCGTGCTGAAGCACCCGGCAGTGGCCAACTGCGGTGTCGTCGGGCTCGGGGACGACCGGGTCGTGGCCGCGGTCGTGCTCAAGGAGGGCTTCGCCGACACCGAGGCCCTGCGGGAGGAGATCGACCGCACGGCCGCGCCGGGACTGTTCCCGCACGAGCGGCCCGAGATCGTCGTGGTCGACGAGCTGCCCTGCGTGCTGGGCGGGGCGAAGGTGCAGCGGGCCGTCCTGCGCGAGCGCCTGGCGGCGGGATCGTGACCGCCGCCCGGGCCGCCCTCCTGGCCGCCGGACCCCGCGTGCTGATCAGCGATGACCGGGGAGGCGCGCGCACCGGCGACGAACTCGCCGCGCGCGTCGACCGGCTCGCCGGGGCCCTGGCCGAGCGCGGCCTGGCGGGCGGGCGGATCGGGCTGTGGCACACCAACGCGATCGCCGCCGTCGAGGCGTCCCTCGCGGTCGAGTGGCTGGGCGCGACCAGGGTCCCCGTCGATCCCGGTGCCGCGCCCGCCGAGGCCGCCTCGATCTGGAAGGCCGCCGGCACGGACGCCGTCCTGGTGGACCGCGAGCACGCCGGGGGCGGCGCGCTGGTCCACGACGACGACGAGCCGCTGACCGGCCCGCCGGCGCCGTCCGAGCCGGAGGTCCCCGCGGAGCGCACCCTGCTGCTCTACCCGCGGGCCGTCCGTTCGGGGGAGCTGATGGCGGTGCCGATCTCGTACGGCAACTGGGAGGCCGCGATGGCCGCCAACATCGCCCTCTACCGCGATGGCGGCTACGGCCCGGGCTTCGGGCCGGACGAGTGCTTCCTCACCGTCCAGCAGCTGATGCACGGCACGGGACTCGTGGGGACCTTCCCGTTCCTGCGCATGGGGCTGCCGCAGACGATCATGCGCCGGTTCGACGCCGACGCCGTCCTCGACCTGCTGCGGTCCGGCACGGTCACCTCGACGATGATGGTGACCGGCATGGTCTCCCGGCTCGCCGCCGCCGTGCGGAGCCGTCCGGGCGGGCTGGGCTCCCTGCGGCGCCTCCTCTACGGCGGGGCGCCCATGGCGCCGGAAGACCTGCGCGACACCGCGCTCCTGCTCCCGGACGTCCTTGTCCAGATCTACGGTCGGCTGGAGGGCGGCTGGCCCCTCACCGTCCTCGACCAGGCCGATCACCGGGCGGTGGCCGAGGGCGACATGTCCCGGGCGGGCAGCTGCGGCCGTCCCGTCGCCGCGGCCGGTGAGCTGCGCCTCGGGCCGTCCGGGGAGATCAGCGTCCGGTCGCCGATGGTGGTCGCCGAGTACGCCGACGCCGACGGGTGGTGCTCGCTGGGCGACCTGGGACGACTGGAGGACGGCCACCTCCGTCTCCGCGGGCGGCTCGACCGAATGATCAACACCGGGTACCACGTCTACCCGCAGGAGATCGAGGACGCCGTCCGCCGCGTCCCCGGTGTGGCCGACGTCCTCGTACGCGGGGAACCCGACGAGCGGCACGGCGAGATCGTCGTCGCCCATCTCGTCGCCCGCGGCGACGTCTCCCCGCGGCCGCTGGTCGCCAGGGTGGACGCCGAGCTGCGGTCGCGGTTCGCGCGGTACAAGGTGCCGCGCCGCTATCTGGTCACCGGAACCCTCCCCAAGGAGTGATCGCCATGCCGATCGAGTCGCACACCGCCCATCACGGACCCCGGCCGCGGAAGGCCGCGCCCGGAGAGGGCACCGTCCGCGGCGGCCGCGGGCGGCCGCCGGAATCCGGGACCGCGCCGCCCGGGAGGTGCCCTGATGACCCGTGAGACGGCGCTGATCGGTACGGCGGCCTTTCCCGGCACCGGTCGTTCGGTGGCGCGCGCCCGCCGGTTCGTGCGCGAGGTGCTCGGGACGGGGCCGGTGGCCGACACGGTCGAACTGTGCGTCAGCGAACTGGTCACCAACGCCGTCCGACATTCGGCCAGCGGTGACGGCGGTCAGATCACCGTCACCGTCGCAGCGGACGGCGACGTGATCCGCGGCGAGGTGACCGACGACGGCGCGGCGGACTCCACTCCCCACGTCAGGGGCGCGGCCCGCGACGAGGGCGGCCGCGGAATGATGATCGTTGACGCCCTCACCACGCGCTGGGGCGTCACCCCGGCGCCGCCCGGCGTGACGGTGTGGTTCGAATGCTCCTGAGGGTCCGCCGGTGCGGTCGCAGGCGCCGCGAGGCCGGGGCCGGAGCCGGTCAGAGGTCCGTGAGGGCGATGTCCGCGTCGGCGAGCCGGTCGGTCGTGATCGCGCGGCCGACGAGCGAGCGGAGGTCGTCGTTGACGTCCCAGATGTTGACGTTCATCGCGGCGGTGACGAGGCCGTCGCGGAGCCAGAAGGCGATGTACTCGCCGCCGGCGGTGTCCCCTCGGATGACCACGTCGTCGTCGGCGCGGGCGTGCCCGACGTACTCCATGCCGAGGTCGAACTGGTCGGTGTAGAAGTACGGCTGCCAGTCGTACCGGCCGGGACGGTCGAGGATCGACATCGCGGCCAGCCGGCCCTGGCGGATGGCGTTGTCCCAGTGCTCGACCCGCAGGGACCGTCCGAGCGCGGTGTTGCGGGCGGTGACGACATCGCCCGCCGCGAGGATCGCGGGGTCGCTGGTGCGGAGCCGTTCGTCGGCGACGACCCCGCCGTCGACCTTGAGGCCGGCCTCGGCGGCGAGAGCGGTGTTGGGGGTGGCGCCCACGCCGATGACGACCAGGTCGGCGGGGACCAGGCCGTGGTCCGTCCGCACTCCGGTCGCCTTCCCGCCGGAGCCCACGATCTCGGAGACCGACACCCCGGTGCGGAGGTCGACCCCGTGGGAGCGGTGCAGCTCGGCGAAGTACCGGCCCAGGCGGTCGCCCAGCACGCGCTGGAGGGGGAGCGGCGCGTACTCGAGCACCGTCACCTCCCGGCCGGCCGCGCGCGCGGCGGCCGCCACCTCCAGCCCGATCCAGCCGCCACCGATCACGACCCATCGGCCGCCCTCGTCCAGCGCGGCTCTCAGCGCGTCGCCGTCGCCGATCCGCCGGAGCGTGTGCACCCCCGCCAGCTCGGTGCCGGGGATGTCGAGGACGCGCGGGCTGGATCCGGTGGTGATCACGACTTGCCGGAAGGCCACCGAGTCCCCCGACGCGAGCCGCACCTGCCGTCCGAACCGGTCGATGGACACGGCCGCCTCACCGAACCGCGTGTCGATCCCGTGGTCGGCGTACCAGTTCTCGCCGTGGACGTACAGCGAGGAGGCCTCGGTCTTCCCCTGCAGGTAGCCCTTGGACAGGGCGGGTCGCTCGTACGGCCGTTCGCGTTCGTCTCCGATGAGCGTGATCGGCTCATCGAACCCTTGCTCCCGCAGGGTCTGCACGACGTTCGCGGCGGCGAGTCCGGCTCCGATGACGACACATCCCGGATCTGCGGCCATCGCAGGCTCCTTTCCGATCCAATTCGTTCGCGGCTGGGGGGTCAGCGGTCATGCGTCAGCGCGGGGGCGTCAGGTGGTCGTCGCGGCGAGGAACTCAGCGCGGGTGGCCGGGTTCTCGCGGAGGGCGCCGGACAGTGCCGTCGTCCTGGTGACCGTCCCGCCGGCCCGGACGCCCCGCAGGGTCATGCAGGTGTGCTCGGCCTCGATGACGACACCGACCCCGCCGGGGCGCAGCCGCTCGTCCAGCCAGGTGGTGATCTGCCAGGTGAGGCGTTCCTGGACCTGCGGGCGGCGGGCGAACATCTCCACCACGCGGGCGAACTTCGACAGCCCGAGGATCCGGTCGCCCGGCAGGTAGCCGACGTGCGCGGTCCCGGTGAAGGGGAGCAGATGGTGCTCGCAGACCGACTGCACCGGTATCGACCTGACCACGACCAGCTCGTCGTACCCCTCGTGGTTGGGGAAGGTGGTCATCTCGAAAGTGCGCGGCGTGAGCATCTCCCGGTACGCCTGGGCCATCCGCAACGGGCTGTTGCGCGTGCCGGGTTCGTCGCAGGCCACGCCGAGCGCTTCGAGGAACTCCCGTGCCGCGCGTGCCGCCACCTGCAGGCCGACATCCGGGTCCATCGAGATCGGGTCGTGGCCGGCGTTCGGGTGGCCGCTCGGGGAGCTGATGGTCTCGGTCATGAAGGCAGAGGATCGGTGCGCATGGATTGGCTCCAGGTCTAACGGATAGTAGAATCAACGTTAGAACTGGAGCGACTGTAACGTCAACACTGATGTCCGTTAGAAGGTGGGCGGGTGCCTGGATTCGAGCAGAACGTGGCCGGGATCGGCGCCCTTGCCGAACCGGTGCGCCGGGCGCTCTACCTGTATGTGTGCGCGCAGGCGGCGCCGGTGAGCCGGGACGAGGCCGCCGAGGCGGTGGGCGTGCCGCGCCACCAGGCCAAGTTCCATCTCGACCGGCTCGAGGCCGAAGGGCTCCTCGAAGCCGACTACGCCCGCCTCACCGGCCGGACCGGGCCCGGCGCCGGACGCACCTCCAAGCGCTACCGCCGGACGCCGCACGACATCGCCGTCTCGCTGCCGGACCGGCGGTACGAGCTGGCGGGACGGCTGATGGCCGAGGCGATCACGGAGTCGGCGCGGACCGGCGCACCCGTCCTCGACACGCTCCAGCGGGTCGCCGCCGCACATGGCATGGCGATCGGAAGCGCGGTCGCGGACGGCGCTCGAACACCGCCTGCCGAGGCTCTCGACGCCGCTCTCGGCGCGCTGGCCGAGTACGGCTACGAGCCGCGGCGCGAGGGCGACCGCGCGGTCATGGCCAACTGCCCCTTCCACGCCCTCGCTCGGACGCACACCGAGCTCGTCTGCCACATGAACCATGCCCTCATCAACGGGCTCATCGACGCGGTCGGGGCCCACGAGTTCGAGGCGAGCCTCGATCCCGGCGAGGACCGCTGCTGCGTGACCCTCACGGCGAGGCCGCGATGACGGCCTCGCCGCCCGGCGCTCACGCCGAAGGGGCCGACGGACGCGACCTGGTCGCCGTCCTGCGGCGCTGGGAGGATTGCGGGGCCGTGTGGCGGGTGCTGGCCCGGGGGCGGTCCGAGGTCACGGTGGCGCTGTGCCAGTGCGACGGCGGCCAGGAGGTCGAGCGGTTCACCTCGGCCGATCCCTCGCTGCTGGCCTTCCTCGCCGGCCGTTCCAGCAGCGAGGAGTGACAGCGGAGGCGCTCGCCTCGCCGCGGGGGTCCGGCCGGTTCCGAGAGGGGAGATTGATCCGCTGGTACAAGCCGCGCTGGCGGGGAAGGAGCCGGGAGGGTGGCTTAGGGGGAGCTGTGCGTGTAGGGGCTGTGCGGACCGTCCTGCCGGAACATCACTACGACCAGCGTGAGATCACTGAGGCCGTCGTCAGGGCGACCAGCGCCGATCGGCGGGTGGTGGAGCGTTTCCACACCGCCACCCGGGTGGCGGGCCGGTACCTCGCGCTCCCGATCGACAAGTACGCGAACCTCGACGGTTTCACCACGTCGAACGGCGCCTACGTCGATGCCGCGCTGTCCCTCGGGGAGCGGGCCGCCAGGGGCGCGCTGGAGGCGGCCGGGGTCGACGCGTCGCAGGTCGATCAGCTGGTCTTCTGCTCCTCGACCGGAGTCGCCACCCCCTCGCTGGACGCGACCCTGGCACAGCGCCTGGGCCTGCGGCAGGACGTCAAGCGGGTCCCGATCTTCGGCCTGGGATGCGCGGCCGGCGCCGCGGGGCTGTCGCGGCTGTACGACTACCTGCGCGCCTGGCCCGACCAGGTGGCGGTGCTGGTCTGCGTCGAGCTGTGCTCGCTGACGGCGCAGCGCGACGACGACTCGCTGGCCAACCTGGTGGCCAGCGGCCTGTTCGGGGACGGCGCCGCGGCCGCCGTGGCGGTCGGGAACGACCGGGAGGCCGCCGCCGGTGGGCCGGTCCGCTGGGGGCCCCAGGTCGTCGCGACCCGCAGCAAGCTCTATCCCGGCACCCAGCGGCTCATGGGATGGGACGTCGGCGAGCACGGCTTCCGGATCGTCCTGGCCGCCGACCTGGTGGACCACGTCGAGGCGACGCTGGCGGACGACGTCGCCGCCTTCCTCGGCGAGCACGGCCTGTCTCCCGACGAGGTGCCCTCGTGGGTCTGCCATCCCGGCGGGCCGAAGGTGATCGAGAAGATCGCCGAGGCCTTCGCCCTCGGGGCCGGTGAACTCGACCTGACCTGGGACTCCCTGCGGAAAAACGGCAATCTGTCGTCGGTCTCTGTGCTCAACGTCCTGCAGGAGACGATCGAACGGCGCCGCCCGCCGGAGGGCGATCCCGGGCTGCTGCTGGCACTCGGCCCCGGGTTCTCCGCCGAACTGCTCCTGCTGCGCTGGTGACCTCCGTGACCGGGTTCACCCTGCTCGTAGCGCTCGTCGGAGCCGAGCGGATCGCGGAGCTGGTCGTGGCCCGCCGCAACCAGGCCTGGGCCAGGAGCAGGGGCGGTGTCGAGTACGGGCGCGGACTCTACCCGGGGATCGTCGCCGCCCACGTCGGCCTGCTCGGCGGCGCGCTGCTCGAAGTGCGGCTGCTCGACCGCCCCTTCATCCCGCTCCTGGGCTGGTCGATGCTGGGTCTGACCGTCCTGGCCCAGGGACTGCGCTGGTGGTGCATCGCCACACTCGGCAGGCGCTGGAACACCAGGGTGATCATCGTTCCGCACCTGCCGCTGGTGGACGCGGGTCCCTACCGCCGCCTGCGCCACCCCAACTACGTGGCGGTCGTCGCCGAAGGCATCGCCCTGCCCTTGGTGCACACCTGCTGGACCACCGCCCTGGTGTTCACCATCGTGAACCTCGGCCTTCTGAGGTTCCGCATCAGAACCGAGAACACCGCCCTCCAATACGCCACCGCCCCGGACGCTTTCGGCCGGTAGATTGGCCGGGTGAATCGAGAGGTGTTCGCCGCGCGGTTCGCCGCATCGACTCGGGCCGCCTGGGAGGTCGCCCAGTCACTGGTCTCCGAGGATTTGCCGGAGCCGCTGGTTTTCAGGGTACGGCTCAACCAATCCTACGACGGGCACCCCCCGCAATCCGGCGAGTTGAGGTTTCCGGAGGACAGTGCCCGGAATCGGGCCGTCGAACTGAGCAGATGCGACGCGGAAACCGTCGTGGCCGAATTGTGGCGCGACGGCCACGTCCCCGAATGGGTGAACGTCGCGGCGGTCAGTGAGACGGGCACGGCGACGGTTGTCGAAGTCGTCTGCTGCGGGCGCTTCACGAGCGACGATTCCCGGCTCTACCACTCCGAAGAGGGAACGCCGCCGTTTCACGTGTTGAGCCCGGTCCTGCCGCCCCGGCATGACGGCACCCCGTTCAGCATTCACACGCGTGTCGAATGCCGGCATGGCTCCGACCTCGAACCACTGGCGACCGCCTCCGACCGGGTGTGGTCGCTCACCCTGATGACCGAAGAGTTCGATGACCGCCTGCTTTCCGCTGTGCCGAACCTGCCGAGCCTTGAGATCTTCGAGCATCGGGCGTGCACGATCGAGGCCGAAGCACTGTCGGCTTTCCTCCGTTTCCCGAAACTGCGGATCCTGCGCCTTTATCTCGGGGAGCCGGGCGCCTTCCATGCCGGCGCCGGCGGCGGGCGACTCGATGCCCTCGCCGATCTGACGATTGCCAACCTCCCCTCGCGCCCATGGGGTCAGGAAATGCTGACCGAAGCCGCCCCCGGCCTCACGAGCGTCCATCTCAGCGCGAACGAGTCCCTCTGGTTGGACGCCCCCTTTTCTTCGGCCCTGAACAGCGTGACGCTCACGGCGGCCAACGTCGCCGGTTCGGCGAGGTTGCCCGCGAAGCTCGACCGTCTGGACATCTGTCTCACCTCTGCCGCCGATGAGGACCTGATGACACTGCTCGACGGCGTCAGGTGCATAAGGTCGTTGAGCCTTCGCGGGACACCGGTCACCGATGCGATCGTTCCGGTGCTCGAGCGGTACGACCTCGACCACCTCGACCTCGTCGACACCGAGGTGACGGCCCCGACGCTGTCCCGGTTCCGCGCGGACCATCCCGGTACCAGAGTGTTTCCGCGCCCCGTTCCTTCCCATCCGGCGACCTGACGAGCATGCCGCGGCGCACACGGCCGGGAGCGCGTCGAGGACCGCGCGGACCGGGTCGGCGGTGAATTGCCGGAGTCCTCGCTCAGGTGGCCGGGTCGCGGCTCGAAAGCTCCGCAGCGACGTCGATGATCTGGGGCTCGGTCATCAACGGCGCGATGACGCGTTCGGCGACCTCGGCCAGCGCGAAGACGTCGACTCCCGGGTCGTGGCCGGTCCGTTCCAGCGCCGCGGCGAGAACCTCCGTCTGGGCGTTGCCCGCGCCGGCCCCCAGGCCCCGGAGCGACCCGTCGATGTAGGTCGCTCCGTTCTCGACCGCGAAGAGCGCGTTGCCGACGCCCACCCCCAGGTTGTTGTGGGCGTGGAACCCGATGTCGGCGCGGACCGCGTCGCGCAGCGCGGAGACGCGGGCTCCGGCGGAGTCGGGCACGAGCGCCCCGGCGGAGTCGACGACGTAGACCACTTCCGCGCCGTAGGAGTCCAGCTTGGCGGCCTGCGCGGCGAGGGCCGCGGGCTTGAGCTTGTGGCTCATCATCAGGAAGCTCATGACGCGCATGCCGTGGTCGCGGGCGTGGCGGGTCGGCTGCTCGGCGCAGTCGGCCTCGGTGCAGTGCGTGGCGACCCGCACCGTGGTCGCCCCCGCGTCGCGGACGGCGTCCAGGGCCGCGAGCGTCGAGATCCCGGCACGTACAGCACGGCGATGTCCGCCCTGTCCACCGCGGCGACGGCGGCCCGCACGTACTCGACGTCCGTCGCGGCGGCGAACCCGTACTGGACCGAGGAGGCGCCGATGCCGATGCCGTGGGCGACCTCGATGACCCGCACCCCGGCCCCGTCGAGGCCTCCGGCGACCGCGCCGACCTGTTCCGGCGTGAACGCGTGCGCGACGCTGCTCATGCCGTCGCGCAGGCTCGTGTCGACGAGAGTGATCATCGGGCGGCTCCCAGGGGCGTCTCCGCGATCCGTTCGGCGACGCTCCGGCGGACCCTCGCGTACACGGTGTCGCGCATGGCCATGGGCGGCTCGGCCGGATTGATCAGGGAGAACGCCTTGGCCTCGTCCACTCCGGCGACCGCGACCAGGGCCTGCCCGGTCTTCTCGCTGAACTCGCTGAGGTTCGACCGGGTGCCCGGACCGGCACCGGCGCTCGCGATGGTCGCCACGATCTCGCCGTACGACGCGTCGGCCACCTGGTCGATCGCGTACAGCAGGGGGATGGTGGCCTGTCCCGCGCAGCCGCCCATGTTGAGGTTCGGCGCCTCCAGGTGGTCGTCGAGGTTGACGGCCGGCACGACCCAGGGGCCGACCGACGCGGGCGTCAGGTCGATCGCGGTGATCCCCGCGGCCGCGTAGCGCGGCGCGGCCGCGGCGTGCGCCTTCGCGGAGGTCGCCTCGAAGACCAGCGGAGGCCGGTCCGGTCGCCGAGCAGCCAGTCGACGCCCTCTGCGGACACCTCGACGCCGAGGCCCTTCCCCCGCAGGCCGGCGGCGGGGGATCCGGGGGAGTCGCGGGCTCAGCCGTGTGCCGGCCGGTGGAGTTCGACCAGGAGTTCCAGTTCGACGGGGGAGCCCAGCGGCAGCGCCGACACCCCGACCGCCGAGCGGGCATGGCGTCCGGCGTCGCCGAAGAGCTCGCGGAGCAGGTCCGACGCCCCGTCGGCGACCTGCGGGTGCCGGGTGAAGTCGGCCGTCGACGCGACGAACACCAGGGCCTTGACCACGCGGGCCACCGCCGCCAGGTCACCGGTCTCCGCCTTCAGCGCGGCCAAGGCGTTCAGCGCGCACTGGCGCGCGCATGCGTATCCGAGTTCCATGCCGACCGCGTCGCCGAGCCGGCCGGCCGCGATCAGGCGTCCTTCCCGCAGCGGCACCTGGCCCGATACGTGGACGTGGTCACCGCTGCGCACGGCGGGCACGTACGTCCCGACCGGCGGGACGGCCTCCGGCAGCGCCGGCCCCAGTTCCGCGAGGCGCTGTTCGGGACGGGACATCGCGCGCCCCGTTCCGCGGCGTCCCGGGCTCATCGGGGGCCGCCGCGCCAGTCGGGCATCGCCCGCTCGCCGACGGCGACGTCATAGGCCGCGCGGGCCAGCAGACGGGTCGAGTCCAGCGTCGGCAGGGACGAGACGTCGGGCGTGATCAGCAGCGGGATCTCGGTGCAGACGAGGGCGACCGCGTCGCAGCCCCGGTCGGCCAGCCGGTCGATGACGCGGAGGTACTCCCGGCGCGACGCGTCGCTGATCACGCCGTTCACCAGTTCCGCGAAGATGACCTCGTTGACGAGGTCGCGGTCGTCGGCGTCCGGCAGTTCCGCGGCGATCCCGCGGGCGGCGAACGCGCGCGGATACAGCGGGCCGTCCATCGTGTACCTGGTGCCCAGCACGCCGACACGGGTGCGCCCCTCGGCCGCGGCCTGGTCCGCGACGACCTCGGCGATGTGCAGGCCCGGCAGCGCCAGGTCCGGTCCCGGCGCCTCCAGGGCCATGTGGGCGGTGTTGTCCGGGCAGACGAAGAAGTCGGCGCCCGCCCGGGCGAGCCGCTGCGCGCTGGTGGCCAGGGTGGCCCGGACGGCCGCGTGGTCCCCTGCGTCCCAGGCGGGCATGCTGTACCCGAAGGCGATGTAGTCCAGGGTGACGTCGGGGTGCTCGTTGCGGCCCGTCCGGCGGAACCCCTCCTCGCAGAAGGTGAGGAAGCACAGCGCGGCCCCTCCCGTGCTGTGGGCGAGGACCCCAAGGTGTTTCACGACGGCTCCGGCGTTCTCCGGTGAATCGGGACGACTTGATTCTTCCCGGCGGATCCCGACATGCCTACTCTGAGGCATCGATCGATATGGCACCCATGCCTTGGAGGTATGGATGGATCTGCGCTTGCTGGGCTATGTGGTGGCGATCGCCGAAGAGGGGTCCATCAGCGGAGCCGCCCGCCGGCTGCGGCTGACCCAGCCGAACCTGAGCCGGCAGCTCCGCGAACTGGAACGGCGCCTGGGGGCCGAGCTGTTCGTCCGCGCCGGCCGCGGACTCGTCCCGACCGCCGCCGGGGATGCGCTGCTCCGGCGGGCCGTGCGCATGCTGGCCGATGCCGAGGCCGCCCTGCACGACGTCCGGCTGGCCGCCGAGGGCAAGACCGGCCGCCTGACGGTGGGGTTCGCCGGATCGGGCATCAACGGCGCGCTGGGGGACGCCCTCGGGCGGCTGCGGGCGGAACTTCCCGACGTCGACCTGTCCCTGGTGGAGCTGTTCGACGACACCGAGATGTCGGCCGGAATCCTGGACGGAAGCCTCGACGTGGCGGTGCAGCGGCTGCCGGTCCACGACGCCCGTCTCGCCACCCGGGTCTGGGCGCGCGAGCCGCTGACCCTCTTCCTGCCGTCCGGGCACCCCCTCGCCAGGACCGGTGAGCCGGTGCCGGTGTCCGTGCTCGGGGAGATCCCCCTGGTGCTGTGGCCGCGCGAATCCGCGCCCCGCGCGCATGACGAGATCACCGCGGTGTGCCACCGCGCCGGTGTCGTGCCGCGCGTCGGCGCGCGGGGCCGGACCGTCCAGACCATCCTCGCGCTGGTCGCCGCCGGCTTCGGTGCGGCCGTGATGGCCGACTCCTATCGCGTGCTGCACCGGGAGGGCGTGACACCGCGACGGCTCGCGGGCACCGCCACCACCTTGCACCTGGTCTGGCGGGCCGGGGACGCCGATCCGCTCCTCGCGCGTTTCATGGCCGCCCTGAACACCGTGAAGGCCCGGTATCGCGCGGAGTGACCCCACGGTGCGACGGCCGCGCCATGGTCGGGTGTCGGGAGGGCCACCCGGAAGATCCCTGGCGCCTGCGGCTTGGGCGAGTCCGAGGGATCTGCGGTGCCGTGGATTCAGGAGGATGCCCGGACGGGACCAATGGCCCTGCCCGGGGCCATGAAGGTCCGCCGATGCTGGGAGGGAGAACGATGTGCCGGCGGTCGAGAACCGGCACCGCGGCGGGAGGCGGGCAGGGCGTCATGTGCGAGTACTGCGGATGTCAGGCCATCGATTCGATCGGGCGGCTGACCGATGAGCACGAACTCGTGGTCGACCTGATCGGCGAGGTGCGCTCCGCCCACCGAGCCGGCGACCGGGACCTGGTGAGCGCTCTCGCCGGCCGGATCGCCGCGGTCCTCGGTCCGCACACCGCCGTCGAGGAGCAGGGGCTGTTCCCCGCGATGGCCGGCGACTTCCCCGACCACATCGATGCGCTCGTCCACGAGCACCGTCTCGTCGAGGCGGCGCTCTCCGAGGCGGCCCAAGCGGTGGAGCCGGGCGGGGAGGAGCGGCTGCTGGACGCCCTGCACGTCCTGCGGCAGCACATCCTCACGGAACAGGACGGTGTCTTCCCCGCCGCGCTGGCGAATCTCGCCACCGCGCAGTGGGAGGCGATCGAAGCGATCCGGGACCGGGTCGGTTCAGCGCTCCCCGGGCGGCCGAGCGCGGCCTGACCGCCGAACGCCACGCCGCAGGCGGTGCGACGCTCATGGTGCCTCGACTCTGGTGCCCGCCTCACCGGCGAGCAGGGCGGGCGCGTCGGCGAGCGAGCCGATGACCGCCACGGCGCCGGGACGCTGCTCGGCGAACCGGCAGGCCGCTTCCGCCTTCGGCCCCATGGAGCCGCTCGGGAGGTCCATCGCGCGGAGCCGGGACGGCGTGATGAGTCCGACGGGACGGGCGTCCGCGGTGCCGTAGCCGGCGATCACCGCGGGGACGTCGGTGAGCAGCATCAGCGTGTCCGCCTTCAGGTGCGCGGCGAGGAGCGCGGCCGTGAGGTCCTTGTCGACCACCGCTTCTACACCGTGGTGGTCCGGGTCGACCGGGACGCCCCCGCCGCCGGCCGCGATCACCACGCAGCCGTCGTCGACGAGCCGCCGCATGGACGCGAGTTCCACGATGCCGCGCGGTTCGGGGGAGGGGACGACCCTCCGCCACACGCGGCCGTCCGGGCGCATCGCCCACCCCCTGGCGTCCCGCAGCCGCCGCGCCTCGGCCGGCGGGTAGCCGCGGCCGATGAACTTGGTCGGATCGCGGAAGGCGGGGTCGGCCGGGTCGACCAGGGTCTCGGTCAGCAGGGCGACGACCTCCCGGTGGGGGAGGACGCGGCGGAGCTCGCGGATCAGCCAGTAGCCGATCATGCCCTGGGTCGCGGCGCCGAGGGCGTCGAGCGGGTAGGGCGCGGCGAGCTCGGGGTCGGCGGCGCTCTCGATCGCCAGCAGCCCCACCTGCGGGCCGTTCCCGTGCGTCACGATCAGGTCGTTGCCGTCCGCGAGGGCCGCGAGGCCGCGGACGGCCTCGCGGACGTGCGCGATCTGGACGGCGGCGTCCAGGGGCTCCCCGCGCCGCAGCAGCGCGTTGCCGCCGAGTGCGGCGACGATCCTCATCGCCGTCCCTCCAACTGGTCGGTCAGGAGGGCGTAGAGGACGGCCTGGGTGGCCGGGAGCCGGTTGGCGGCCTGCCTGAAGGCCAGCGACCGTCCGCCGTCGATGACGGCCGCGGTGACCTCCTCCCCGCGATGGGCGGGAAGGCAGTGCATGAACACGGCGTCCTCACCGGCGCCGTTCATGAGGTCCTGGTCGACCTGGTACGCGGCGAACACGGAACGGCGGCGCGCGCGTTCGTCCTCGGAATCCCCCATGGACAGCCAGACGTCGGTGTAGACGACGCTTGCGCCCCTGACGGCCCCGGCGGGGTCATGCGTCACCGCGATGCTTCCGCCGCGCCGTTCGGCTTCGGCCCTCGCGGACGCGAGGACCTCCTCTCGGGGCAGGTAGCCGTCCGGGGCCGCGATGGCCATCTCCATGCCGGCGACCGCCGCGGCCTCCATCAGGCTGCGGGCGACGTTGTTGCCGCCGTCGCCGACGTAGGCGACGCGGTGGCCGCGCAGCTCGCCGAAGTGCTCCTTGACGGTCAGCAGGTCGGCGACGGCCTGCAGCGGATGGTGGCCGTCGGTCAGCGCGTTGACCACCGGTATCGGGGCGGCGGCCGCCAGCTCCTCGACGTCGGCGTCGGCGAAGGTGCGGATGACGATCGCGGCGGCGTAGGAGCCCATGACCCGGGCGGTGTCGGCGATGGTCTCGCCGCGCCGCAGCTGCAGCTCGTCCGGCCCGACGGTGACGGGCGCGCCGCCGAGCCGCGCGACCGCCGCCGCGGTGGACAGGCGGGTCCGGGTGGACGGCTTGGCGAAGTACATCGGCACGATGCGGCCGGCCAGCAGGTCGTGAGCCGCGCCCGGTTCGTCCTGGAACCCGGTGGCCAGCTTCAGCAGCAGGGCCAGGTCGTCGGCGCTGAGGTCGGCGGCGCGGAGCAGGTCTTTCATGGGGTCACCTCGTCGCGGAGCAGGGGGCAGGACATGCAGCGGGGGCCGCCCCGGCCGCGGCCGAGTTCGCTGCCGGGGATGGTGACGACCTCGATGCCGTGGTGGCGGAGCATGGTGTTGGTGGTGACGTTGCGCTCGTAGGCGACGACGACGCCCGGTTCGAGGGCCAGGACGTTGTCGCCGTCGTCCCACTGCTCGCGCTCGGCGGCGCGGACGTCCTGCTCGGCGGTCAGGACGCGGACGCGCGGCAGGTCGAGGGCTCGGGCGATCGCGGGGAACAGCGCCTCGTTCTCGTGCACGAGGACCTCGGCGGCCCGTCCGGGCGTGAGCGTGTAGGACCGCAGCGGCGGCAGCCCGCGGTAGACGGTGAAGGCGTCCCGGTCGACCATGGTCATCACGGTGTCGAGGTGCATGAACGCCCGCCGCCGGGGCAGCTGGGCGGCGATGACGCGGTGCGCCGCGCCCGCGGCGAACAGCCGCTGGGCGAGCAGCTCGATGGCCTGCGGCGTCGTCCGCTCGCTCATGCCGACCAGGACCAGGCCCTTGCCGAGGACGTGGATGTCGCCGCCTTCGAGCGTGGGGAGGGCGAAGCCGGCGCCCGGATACCAGACCGGCGGGTGCTGCTCGGCGAACATCGGGTGGTACCGGTAGATCGCGTCCAGATGGAGGGTCTCGCGGCGTCGGGCGGGCTTGGCCATCGGATGCAGGGTGACGCCGCCGTACACCCAGGCCGACGGGTCGCGGGTGAACAGGTGGTTGGGCAGCGGCGGCAGGACGAAGTCGCCGTCGTCGAGCGAGGCCAGCAGCAGGCTGTGGACGGCCAGGCCCGTCTCCGCCTTCGTCAGCCCGCCGATGAGGTGCCGGGCGAGGGAGTCGGGGTCGAGCCCGTCCAGCGCGGCCCGGACGGGACCGGCCAGCGTCGGCCCGAGCACGGTCTCGGACGCGGTGTGGTCCAGCACGTGCGCCCGCGCCTGGTCGTTCTTGAGGGTCTCGGCCAGCAGTTCGGCGAGGTAGAGCACCTGGACGCCGCGCTCGCGCAGCGTGTCGGCGAACACGTCGTGCTCCTGCCGGGCGCGCTTGGCCCACAGCACCTCGTCGAAGAGCAGGTCGTCCTTGTTGGCCGGGGTGAGCCGGAGCAGTTCCAGGTCGGGGCGGTGCAGCAGCACCTGCCGCAGCCGCCCGACCTCGGAGGAAACGGTGAACACGGAGATCTTTCCTTTCGAGCGGCGGTTCAGGCGGCCTTGGCGGGCGGTTCGGGCCGGCTCGCGACGGCCTCGAGCGGGGTGCGGGCGTCGCGGTACTTGAGCCACGCGTAGACGGGGAACCCGGCGAAGACCAGCAGCGTGCCCTTGAAGACGACCTCCTGGCCGGCGCCGGAGATCGCCCACACCGAGTAGCCGAACGCCAGCAGCGCGATCACCGCGTCGCGGGCGAGCCGGCGTCCGGAGAACGCGGTGTGGTCGGTCGCGAGCAGCACCAGCTCGGCGGCCGCCGCGTAGGCGTAGGGGATGACGGTGGTGAGGGTGGCGAGCAGGATCACGAACGTGAACTGGTCGACGAGGCTCGCGTTGTAGTTCATCGCCATCAGCGCCGTCACCAGCACGCTGGAGATCACCAGGCCGCCGACCGGGGTGCCGCCGCGTCCGGTGCGGGCGAAGACCCGGGGGAACAGGCCGTCGCGCGCGGCGGCGAACGGCACCTGGCCCTGCAGCAGGATCCAGCCGTTCAGCGCACCGAACGCGCTGATCGCGGCGCCCGCGGCGACGAGGTCGGCGGCCCATCCGCCGAACGCGGCGTCGGCGGCGTCGGCGAACGGCGCGGTCGAGGTCGCCAGCGCGGCGGCGGGCACCAGGCCGAGGACGGCGACGGTGCCGAGGATGTAGATCAGCGCGGTGACGGCGGTGCCGGCGACGGTGGCCCTCGGGATGTTCTTCTCGGGGTTCTCGACGTCCTCGGCAGGGACGGTGGCCGACTCCAGGCCGATGAACGCCCACAGCGTCAGCGCCGCCGCGGCGGTGACCGCCGAGAAGGCGCCCTCGCCGCTGGCGTTGAACGGCCCGAAGTTGGCGGACTTGATGAAGAACAGCCCGCCGACCGCGATCAGCAGCAGCGGCGCCAGCTTCAGCACGGTCGTCACGACCTGGACCGCGCCGCCCTGCCGGACGCCGTAGGCGTTCACGGCGGTCAGCAGCCAGATCACCGCGATCCCCACCGCGGCCGCCAGGACCCTGTCGGTGGCCAGCGCGTGCCAGAAGTGGGCCAGGTAGCCGACGAACGCCACCGCGATCGCCGCGTTCCCCGCCCAGACCGCGATCCAGTAGCCCCAGGCCGTCTGGAATCCGACGAAGTCGCCGAAGGCCCGCCGCGCGTAGGCGTAGGGCCCGCCCGTCCGCGGGTAGGCGCGGGCCAGGCGGGCGAACACCAGCGCCAGCAGCACGGCGCCCGCGCTGGTGAACACCCAGGCGATCAGGCTGATGGGGCCGTACTCGGCCAGCGAGCTGGGCAGCAGGAAGACGCCCGAGCCGATCATGTTGCCCACGACGAGTGCGGAGGCCATCCAGAAACCCAGTCTTCGGCGGGGGGATTGCGTGCCCATGAGCGTCTCCTCGATCAGCGGCCTGCGTGCCGCGACACTCAGTCGATCACCGGCGTCCCGCCCGGTCGCCGGTCGTCGGTCCCGCAAAACCCCGGACCAAGGTCCCGCCCCGTGAAGACGTTCGTCCGGCGGTCACCGCACCGCGCCGGTGTTCAGTCCCGGGTCGCGAGCACGAGGGAAACGATGCTGAGGCCGATGACCAGCAGTGTCAGGAGCGCCGCGAGGTACCACCCGAATCCCATGGAGACCTTGGTGTGACTGCTCGCCAGGTGGACCAGCGTTGGAGGCAGCACCTTCGCGTTCGGGATCGCGGGCTTCTTGATCTGAGGCAGGACGGCCGCGATGGCCAGCATGAGCAGGCCGACCAGCGCCGGCGCCGCAGCGGTCGCCGCAAGCCGGCCCTTGGACCGGACGCCGCCGAGGACGCCGAGCGCGGCTGCCGCCGCCGCGCACAGCAGCATCCCCCAGCCCCAGGCCGAACCGAGTCCGGAGGAGGTGGTCGGCGGGATGTGGGGGAGGCCCGCCCCGGAGACGGTCACCGTCTGCCAGGGCAGCAGCACCGTGGCCATCAGCAGTGCCGCTGCGCCAGCGATGAGGAACCCCGGCCAACGGCCGATGTGTCTGCTCGGGCGCGACACGTACGGCGGCGGTGGCTGCCACGGAGCCTGATGCGCTGGAGGCCCCTGCGGTGGTGGCGCGATGTTGGGCGCTGGTCCGGGAACCGGCCCGGGCGGATCGCCGGGCGAGCCCTGCCCGCCGGCCGGCGCGGGAGCGAACCCGGCCTGCTGGGACGCGAGCGCGTTCAGCATCTCCAGCGCCTGGTCAAGCCCCATCCGTTCGGCCGCGTTCTTGCGCATGAGGCCGTGGATGACCGGTGCGAGGGGACCGGCGTGGGGAGCGGGAGCCGGTTCTTCGGTCGCGACGGCGACGAAGACGGCTCCGGGGCTGGTGCCCGAAAAGGGCGGACGGCCTTCCACCGCGGTGTGCAGTGTCGCCCCCAGCGACCACAGGTCGGACTCGGCGCCGGCGGGCAGGCCGCGGACCTGCTCCGGGGACATGTACGCAGGGGTCCCCAGGAGTGCGCCCGAACGCGTCAGGGTCGCGTCGCCCTCGACGGCGGCGATACCGAAGTCGGTCAGGACGACCCGGTCGCCCTCCAACAGGACGTTGGCGGGCTTGATGTCGCGATGGACGATGCCCGCCCGGTGGGCCGCGCGCAACGCGTCCAGCACCCGCGCGCCGAGCGCGGCGGCACGGTCCGGTGAGAGAGGGCCGTGCTCGGCGAGCACATCGGCCAAGGACGGACCGGGCACCAGTTCCATGATGATCCACGGCTGCCCGTCGCCGGTGGTGACCAGGTCGTGCACGGTGACGATGCCGGGGTGCCGGAGCCGGGCCGCCGCACGCGCCTCCCGATCGAGCCGGGCCGTCCACGCGCGGCGCTGCTCGGCGTCCAGGCCCTCGGGAAGCCGCAGCTCCTTGACCGCGACCCGGCGGCCGAGCCGCTCGTCGTACGCGCGCCAGACCGTGCCCATACCGCCGCGTCCCAGCGGATCCATGAGCCGGTACCGACCCAGCAGCATTCGCCCGAGGTCCTCAGCCACGCCAGGACCGTAGCCCACCGACCGCACGCCCTGTCAAACAAACACTTCTGTATGACTAGGCGACCTGCGGGTGACGAAGCCCTCCGACCCGCCGGTCGGTGATGTGTCGCGCGGGAGGAGCCCTTCGCCGCTTAGGCAGCGATCCGAGATGTGTGGTGAACGGCAAGCCGCTGCTCCGCACCCTTTCCGCGGTTCCTCCCGCGCATCACTTATAAGACCGCCTTGGCCGATGCCCGACCCAGGGCCGAAAGTCCCTCATTGCGCCGCGCCTCCACCTGACGGACGCCACTGGCCGCGGATGGACGCGTGGAGCTGGGCTCCGGACGACGCGGCTGGAGGGCGTCCCAGCGGTCGGCCACCCCGCTGCGTGCATTCTGGTCTCCGTGCTCATTGTGGGACGAAGGTCCCTTAAAGGGTGGGGCGAATGCACCTATGGGGGGTGGTTCGGGGTGCGTTGAATGATCAGTGACAGGAGTTCGGGGTTCGATGGGAAGGGTGGGGACGACAATGGCTGTCTCCGAGCACAGGATCAGCGGGCGCCGGGCTCTGGTGAGTCTGAAGGTGGTGGCGGCCAGGCCGATCACCGAGTCGCCGGCCGCGCGGTATGTGTGGGCAGTGGCCCGGATCGCGCTGGGGTGGGTGTTCTTCTGGGCGTTCCTGGACAAGGCGTTCGGGCTGGGGCATGAGACCCCGGCGGGCAAGGGGTGGATCGACGGCGGCAGCCCCACCGAGGGGTTCCTGGCCCACGCCCCCAAGGGCCCGCTGGCCGGGTTCTACAACGATCTGGCAGGGCTCGCCTGGGCGGACTGGCTGTTCATGCTCGGCCTGGCGGGGATCGGCGCGGCGCTGATGCTGGGGATCGGGATGCGTCTCGCGGCCGGTGCCGGGGCGGCGCTGCTGGTCATGATGTGGGCGGCGGTTCTGCCTCCGGAGAACAACCCGTTCATGGACGACCACCTGGTCTACGCCCTGCTGGCTGTGGGTCTGGCTCTGGTCAGCGCCGGCGACACCCTGGGCCTGGGCCGCTGGTGGGCCGGCACCCCGCTGGTTCGCCGCCTCCCCTTCCTCAAGTAGCCACACCAAGACAAAGAGGGGCGCTCGCCACGGTGAGCGCCCTTCTTCGCGTTTTCGCGTGAACGCGAAGGCACAGCAGCCAAACAAGACCGACCCCACGGAAAGCGGGACAGCACGCGACAGCGGCGGTGTCAGGTCTGGGGTGGCCGGGGTGCCTCGTCTGGGGGCTCCACCTTTCTGGCGATGTGCTCAAGGGCCGTCAGGTCTTCCGGTGCGAGGCGGTCGATGAAGTGGTGGCGCACCGATCGCAGGTGCGCGGGCGCGGCGTCCACCAGAGTGTCCAGGCCGTGTTCGGTGAGGACGAGGAGGCAGCCCCTCCCGTCGTCCGGGTCGGGCGCGCGCCGGATGAGGCCGCGCGCCTCCATGCGGGTGGCGTGCCGGGAGAGGCGGCTGCGCGACCAGCCCATCTTCGCGGCCTGCCCGTGCAGGGTGCCGGCGTGGTCCGGCCGTTCCGACAGCGTGCTGAGCACCTCGTAGTCGGGTTCGGAGAGGCCGACCTGGGAGAGGTCGCGCGCGGTGCCGGTCTGGACGGCGATCATCATGCGGCGAAAGGCCCGCCACGCCCGCTCCTCGTCCGGGGTCAGCCAGCGCACCGACCCGTCCGACGGATTCTTTGACATGTAAACAACCTATCGTCTAGATTCATTTACATGTCAACGAAACAGGTACGCGTCCTCGTGCTGGTGTGCAGCACCCGGCCCGGCGCCCTCGGCCCCGCGGTGGGGGCATGGCTGACCGAGACCATCACTCCCCGCGCCGCCGAACTCGGCGCCGAGCTGGTGCCGGTGGCCCTCGCCGACCTCGGCCTCCCGTTCCTCGACGAGGAGGAGCATCCGTCGTCGGGCGTGTACCGCAACGAGCACACGCGAAGGTGGAGCGCGATCGTGGACGCGGCGGACGGCGTCATCGTCGTGACGCCGGAGTACAACTACGGGATGCCGGCGTCCCTGAAGAACGCACTGGACTACCTCTCCCGCGAGTGGGCGTGGAAGCCGGTCGGTTTCGTCAGCTACGGCAACACCTCGGCGGGCACGAGGTCCGTGCAGCACGCCAAGCAGGTGCTGACCACGCTGCGCCTGGTGCCGCTCGGGGCCACGGTCGCTCTCCGCATCGCCGACGCCGTGCAGGACGGGGAAGTGCGGCCCGCCCCCACTGCCGGCATGGCCGCGATCGATGTCCTCGACGAACTGGTCCGGGTCGCGCACGCGCTCAGGCCGATGCGAGAGCAGGCGCGGCCCGAGTCGGTGGCCGGGCCCGAACCGGGGTCCTACCTGCGGCGGTTGACGCCGGACGACGCCCCCGAGGTGACCGTCCTGCAGCGGTGCTGCTGGGTGGACGAGGCCCTTGCCAACGACCCCGGCACCGTCCCGGCGCTGCACGAGTCCGTGGAGCAGGTGCGTGAGTGGCTCGCCGACTGGGACGCGGTCGGACTGTGGCGGGACGGCCGCCTCCTCGGCATGGTGCGGACCCGCCGCGTCGAAGCCGAATGGCACGTGGGGCGGCTCGGCGTCTCCCCCGACCTGCGGGGGCGCGGCCTCGGACGCTGGCTGCTCCGTACGGCGGAGGCCGTCGCCGACCCCGCCTGCCGCCGCATCGTGCTGTCCACTGGAGCGGGCAGCCGGAACAACATCGCGCTCTACCGGAGCGAGGGATACGACCCGGCCCCGCTCCCCGGCGAGGACGGCACCATCCGCCTCACCAAGGAGCCCGTCCGCACCGGCTGAGCGGCATTCGAGCCTGGAGTCGTCCCGCACCGGACCGTCGCCTGCGCCACCAGTGCGGCCACACCTGCGTAGAGTGGCTGCAAGGGTGTGGCCACACCCTTGCAGCGAGAGGTGCCGGCCCCATGAGGCTCGAACTCACCAACTACGAAGCCCTGCACGGCTGGGGCGTCGTCAACAACAGTGCCGACTGGCATGCTCAGCGCAACCGCAAGCCTCCCGCGGCCGAACAGGCCGTCGGGGACATCCTCTTCACGGCTTACGACTGCCGGACCAACACCACGACCACGGTGGACCTCAGCGACGACGAGCGCGCGAGCCTCGCCGAACTGGTCAGCGAACACATCGCGGAGTGGGTGAAGCGCGGCCAGGAGAACGCTGCGACCCCCCACCTGCGCTCGCTGGTCGCGAAGCTGGGCGGCTGACATCCCTACACCGGGCAGTCCGCAGCGCAAGTTCCGCCTCGCCGACGATGCCCTGTGGGCCGAGTACGACCAGGCGTGCCGTGACGTCAACGGCAGCGCGGACCGCAGTGACGACATCCGCAAACACGTCGAGGCCGTCGTCGCCGAATGGAAGAAGCGACGCGAGGCTAGGTGAGCGGCGCGGAATAGCGCCGAGGCGATGACCGCTGTAGTCATCGACAAAGGAGACGAGGGGGACGAGGAACATGGCAACCGAGAGGGCCCTGCTCGCGGGCGGCTGCTTCTGGGGGATGGAGGAGCTGTTCCGCCGGCAGCCCGGAGTGGTCTCCACGCGCGTCGGCTACAGCGGCGGCGACGTGCCCAACGCCACCTACCGCAACCACGGGTCCCACGCCGAGACCATCGAGGTCGTCTACGACACCGGCCAGACCGACTTCCGGGCGCTGCTGGAGTTCTTCTTCCAGATCCACGACCCCACGACCGTGAACCGGCAGGGCAACGACATCGGCACGAGCTACCGCTCCGCGATCTTCTACACCTCGGAGGAGCAGCGGAAGGTCGCCGAGGACACCATCGCCGACGTCGACGCGTCCGGCCTGTGGCCGGGCGAGGTCGTCACCGAGGTGACCGCCGCCGGCGACTTCTGGGAAGCCGAGCCCGAGCACCAGGACTACCTGCAGAAGTACCCGAACGGCTACACCTGCCACTTCCCCCGCCCCGGCTGGAAGCTGCCCAAGCGGACCGCCGAAGCCTGACACAGCGGACGGCGCGAGCATCAGCACGCGCCGTCCCCGCGCTGTGCCGGCGACTACGACAACGTTGAACCGCCTGCGGCTGCCCCGTGCCTCGATGTGGTGAGGGTGGCTCTCGACCACTCTCGCGGTCGAGAGCCACCCTCACTGCCGTTCATCAGGCGGCGGTCTCGGCGGTGGCAATCAGGACCGCGCGGCCGAGGATGTGGCCGGTCATGGTGAAGCCGAGGAGGGCGGGGGTGGCGTCACCGATCGAGGCGACGTCGAGGGCGTGCACCACGACGAAGTAGCGGTGCGGGCCGTGCCCGGCCGGAGGGGCGGCACCGATGTAGCGGGCCGCCCGGGCGTCGTTGGGCAACTGGAAGGCGGCTTCGGGCAGAGCGGAGCCGGTGTCGTCGCCAGCGCCCTCGGGCAGTTCGGTGACTTCGGCGGGGATGTCGGCGACCGCCCAGTGCCAGAACCCGGACCCGGTCGGGGCGTCGGGGTCGTAGACGGTGACGGCGTAGCTCTTGGTCCCTTCCGGGGCACCGCTCCAGGACAGCTGCGGTGAGAGGTCCTTGCCGCCGGGGACGCCCGAGGAGAACTGCCCGGGCGGCCAGACGCCACCGTCGGCGACGGTGGTGCTGGTCACGGAGAAGGACGCCGCCTCGGGGAGGCGGGCGAAGGGGTCGTTGGCGCTCATGTCGCGTCGTTCCTTTCGAATCGTGACGACGGGCGGCGGCGATGCGGTCGACGACGGCCGGCAGCACGCGGCTGCGACGCCGCCGCCGTCCGTCCGCTGTGAATCGACCATAACACTAATAATCGATTATCTTCCGAATCGTCTATGCTGGCGTCCATGAGTCAGCCGCTCCACACCTCGCCGCCGTCGGGGAAGCAGATGCTCTCCGAGCAGGTCCACGCGCACCTGCGGGATGCGATCATGCATGGCCGACACGCCCCCGGGGCCGCCCTCAAACCGCAGGACCTGGCCAAACAGCAGGGCGTGAGCCTGGCGGTCGTGCGCGAGGCGCTCGTGCGGCTGGTCGGCGAGGGGCTGGCCGAGCGGCTGCCCAACCGCGGTTTCGCCGTCCCGGCCTTCTCCGACCTCCGCTGGCAGCAGATCGCGGAGGCCCGCCGGACGATCGAGCCGGTCACGCTGCGCATGTCCATCGAGCGCGGGGACGTGGACTGGGAGGTCCGCCTTCGCGCCGCCCATCACCGGCTGGCCCGCACCCCGACGCACGTGCCGGACGAGGGCGAGTACTACAGCGACGCCTGGGCCGAAGCCCACCGGGACTTCCACCGCACCCTGCTGGACGGGTGCGGCAACCCCGTCCTGCTGGAGACCTTCGACCGGCTGTGGACCGCGAGCGAACTGGCCCGCCGCCTGTCGGCGCTCCGCGCTCCCGGCCGGGACGCCGTCGGCGAGCACCGCCGGCTGGAGGAGGCGGCACTGGCCCGCGACGCCGACACAGCGACCGAGGTCCTGACCCGGCACCTCACCCTGACCGCCGCCGGGCTGACCGACCACAACGACGCCGCGCCCACCTGACGGGGTCGCGGACCACTGACATCCGGTCATGGACGGTCCAGGCTGACGGCTGACCCCCACGCCGTGATCCTGGGCGGCCCTGGCCGGGCGCCCCGCATCGTGGGCAAGGCCTCCGGCAGCACCGACCTGCTGGTCGACAACTCGCTCCGCTGATCAGCGTCCCGCACGCCAGTGCCCGCGGCGCGCTGCCCGGCTGCGCGCTCTGCGGGCTCGGTGCGGTCGGCGCCGAGTTCGTTCAGGCTCAGCGGGGTTCCTGGCGTTCTGCTGTTTCGCTCAGACGGCGGAGCAGGTGGGCCCAGCCGTCGCTGGTCTCCTCATCGAGGGCGGCCGGTAGACCGCTGTGGCGCAGGGTGAGCTTGGTGCCGTCACCATCCGGGGTCAGGGTGACTTCGACTCGGGATGCCTCTGGTGCGATGTCGGGCGCTCCTGGTTTCGGCTCCCAGCCGAAGGTGAAGACGAGGCGTTCGTACGGGACGAGCTCCACGAATCGCCCGCGCATCACCGGGCATGGGCCCTCGTGCATCGCAACCCGCAGAGTGCCGCCAGGGCGGGCGTCCAGTTCTGCCGTTCCCCACCAGCGCGCCAGGCGTGCCGGGTCGGTGAAGTACCGCCAGACCGTCTCGGGACGCGCGCGGATGTGCAACGTCTGCTCGATCGTCCTGCTCACAGCGATCCCTTCGCGTCCTGTTCGCGGGTGTGCGCGTGTTCTTCCTGCTCGGCTTCGTGCTGGAGGCGGCTGAGCGAGGTGGACCACATTGATTCCAGGAACGTCGCCGCCTCGGCCAACCCTTCGGGGCGCAGCCGGTAGAAGCGGCGGTTGCCGGCGCGCCGGACGTCGACGAGGCGGGCCGCTGCCAGCGTCCGCAGATGCTGGGACACCGCCGGACGACTGATCTCGGGGAAGCGCTCGGCGATCTCACCCGCCGAGACCTCGCGATCCCGCACCAGGACGAGGATGGCGCGGCGGGTCGGGTCCGCCACGGCGCGAAGCGCGTCGTCCATGGGCCACCGCCTTCGTTGCGCACTGCCGGGAGACTGTGTAAGTGTTTAAGCAACATCTTACATTCTATCGGTGACGAGGACCCGCCATGTCAGGAGACGGCAACGCCCGCGCCCCCCGACCGGAGAACCAGCGCCTGGGCGCGCTGGTCGGCCGTTGGCGTTCGCAGGGGCGTACAGCGGCCACCGCGAGCGACCCGGAGATCCGCATCGCCGGGTCGGACACCTACGAGTGGCTGGCGGGCGAGCACTTTCTCATTCACCGCGTGGACGTGCGCATGAACGAGGAACGCGTCGAGGTCATCGAGATGATCGGGCCCTACGATCCGGAGAGCCGGACCTACCCCATGCGCTCCTTCGACAATCACGGCCACTTCGTCACCATGCGGGCAAGCGTCGACGACGGCGGTGTCTGGACGTTCGCCGGCGAGACGGAGCGGGCGACGCTGGTGATCGCCGAAGACGGCGAGTCCATGACGGCCGAATGGGAGCGCACCGACGACGGCTCGAACTGGCGGCACTGGATGGACATGAGCTTCACGAGGGCAGCCGGTCCCGGCGCCGTCCTTCGCCGCTGAACCCTCCGCAGATCAGATGTCTCACCCGGTCAGGGCTGGTGTGAGAGGCGGGTGGGGCGGGCGGCGTAGCGGTGGGTGAGGTGCTCGATCGAGGCGCACCCGCCCGGCGGCGTCGCCGAGATCCTCCGCCACCCGTGAAGGCGCGGGGCCGTCGACCCATCGCCACTCCCAGCAACCGGCCGAGGGGTCGTAAGCGTGATCGATCTCGATACCGAGCGCGTCGGCCGCCGCGTGCAGCCAACGCCGCATCTCCCTCGCATCCTTGCCCGCCGTCCTTGAGGTGGCGCGCCTCTCGGGTCGCTCCGGGAAGGACGCTCCCGGTAATTCGGATGATAATAACATCTGGATGTTAAGAACATTTGAGATGGTGTGGTGGAGCGGCCGATGGTGGCGCGGCATCTGTACGTGGTGAGGCATGGGGCGGCCGACCCCTTCGGAGAGTTGACCGACGTGGGACGGCGGCAGCCGGAGTTGGTGGCCGACCGCCTCGCCGGCCTGCCGGTCGACGCGGTGTGGCACTCGCCTCTGCCGCGCGCGGCGCGTTCAGCGCGGATCATCGGCGAGCGTCTGCCGGGCGTTCCGGTGCGGGAGGCGACCGAACTGGTCGATCACGTCCCTCATGTGCCGGACCGGGTCCCTGAGGCGTGGGCGGGGTTCTTCGACGGCCATGACGCCGCGGAGGCGGCAGCGGGTGCTTCCCTGGTCATCCTCGGCGGCCCAATGCGGCGTGGGCCGCTTTGAGGCGTTGGACCTCGTCGCGTTCGGTGTGGTCGCCCGATACGTCGTCCGCCCATGACAGCAGCCGGCGCAGACGCGGGTCGGCCGTGCCGGTGGTGGTCGGGGGGCTGCCGAGGGCCACCGTCCCGCTGGTCCCGTCGATGGTGACCAGGGCGCCTTCGCCGATGGTGCGTCCACCGGCCGTCACCGAGGCGCCGGCGTCGATCTCCAGGTCGGCGACGCCGACGACGGCGGGCTTGTGCATCGCCCGGGCGACGACCGCGGCGTGGCTGGCCGGCCCGCCGAGGGCGGTGACGATGCCCGCGGCGGCGGCCAGGCCGCGCATGTCGTGCGGGGAGGTCTCCGGGCGTACCAGGACGACGGGACCGTCGGCGGCCATCCGTACCGCCGCTTCGGTCGTGGTGGCGACCCTGCCGGTGGCGACGCCGGGACAGGCTCCCACCCCTCGGGCGAGCAGGTCGGTCTGCGCGGAGGCCGCGATGCGCGGTGTACGGACGTGCTCGAGATGGTGCGGCGAGACGCGACGCAGCGCTTCGCGGCGGCTGATCAGGTGCTCGTCGGCCAGGTCGGTCGCGACGCCCACGCCGGCGGCGCCGCCGTACCGGCAGGGCCGGACTTGCAACAGCCACAACTCGCCGGCCTGGAAGGTGAACTCGACGTAGCAGGCGTCGCGGTAGTGCCGCTCCAGCCGGGCCAGGGCATCGGTCAGGGCGGCCCAAACGGCCGGTTCCCGCGAGTGGAGTTCGTGCAGGGGCCGAGCCGCCGATCGGCCTGAGACGACGTCCTCGCCCTGGTGACAGAACAGGAGGTCACCGAACGGGACGTTCCTCCCCGTGTTGGGGTCGCGGCTGAAGGCGACTCCGGAGCCGCTGCGCTCGTCGAGGTTCCCGAACACCATGGCCTGGACGATCACGGCGGTGCCGAGGTCGTGCGGGATGCCGTGGAGTTCGCGGTAGGTTCGCGCACGCGGTGCCTCCCACGACGAGAACACGGTCTCGACCGCCAACTCCAGTTGCCGGAACGCGTCGTCCGGAATCGTCTCCCCGCGCGGCTGCCGGCCGGCCCGGGTCGCGCGGACCGCCCCACCGAGGCGCCCGGCGGCACCGCCGTCGGCGAGCGCGGAGGCGAATCCGGACCGGAACCGCAGCCGCGAGTCGCGGGCGAACCGCTCGTCGCCGGTCTCGGCCGCGAGCGCCTGCGTCGCTCCGGTCGTGAGACCGAGGTTGAGGATGGTGTTCATCATGCCGGGCATCGACACGCTCGCCCCCGAGCGGACCGATACCGCGAGCGGCGTCCGGTCACCGCCGAACCGTCGTCCCGTCGCGGCCTCCAGGGAGCTCATCGCGGCCGCGAGTTCGGTGTCGAGCCCGGCGGGGAGAGCTCCTTCGCTGAGGAAGGCCCGGCATGCCTCGGTGGTGACGACGAACGCGGCGGGCACCGGGAGTTCCAATCGGTGCAGTGCCACCAGACCGTGTGCTTTGGCGCCCAGCGTCTCGGCGGGGTCCTCGACCTCGGCGGAGATCTGGCGGATCCACTTCACCGGGGGATCCCGAGGGTGGCGAGCAGGTCTTCGTGCAGCTCGGCCCACACGGTGTGGTACGACGCGATGTGGTCGGCCACGTACTCCAGCTGCCCCGAGGCGGCACGGGCGAGGGCGTCGGCAAGGCGTTCCCGATAGAGGCCGAAGCGCGGCACCACCGCCGCCAGGTCGGCGCAGACAGCCGCGGCCCGCTCGTTCAGATCGGCGAACCGGCCGAGGACACGGGCGTCGTAGGCGGGGTCACTGTGGTCGTTGACGGTCGTGACGCCGTCGACAGCCCTCAGCTGCCAGGCCGTGCAGAGGTCCAGGAGCTCCGGGTTGAGCACCATGAACCGCTCGTACGCCCCGGCCACGGCCGCGCGGGCGCCGTCCGATTGGAGCTGCGCGGTGATGCGCTCGCCGGCGGCGACGCGTCCGGCGTCCGTCAGCCCCCAGGCGCTGAACACGCCGGACTCGTAGGTGACGAGCCCGGCGACCGCGAGGTCGATCAGCTCGGACTCGACCGCGGACTCGTCCATACCGGTGGCGGCCGCCAGGCGGGCGGTGCCCGTGTGGCCGCAGCAGCGCAGGGCGTGCAGCACCAGCAGGTCGCCGTCGGTCGAAGAAAGTCCAGGCGAGGTCATGTTCCCGCCTTCCGCGACGTCGCGCGCGCGGTGCCGGCGGCGGCCGCGTGGGCGGCTCCCCGGCCGTGGGCCCGGGCGACGATCGCCCCGTCCTGGATCCGCACCGCGGCCTCGGTCGTGTCGTCGGTGCCGGTCAGGCCGATGGACGTCGCCACGGCGGCCGCGTCGTCGCCGATGACCAGCCGGAAGCGCCGCCAGATCTCGGCGGGGAAGACGCGGCGCAGGCAGGAGGCGAGGTCGGCGACTCTCAGCCGGAGGAGAAGGCCCGTCTCGTCGGGGTCGCCGGTGACGACGGCCACCGTGACCCGTTCGCCGGACCGAGCCGACCGGACGGCGTCCTCGGCCGCCTCCATCCTGTGTGCGCCCAGCACGCTCACCAGTCCGTCGGCGCGGAGGTCGATGCGATCGCCGGTTAGCCGATCGGTGAGTCCCTCCGGCGGGGACCAGACGTCGCGGCTGGTACGAGCGGGCTTGACGAAGGGCAGGTACGGCGGCGCCCAGGTGTCCGCCAGGGGCAGGCCGGCCAGATGTTCGCAGGCGCGGGCCCGGTCGAAGGGGTCGCCGAAACCGGGTGCCATCTCCGCGAGCAGGGCGGATCCGCCCAGCAATGTCAGTGCCAGCTCGGCGAGCCGGACCTGCCGCGATGCGGAGCCGTTCCGCGCGCAGCTCTCCAACCCGAGGGCCAGCAGCAGCGCCTCCAGCCGGGCGATCTGTGCCAGCACGGTGCGGCTCTGCTCGTCATCGACGACCTCCGCCAGTGAGCGCAGGCGCAGACGGCCTTCCGGTGCCGTGTCGCCCGTCAGCGGCAACCGCTCCAACCATGCCCGGGCGAACGAGCCGAGCGCTTCCCCCGCGGACTCCGGCCGTTGCGGAGGCTCCACGATGTCGGCGCCTTCGACCATCTCGATCAGAACCGCCAGGTACAGCGCCCGCTTGCCGGGAAAGTTGGAGTAGACGGCCCCCCGGGTCAACTGCGCCCGCGATGCGATCTGGTCGATCTTCGCCCCCGCGTAGCCCTGCTCGATGAACTCCTGCCTGGCCGCCGCCAGCACCGATGCGCGTGTGCGTGCCTGCTGTTGGACCCGCGTCAGCCGGGCCATCGCCACCACTCCCTCGACTCGACGAGGCTCCAAGATACTCTCATCATCCGAATGATGGCATCATCTGAACTCCGGTCGTCCTTCCGGGACCGAGGGGGATGCGACCGCGAGAGGAGGGCAGGCGCGTGGAGGAATACGCGTTCCAGACCGAAGGGCTGGTCAAGCCGACGCGCTGGCCGACGACATAGCGCTGATCGACCATGGCCGTGTCATCGCCCACGGAACGCCTTCGGAACTGAAGCAGATCGTCGGCGGTCAGGCCGTCGCCGCTCGTCCCAGAGACCCCGACCGCCTCGATGACGCGGCCGCGATCCTGGCGACGGTCGCAGGGCACCCGGTCGAACGGGCCGACCGCCACGAGATCGCCGTGCACGTCGACAGCGACCGGGCCGTCTTCGAGGTGGCGCGCCGCTTCGAAGAACAGGGGATCGCCCTGGCCGAGTTCTCCCTTCGGCTGCCCAGCCTGGACGGCCCGCGGGACTGCTGCGGCACAGCCTCATCCTCGCCGGACGGAGCCTGGCCAAGTCGGCCCGCAACCCCGGCGCGGCCGTCAACGGCGTCATCACCCCGGCGATCTTCATGCTGCTCTTCGTCTACCTCTTCGGCGGGGCCGTCGCCGGATCGACCGGCGAGTACCTGGACTACCTCTTCCCCGGCATCCTCGTCCTGGGCGCAGGGCTGTCCGGGATGCTCGCCAGCGGGCTGACCCTCAACATCGACATCAAGAAGGGCGTCTTCGACCGCTTCCGCAGCCTGCCCATCGCCCGTTCCGCGCCGCTGCTCGGATCCGTCCTGGCCGACGTCGTCCGTTGCGCGGTGGCCATCGCGCTCCTGTTCGCCATCGGGTTCCTCATGGGCTTCCGCGTCCACACCGGCACGGCGTCCGCGCCGGCGGCGGTCGCGCTCGGCTTCGGGTTCTGCCTGAACTGGATCACCGTGTTCCTCGGCGTCCTGGTCAAGGACGAGGGCGCGGTGTTGGCCTTCGGCTTCGTCGCCTTCATCCCGCTCATGCTCGGCACCAGCTCGGCGACGACCCTCATCGTCTTATGCCCGATGGCCATCGCCACCTACAACCGCAAACGCTGATCTGGGTGCTGGGCGCGGGAACACGCTGGGGCGACGGAGAAGAGTTCCTAAACCACCGTAAACGCAGTGCAACCTGGTGATTGCGGCGCTGATGCCATGGGTACGCGGCACTAACGGACTCGCAGACAGCGGCCCGTCTTCGGACGATGAGAGGCCGAGATCCTCTCCAGGAGGCCGATATGGCAGCGCCCCAAAAAGCCAGGACCACGACCACCACCACGCGTAGTCGTGCGCCGCAGAAGGCGAAGCCCCAGACCAGGGGCCGGGCCGCCCCTGCGAAGCGGCCCGCGGCGAAGAAGAGCACCGAAAAGGCGCACCGGACGGTCACCGTTCCTCTCGTCGCCCCGCACTTCACCGTCCACAAGGTGGACGTGCCGGCGCCGAGCCTTCCGGTGAGCGGCGACGACATGGTGACGGCCGGCAAGACCGTGACCTCGTTCATTCGGCCGCCGGGCCGGCTGGTCTACTACGCCGGGCTGGGCGCCCTGGCCGCGTTCGGTGTCGTGGAATGGCCGGTCGCGGCGGCGATCGGAGTAGGGGTCGCTGTCGCGAAGCGGGCACGCCGCTCCGACGAGCAGCGGCATGAGCAGACGGGGCGCAGGCAGTAGGAGGACGGTCGGCTGGTTGATGCCCGCCGGACAACGGCACCACCACCCGGCCGCACGCCGTCACTGGCGACCCGATGACCAGGCATCGCGTTGATCGAGAGGTTGACCGAGGCGTCATGCACGCCGCCCCGACGAGCTGCGGCTGACCGCCCGGGACCATCACCGACCCACTGCTTCGGCTATCGGCTGCCGCTTCCCGATGGCTGGGCCATCGCCGCCCTCGGATCCGCAGGGCGTGCCCGCTGCCGGCGGTCCCGCTCACACGGTCGCCGGCCATCGGCGCCCGCCCCCCGCACAAGGCATTAACCGGTCATGGGCCAATGTTCACCTTCTGGCCAAGTTCTGGTTCCCCGAGGGAAGCCGTAACCCGGCATAACGGACAAAAGGTAATCTTTCGTCTTCCTGTTGGAGAACTTCGATGTCGGACCTCCTCGCCAGCATCCTCGCCAAGGCGCTCGTCGCGGCTGTCGAGGCCCTCCTCACGCGCCTGCTCGTGCAGCTCGTGCAGACGGCACGCCAGCGCCGCAGCCCTGCCGGCGATGTGATGCCCGCCCTGGCCTGAGCGAGATCCCGCCGGCCGTAGCGGCCGCCGCGCCGCACAGGCGGTGTGCGGAACATCGCGACTGGCTCTGCCGAGCGAGCCGTGCCGGTCGCGCGGTCCGCGGCCGCGAGCACGGCGGGACTGCCGTCGTCTCACGGGCCTTCGAGGATTTCGAGCATCCTCGCCGTTGTCGCGGCCCAGGGGTAGTGCCCGGCGCGGGCGCGTGCGGCACCTCGGCGCCGAGATCGCGGCAGGCGGCAGAGGTGCTGGACCGCGTCGGCGAACCTCGTCGGTGTGGGCGGGGCGGCGATTCCGGCGTCGGGGGCCAGCAGTTCGTGGGCCGCGCCCCGGTCGGCCGCCACGACGGGGGTGCCGCAGGCGAGCGCCTCCAGCACCGCCAACCCGAAGGATTCGACGGGGCAGGTGGCCAGGGCCACGTCCGCCGCGGCCAGCAGCGCGGCCACGTCGCCGCGCCCGTGCACGTGTCCGTGGAAGCGGACGGGGAGGGCCTCGTGGGCTGCCAGCGAGCGGAGCGCCGGATACAGCGGGCCGCTGCCCACGACGTCCAGGTGGACGGGGACGCCGCGTCGCCGCAGCTCGCGCACCGTCGCCAGGGCGAGTTCCGGGCGTTTCTCCCGGGAGAGCCGCCCCAGGTGGACGAGCCGGAGACGGTCGTCCCCGCCGGTGCCGGCCGGTCGGAACGTGGCGAGGTCGACGCCGAGCGGCACGCGGTGCAGGCGGGGCGCGCCCACCCTGGCGAACTCGGCCGCGGCGAACGCCGAGGTCGTCACGATCGCGTCGAAGGCCGCGGCCAGCCGCCGGTTCCAGCGGTCGGTGACCGGTTCCAGCGGGAGCCATCCGGGCGTGTGCGGCGCCAGGATCGCATCGAGGCGTTCATGAGAGAACAGCACCGTGCGGATCCCGCGCCGCCGGGCCCAGCGGGCCGCCACGGTGAGGCTGGCCTTGTCGGAGACCTCCACCACGTCGGGTCGGAGCCGCGCCAGCACCCTAAGCACCGGCCGCGGATCCAGTACGAACCGGTAGCCCGGGGCGACCGACGCGCCCGGCACCGTGATGAGCAGCCCCCTGTCGTCCTCCGTCCGCGTGTGGGCGCGGCCGGGCACCACCAGTGCCCGCTGGTGACCGGCGGCGGCGTATCCGGCGCCGAGCATGTCGACGGCGGTGCGCAGCCCGCCGGACACCGGGCTGTAGAGATTGGCCAGCTGCACGATCCTCATGCCGTCACCGCGGCCTCGTAGGTCATCGGGCGGGCGCCCGCGGCCAGGGCCAGGTCCAGGGCGGCCAGCGTGGTCCGGCGGAGGCCGGGACGGGTCAGGTCCGCCGGGTGCAGGGCGATCCGGAACGGCATCCGTCGCCGGGAGAAGGTGCGGGCGGCATCGATCATCAGGCGGGCACCGGTCCGCTCTCCCGCCCCGCCCGGCCGGTGGGAGAGCACCGGCATCCGGCGGACCGGCCCGCCCGGCAGGCAGTGGACGGCCAGATGGCTGGTCCAGTACCCGAACCCGAGCGCGGCCAGCGCCCGCCGCGTACCCGGCGAGGCCAGCCATCCCGGCGGCGTGAACCCCATCACGCCGATGTCCGCGTCCGCCAGCATCTCCAGGCCCGCCCGCAGCCGCCGCCGGGCCTGCTGCTCCGTCAGCGTCCAGAACTCACCGGCTCCCCGGGCCAGCACCTCGTTGACGCCGCGCCGCCAGAGTGAACCGCCGGGAACGCCTTCGTGCCGGTAGCCGTGCAGGGCGAGTTCGTGGCCGCGGCCGGCCGCACGGTGCAGGAACTCGGTCAGGGCGGGGTCGTCGCGAAGCGCCGGACCCCCGCCGAACGGGCCCGGGATCAGCAGCAGTGTGGCGGGCACACCCCGCTCGTCCAGGTCGGTGAGCCACTGGGCGGTGGGTGCCGCGGTGCTGGAGGCCACATCGTGGACGGACACGATGATCGGAAAGCTCGCGTGCGCGTTCATGCGGCGTTGCCGGCCTGCCGCGCGGCCGTCTGCTGCGCGGCCGCACCGTAGGCCGCCTGTCGGTAGTGGCCGATCAGTTCTTCGCACACGGTGTTCCAGTCTCGTCCCACCACCGACTCCAGGGCCGCGTCGCTCATCCGCGCCCGCAGCTGGGGATCGGCCACCAGTGCGGCCACGGCCGCGCGCAGGCCATCGCCGTCATCAGGGGCGTACAGCAACCCGTTGACGCCGGGCCGGACCAGGTCGAGCGGACCGCCCGCCGCGGCCGCCACCACGGGTACCCCGCACGCCAGCGCCTCCTGGATCGCCTGGCAGAACGTGTCGTCGGCGCCGGTGTGCACGAACACGTCCAGCGAGGCCATCAGCCGCGACAGCTCGGCGCCGGTGCGGAACCCTGTGAACACCGCGTCGGGCATCAGGCGGCGCAGGCGCCGTTCCTCCGGCCCGTCGCCCACGATCACCAGTCGCGTCCCGGGCAGGCCGGCCAGCCGCGCGAGCATTCTCGGCCGCTTCTCGGCGGCCAGCCGTCCTACGTACCCGATCAGGACCTCGCCACCTGGCGCGAGCCGTTTCCGCAGGTCGGTCGACCGGTGTGCGGGGTGGAACCGGCTCCGGTCCACGCCTCGCCCCCACAGCGACAGCCTGGGCACGCCGTGGCGTTCGAGCTCGGCCAGGACCGGTGTGGAGGGGACGAGCGTGCGGTCGGCGCGCCCGTGCAGGCGGCGCAACCACCACCACACGAGCGGATCGGTGCCGCGCAGGCCGTACCGCCGGGCGAACCCGGCGATGTCGGTCTGGAAGACCGCCACGGCCGGCACGTCCAGCCGTTCGGCCGCGGCCAGGCCGGAGGCGCCGAGCACCAGCGGCGAGGCGAGATGGACGATGTCGGGCTCGAAGTCCCGCAGCACCGAGGTGACCCTGCGGGACGGCAGGCCGACCGCGAACGAGGAGTAGAACGGGAGTGCGACACCGGGGACGAGTTCCACCTGGACGCCGGCGTAAGTGGCCGGACCGGGCTCGGGGGCGACGACGACAGCCTGGTGCCCGCGCGCGGCGAGCTGTTCGAGTACGCGGCAGACAGAGCCGGTGACCCCGTTGACCCGGGGCAGGAACGACTCGGTCACGATGGCGATCTTCACGGCGCAAGCGTGAACGTCCGGCACGACCTTCCCACCCCGCCCGTCGGCCCGGTAGGCGAACAACGCGGAAACCTTCAAGACGATGGAGCCGGGCGCCTGGGAGGCCGCCGCCACCAGCGCGAGCCCACGGGCACGGCGGCGACCGAGACGGATACGCCTGCGTCCCCGGTGCGTGATCGCACCGGGGACGCGGGCGCCGGGTGTGCGCACCGTGGCCGGTCGAGAGATCGGCGGGGCCGGATCGCCGAGCCGGAAGCGCGCGTGGAGGAGGAGTCAGCCGGCGGGGACCGTCTGGGGCTCCCAGGTGAACACCTTCGGGTCGTTCCGGTCGGCCGTGACGCGGAGCCACTGGGAAGCGGTGGCCCCGAAGGTCTCCAGGCGCGTCAGGTTGGGAACCCCGGCGTACGCCGGCTCCACCTCGTAATGGTGCTCGTCGCCGTGGACCAGCAGCACCGGCTTTCCGTACGCCCTGGAGCGCTGGACGATCCGCTCCCTGATCTCGGTGAATCCGGGCGACGCCGTCGGCTCGGCCTGCATCATCAGCAGCACTCCGGGGGCGTGGGTGCGGCTCGCCTTGGCGAAGGTGGTGTCGATCCAGTCCAGGGCGGCGGCCTTGCGGGCCTCGAACTCGGCCAGCCGCGGCGCGGGCAGGTCGCCGCCGGGCAGGTCCGCCCACGGTTCCAGGTCGTTCTCGCTGCCGACGACGTGCAGGGTGGAGAACACCACCTGGCCTCGGCTGAACATCACGTTCTCGCGGTAGGCGCGGTGCCGGGGGTCGGTGGCCTGGCTGGACACGCCCATCGGCCGGCGGCCCAGGGTCCTGCCCGCCACGGGGTAGAAGACCTTGCGGACCTTGTCGAGGCGTTCGGTCGGCAGGTAGCCGCCGGCGGCGGTGCGGTGGCAGTCGGTCCACTCGTTGTCGCCGGGCGTCAGCACGAACGGGGCCTGGAAGGTGCCGAACAGCCCGGCCAGATCCGCGAACCGGGCGTCGTCGCACGTGGACGAGCCGTTCTTGACATCGCCCGCGTGCAGGACGAACCGGATCCTCCTGTCGCCGTTCACGTCCGAGACCAGCGCCGGGAAGGCGGCTCGCTGGGCGTCGCCGTAGGGCGTGTCACCGATCAGGGCGAACGTGACCGGACGTCCGCGGTCGGCCTGGGCCTCGGCGGTGCCCGGTACGACCAGTCCGATGGCGGCGGCGGCCGCCATGACCTGCGCCGCCCATAGGAATTTTCTCATGGGGAATTCTCTGCGCGTCCGAACCAACGCACCTGTCCCCGGCGGCGATCGTTCATCTTTCGTCCAGCGAGAAACCAATGACTCAGGACGCTGCGTTTAGTGATGGTTCGCGGCAGGTACGGCTCGTGGGCGAGGGGAGCCCTCTCCCGAGAACGGAGCGATGCCTTGCAGCAAGCCGGACGGATCTCGCCCCAGGTCATGGAGTCGCTCTCGACGCCCGGGCGGGTGGAGACGCGCCTGGGCACTCTGGAATTCCCGCTGGGCATGCCCACCGACGAGACCGCCGACCGCGTCTACGACCATCTGGACCATGTGCACGCCGTCGGAGCGTTCCTCGACGCGTACTCCGGGGTCAACGTGTGGGCGGCGCGCAAGGGCTTCCTCGAGGCCGGGATCAGGGACCACGACGTCCTGCTCTTCTCGGAGTTCATGGATTCCGAGACGCTCGTGCTGACAGGGAACGCGGACACCGTCTATTTCGTGACGTTCCTCGACCTGACTGAGGGCCCGCTGGTAGTGGAAATGCCGCCCCTCTCCCTGTGCTTCGTCAACGACATGTGGTTCCGCTGGGTCGCGGATCCCGGTATGGCCGGGCCGGATCGCGGGGCCGGCGGCAGATACCTCTTCGTCCCGCCCGGTTATGAGGGCCCCCTTCCGCAGGGCGGCTACTTCACCCAGCCGACCCGCACCACGCGGCTCCTCCTGGGCGGGCGGGCGTTCCTAGAAGGCGACGACCCGAAGCCGGCGGTCGCGCGCATCAAGGAGGGGCTGCGCATCCACCGCTACGCCCCCGGATTCTTCGGAACCAGCATCGGGGAGATCGTCACCGGGGGCACGGCCCCGCCGTCGCCGTGGACCGCTCAGACGTGGACCGCCGCGCTCCGCGAACCCGACCCGCCGCGCTTCGTCGAGGGCACCGGGTTCGCCGTGAACACGGTCCCACCCGCGGACGCGACCTACTTCGACCTCGCGAGCGAGCTCGTGCACGACCAGCCGGCCGAGGCGCTCGATCCCGAGATCGCCGGTGCTCTGGCCGCCCTTGGGATCGCCAAGGACCGGCCGTTCCAGCCGGATCCGCGGATGCGGGGGATCCTCGCCGAGGCGGCCGCGGTGGGGAACGCGACGGCCCGTACCCTCGCCTGCCGCCCGCGCGCGGAGGAGGGGGCGCACTTCTACGGCGCGTCCTCCCAGTGGGTCAACGGCCTGCTCGTGTCCGGCTACGACTTCATGACCCCGCCCCCGGACATCACCGACCGGGGCGTCGAGCTCCGTCCGAGCGACGGCGCCCGCAAGCTGAACCTGCGGACCTGGTGGTGGTACCTGGGCGTGGGCATCAGCCCGGCGTTCACCGCACCGTTGCCCGGCATCGGCTCGCAGTACCTGTTCGCGTTCGCGGACCGGCATGGCCGGGCCCTCGACGGGGGCGGGCACTACCGCCTGGTGCTCCCGCCGGACATTCCCGCAGCCCGTTTCTGGTCGTGCACCGTCTACGACAACCAGACCCGCTCGATGCTCTCCACACCGCAACGCTTCCCCCGGGCCGGCAGCCAGGACTATCCCACCCCGGCGGCGGCCGCCGCCGCGGACGGCAGGACCACGGTGCACTTCGGGCCCGACCGGCCCGACGGCGTACCGGAGGGCAACTGGATCCAGACCGTTCCGGGCAAGGGATGGTTCGTGGTCCTGCGGCTCTACAGCCCTCTGCCGCCGTTCTTCGACAAGACCTGGCGGCCGGGCGAGGTCGAACCGGTGTGAGGTAGACGGCCGTGGGCGAGGCGATCGGTCAGGTTCTGTCGTACGCCGTCGGGGTGGCGCTGAGCCCGTTTCCGATCATCGGTGTGGTGCTGATGCTCGCGACTCCCAGGGCGCGGTCCAACGGGCCGGCGCTGCTCCTGGGCTGGATCCTGGGACTGTCCCTGGTCGGGGCGGTCGTGCTGCTGGTGTCGGGCGGCGCGGGGCCGAGCGAGCAGGGGCAGCCGGCCGAGTGGGCCAGCGCGCTCGACCTCGCGCTCGGCGTGCTGCTGCTGTGGGTGGCGGTGAAGGAGTGGCGCGGCCGGCCGCGCGGCGACGAGGAGGTGTCGCTGCCGAAGTGGCTGCACGCGGTCGACTCGTTCACCCCCGTCAAGGCGGGGGCACTCGGGATCGCGCTGTCGGCCGTCAACCCGAAGAACCTGCTGCTCGTGATCGCCGCGGCGGCGGCGATCGCGCGCACGGACATCTCGGCCGGCGCGCAGGCCGCGGCGCTCGCGGTCTTCGTCGTGATCGGGGCGCTCGGGACCGGAGCGCCGGTCGTGCTCTACTTCGCGCTCAAGGAGCGCTCCGAGCACATCCTCGACGGCCTCAAGGTCTGGATGGAGCGGAACAACTCGGCGATCATGACGGTGATCTGCCTGATCCTCGCCGCGAAGCTGGTGGGCGGCGCCATCAGCGATCTCTCCTCCTGACGAGGCCGAGCATGCTCAGGCCGGCTCGCCGACGTCGCGGGCGATCCACGCCGGCGTGTCGAACCGCCCCGCCCGCGTCAACGGAATCGAGGATGCTCCGCGAAACGGACCCCTTAGTTCCCGAGGAGGTAAGTGCTTAGATACTCCCGTGACCGTCAGACCCTCGTTCGACCCGCTCATCGCGGCGGAGGACCGCGCCCTGCTGGAGGCGCGGCCTGAGTTGCTGCACCCCGCCGCCGGAGTGCGGCCGTCGGGGCCGGTCGGTGGGCGGACCCCCCGGGATGTGCTCTTCAGCCTTTGGAATGCCCCATTGTGGGCACTTCTGCCCCTCGTCGTCGCTCCGTTCTACGGGCGCAGGGCGCTGATCGCCGGAGCGATCGGGCAGGTCGCGGCGGGCGCAGTGCTGATCTTCGCGCCCGGCGGCCTCTTCGTCCTGTCGGGAGCGGCCGTGGTCGCGTTCGGTGTGCTGCTGGCCCGGTGCGGGCAGGGCCGTGCCGGTTCCCTCGCGCGGCGGCTCCACGGCTCCTACGTGGTGCCGGACGACCTCGACACCGCTACGGCGGCACTGCTCGGGCGGGTCCAGCGGGCGATCCAGGTGGTGCTGACCTCCGAGGTCACCAAGGAGGGCCTGCTCGACGATCTGCGGAACACCGTCACGTTGCCGGCGCAGGAGTGGGAGGTCGCCCAGACCCTGCAGGAGATCAGCCGCTTGTCGGAGGAGCAGCGGACGGCGCGCCTGGCCGGGCAGAGCGCCGAGCTCGCCCAGATGATGGCCCCGCAGGCCAAGGCGCTGAAGCTGGCCACGGCCTCGGTCACGGAGCGCATCGAGGCCATCGAGCGGTACGCCGAGCAGGTGACGGCCGCCGATCGGGCACTGCTGCAGTGGAAGACCCTGCAGCGCTTGGCCGACAGCAGCGACGCCTACGGCGAACTGCTCGCGCGGACCGTCCGGGACGAGCTGGCGGTCGCGGAGATCGACGGGCTCACCGACGAGGCGAGGAAGCTCGAGGAGGCGCTGCGGCACAGCGTGGAGAAGGCGCGCAGGACCGGGCTCACACTGCTGCCCGGCGGGCTGGCGGAGGCGGGCTGATGACGCGTCGGCGCGAGAGCGGCAAGAGCGGCAGGAGCGGCAAGGCCGGGACGCTCCCGGCGCTGTCTCCGGGCGGGGAGGAGCTGTTCGGCCGGATCCCGGTCTGGTTGAACGCCCTCGGCGGGCTGGTCCTGATCGTCCTGCTCTGCCTGCTGCTCTTCGCCTGATCACATTTCCCGGATCGCCGCCCGGAGCGGCTCGCCGGTGATCTTCCACCAGGCCCCGGCGAGGATCAGCGTGCCGACGAGCGCGAGCGCGACCCGCCAGCCGGGCAGGCCGCCGTTCTCGAGGATCGGGCCGCGGGCGTGCGGGTCGAACACCCGGTCGACGTGGAGCTTGCCCCAGAGGCCGAGTTTGGACGAGATCGCGCTGGTCCCGCCGATACCGAACCCGGCCTGGAAGACGACTCCGATGGCGCCCATCCCCGCGGCGCAGAGGCCGAAGGCCCCCTGGCCGACCGCCACGGCCCCGATGGCGAGCTGGCCTATGGCGACGACGCCCCGCGCGAACTGGCCGACAGCGATGACACCGGTGGCGATCTGACCGATGGCGATGATCCCGCTGGCCTCCTGCCCGACGGCGAACACGCCGACGGCCCGGGGCCCGACCGCGAGGACCGCCGGGGTGCCGTCCCCCATTGCCACGAGCTGCATGCGGCGAGCATAAGGGATCTCTTACCCGAGCCGGGAGGTATGGGCAGTTCAAGTGGGCCGGTGTGCAGCCCTCCCATGCCGATCGGCTCGTCCAGTCGTCCCTGGAATCGGGACCAGGTGGTCGCACCGTCCGCACCGTGCACTGCCAGGGCGGACGAGGCTATTCGCGGCTCTCGGAATGGCGGTGGTAAGGGTCTTCGGTGTGCGTGCGGTCATCGGGATGCTCGCCGGTGCGGTCCGTGCGCTCCCTGCGGACGGTGGCGAAGGGGCGGTCGCCGCGGCAGGCGACGACCATTGTGACCTGGCGGGCGGACGAGCGGAACCGGACGAAGACCGGGCTCTGCGGTCCGCGGCGGCTGTCGCCGACGCTGTAACCCTGCCGGGGCGTCCAGGAGGCCAGGTACGCCGAGCCGTGGTTGCAGCGGGCGACGATGTCGCCGGCCTCGGAGGCGAGGTTGGTGACGGAGGTGGTGATCTTCTGGGTGACCGTGACCGTCGGAGCCGGGCGGCGCGAGGGCCGCGGGGCCGCGGGCGACGAGGGCGACGGGGCCGGTCCGGCCGTGGGGGCGGCCAGCGCGGCCTCCACCTCGCGCGGGCTCATGGGCTCGGTGCCGCGGTCGGTGATGCCGGAGCCCACCGCGGAGATCGCCGCCATGCCCGAGATGATCGCGATGACAGCGGCCGCCGCCCACGCCATGGCGGCGAGCGCGCTGTGCTTGGACATGTGCCGACTGTCGCATGTTCGTGGCTAAGGGTCGGTTAAGTTGCCCTTAAGGCCCCCGTAAGGGGGTGATCCGGCCGGTGCCGGCGGAGCGGGCGGTCTAGCGTTGCCGCGTGGTCCAACTGTTGCTCGTGGAAGACGACATCGAGGTGCGCGGCAGGCTCGTCCGGGCGCTCGGTGAGCGCGGGCACGCGGTGGCTTCGGTCCCGACCGGCATGGAAGGGATCCGGCGGGCCGTCACCGCGCGGCCCGACCTGGTGATCCTGGACCTCGGCCTGCCGGATCTCGACGGCGCCGAGGTGCTGCGGATGCTCCGCGCGGTCAGCGCCGTCCCCGTGATCGTCGCGACGGCCCGCGACGACGAGCGCGAGATCGAGCGGATCCTCGACGCCGGCGCGGACGACTACCTGGTCAAGCCGTTCGGCGCCGGGCAGCTCGACGCCCGTATCAGGGCGGTCCTGCGCCGTTCGGAGGGCGCGGACGCCGCGGCGCCGGCGGTCCAGGTGGGCGGGCTGCGCATGAACGCGGCGGCGCGCGAGGCGGTGCTGGACGGGCGGATGCTCGAACTGTCGCCCAAGGAGTTCGACCTGCTGTACTACCTGGCCTCGCGCCCCGGGCAGGTGGTCTCCAAACGCGAGCTGCTGACGCAGGTGTGGCAGGTGCCTATGGGCGGGGCGAACAAGACGATCGACGTGCACGTGGCCTGGCTGCGCCGCAAGCTTGGCGAGACGGCCTCGGCGCCCCGGTACCTGCGCTCGGTCCGCGGCTCCGGCATCAAGATCGTCGATCCGACGTGAGGCGGCACATCACGCTGCTGGTGGCGGCGACGGTGGTGCTGGTGCTGGTGGCGTTCCTCGTCCCGCTGGCGCTGCTGGTCCAGGACGTCGCGCGGACCCGGACCCTGGCGGCGGCCAACGTGCGGGCGCAGTCGCTGGCGCCCGTCGTGGCCGCGGGCGACCGGGGGACGGTCGAGCTGGCGCTGCAGCAGAACGCCTCCACCGGCCACCCGATGACGGTGCTGTGGCCGGACGGGCGGGTCAGCGGGGCGCCGGCCGCGCGCGACCCGGGGGTGCGGCTCGCCGAGCGCGGTCAGAGCCTGACGGTGGACACGCCCGGGGGACAGGAGATCCTGGTGGCGGTGCTCGGCGTGCCCGGCGGGACGGCGGTGATCCGGACCTTCGTGTCCGACCGCCAGATGCGGGCTGGCGTGACGCGGGCGTGGGGGATCCTGGCCGCGCTCAGCAGCGGACTGCTGGCGGTGAGCCTGGTGCTCGCCGACCGTCTGGCGCGCTCGCTGGTGCGGCGGATCGCCCTGCTGGCCGACCTGGCCAAGCGGGTCTCGAACGGGGACCTGGACGTCCGGGTCGCGCCGGGCGGGCCGCCGGAGATCCGGGACGTGACGATCGGGCTGAACGACCTCGCGGCCCAGATCGGCGAGCTGCTGGCCCGGGAGCGGGAGTCGGCGGCGGACCTGTCGCACCGGCTGCGGACGCCGCTGACGGTGCTGCGGCTGGAGGCGGAGACGCTCAGCGACCCCGCGGAGGCGGAGCGGATCGGCGACCAGGTGGGGGTGCTCGAACGCACCGTCACCGACCTCATCAACACCACCCGCCGACCGGCCCGGACGGAGGCGCCGCGCGCGGACGCGGCCGCGATCGTGACCGAACGGGTGGAGTTCTGGTCGGCGCTGGCGGACGAGCAGGACCGCCGCGTGGACCTGGACGTCCCGCCGGGTCCGCTGCCGGTCAAGGTGCGCGCCGAGGACCTCTCGGCCTGCCTGGACGCGCTGCTCGGCAACGTCTTCTCGCACACGCCGGAAGGGAGCGCGCTGGCCGTGGCGCTGCAACCGCGCAGCGGCGCCGTCTACCTGACGGTGGACGACGCCGGCCCGGGTTTCGGCGCCCGCCACCTGCTGCGCCGCGGCGTCAGCACCGCGTCGTCCACCGGGCTGGGGCTGGACATCGTGCGGCGCACCGCCGAAGCCAGCGGCGGCAGCCTTCAGCTCGGCGTGTCCCCGGCCGAAGGCGCGCGGGTCATGGTCCGTTTCGGGGTTCCGCCCCGGGGCCGCGCTTCTTAGCCCAGCCTTAACCTGGAGGCAGCGCCGCCTTATCGGCTCGGACGCGACCCTGGTCCGGTGATGTCCAGCCACCAACCGGGCGGCCGGTCGATACTGCCGCTCGCCAACCGCATCACGTGGCTCGGCGGTGCCGGGGCGAGCGCCGTCCTGCTCATCCTGTCCGCCGTCGTGGCGCAGACGGTGGCGCCCGCGCGGAGCGGGCCGGCACGGGCGTCCGTACCCGCCTCCGGCCGGACGCGGCCGGTGCATGGCTCGCACCCCTCGGAACCCGCCCGGCCGGCGGCGAAGTCGACGCCGCTCGTGCGCACCGTGCGCGCCGTGGTCCTGCGGCAGCGCGCGCCGCTCGCGCGCCGCGACTTCGGGGGCCACGCCCCGGCGGCGCCCAGGGTCCTGCTGTCCCGGTCGGACCCGGCGCGCGGCTGGGCGTTCGGCTCCTCCGTCCTCACTCCCCCCGAGGGCGTGGACGCCCCTCCCGACGCCTCGCTGTTCATCGCCCGCCGCGCCAGGACGGGCTGGCACGTCGCCGTGACCGGTTCCGAGACCTTCACCGCCTACGCGCGGCAGGCGCCGGACAGCGTCGTCCCGAAGGCCGAGCGGTCGTTCCTGGCCGCGTACGGCAAGGCGGCGGCGTCGAAGGACACCGGCCTGTCACTGCCCTGGGGGGCGGGCAAGTCGTGGACCATGCGCCCCACGGGCAGCGCGGAACTGATCGCGTTCACCGGCGGGGACGGGCGTGTGCTGGCGGCCGGATCGGGGCGCCTGTACCGGCTGTGCAGCCGCGAGCCCGCCCACGGCATGCTCCTGCTGATCCATCCCAACGGGCTCGCCTCGACGTACTCACAGATGTCGGCTCTCGCGAACGTCAAGGACGGGGCGGTCGTCCAGCGGGGCGCCTACCTCGGGACGGCCGGGAACGAGGAGTCCTGCACGGGCGCGCACGTGGACGGGGCCGCCGCGGTGGTGTTCGGGGTCCTGTCCGGCGGCCGCCCGGTGCCGCTGGACTCCCTGCGGATCGGCGGCTGGACCCTGGACGTGCCCGCATCCGGACCGATCCAGGCGGAGCGCCCCGGGTTGCGAATCCAGGCGGGGGATCCGCTGCTCAACCTCGGCGTCGCCCCCGGTGCCTCCCCGGCGCCGTCGGCGAGGCTCAGCCCCACGGCTCCGGCGCCGTCCCGCAGCGTCGGTGTTCTGATGCGGAAGGCGTCATGAGCGCGACCTCCTCCTCCGACACCCTGCCGTCCGGCACCGGCCGGCGGGTGCGCGCGTTCCTGCTGCTCGCCGCCGGCCTGGCCGCCGCGGCCGCCGCCGGGCGGACCGCTCCGGCCGCGAGCGCGCTGGCCGGCGTGCACGCGTTCCTGGAGTTCTTCTCCGGCGTGTTCACCCTGGTCGGGCTGACCGGGGCGGTGGTGTTCGGGCTGCTGGCGAGCGGCCGGTTCACTCCCGTCCGGCTGCGGATCGTCGCCCAGTCCGGGCACCGGGCCACGGCCACCCTGTCGATGAGCTTCCTGGCCGTGCACGTGACCCTCAAGATCCTGGAACGGCACGCGACCGCGCTGGACGCGGTCCTGCCCGCCGCCGGGCTGCGCGGGCACGGTCTGATGGTCTCGCTGGGCCCGGTCGCCGGTGATCTGATGATCCTGGCGTTCCTGATCGGCGTCGCGCGCGGCCGGTTCATCGGCGCCGGCCGGGTCTGGACGTGGCGGCTGCTGCACCTGAGCGTCTACGTGTGCTGGCCGGTCGCCCTCGTCCACGGCCTCAACGCCGGCCGCGCCGCGAAGAGCTGGGTGACGTTCAGCTATCTCGCCTGCGCGGCCGTGGTCGTGGTCCTGGTGCTGCTGCGCCTCGCCCTCGCCGCCCGGCACCGCCGCGCGACCCGGCCGCGACCGGCGCAGCCCGCCGTCCCCAGGTCACCGGCCCGGCCGGCGGCCAAGCCTGCGCCGGACGTCGTCGCCCGAGTGCCCGACGAGCAGTTCTGGGCGGACCTGAAGGATGAGGCCCGCCGCTGGTCGAGGAGCCGCCCGTGAGCCCCGTCCCCCAAGTGACGACGATCGGCCGTCCCCGGCTGCTGGCCGGGCTCGACCGGGTCTCCCGGCTGGACGCCGCCGCGCACCGGCGCGTGCACCGTGTCCCGGCCCGGTTCTCGGTGCCCGATCTGGTGGCCCTCGCCGAGGCGGTCGACCTGCGCGGCCGGGGTGGAGCCGCCTTCCCCTTCGCCCGCAAGCTCACCGCCGTGCGTAAGGCGGCGGCCCGGTCCGACCGGCCCTGCGTGGTACTGGTCAACGCCACCGAGGGCGAGCCGGCGAGTTCCAAGGACAAGGCGCTGCTCGCGCACGTCCCGCATCTCGTGCTGAACGGCGCGATGCTCGCGGTCCGGGCGCTGCGCGCCCGGGAACTCGTCATCGGGATCACCGATGAGGGGCCGGCCGCGCGGTCGCTGCGGCTGGCCGTCGCCGAGTCCGGGCTGGACGACCGGGTCCGGGTCGTCCAGTTGCCGGAACGGTTCATCACCGGGGAGGGCGGCGCCCTGGTGCGCGGCGTCAACGGCGAGACGCCCATACCGCCCGGGCGCAAAGTCAGGGCGGCGGAGAGCGGGGTCGACCGGCTGCCGACCCTGCTGTCCAACGCCGAGACGTTCGCGCAGCTGGCCGTCCTCGCCGGACTGGGCGCCGAGGGCTACCGGTCCGTCGGCACGGCCGCCGAGCCCGGCACCGTCCTGCTGACCGTCACCGTCCCCGACGGCGGCCACGTCGTCGTGGAGACCCCGACCGGCGTCCCCCTCGCCGACGTGCTGCGCCGATGCGGCACCGACGCCGGGCAGGGCCTCATGGTCGGCGGGTACCACGGCGCCTGGCTCACTCCCGCGCAGGCGGCGACCGCGGCCGTGTCGCGGGAGTCGATGACGGCGGCGGGCGCCGCGCTCGGCGCCGGGATCATCGTCCCGCTGCCCCGGGACACGTGCCCGGTCGGCGAGGTCGCCCGCGTCGCCGCCTACATGGGGGCCGAGTCCGCCGGGCAGTGCGGCCCCTGCCGGCTGGGCCTGCCCGCCATCGCCCAGTCCTTCGGCGCCCTGGCCGCCGGGAACACCGGTGACGAGGCGCTCGCCGCGATCCGCAACGGCAGCGCGACCGTGCGGGGGCGGGGGGCGTGCAGCCACCCCGACGGGACGACCCGCTTCCTGCTCTCGGCGCTCAAGGCGTTTCAGGACGACGTCGACGCGCACCTGACCAGGGGCGGATGCGGCCGTCCCACCCGCCGGTTCCTTCCCGTACCGGGGGAGCGGACCGAGGAGGAGTCGGGGGCCCAACTGGCCATCGACTGGTCGCGCTGCGCCGGCCACAAGCTCTGCCGGCATCTGCTTCCCGAACTCATCGAGTTGGACCGCTTCGGCTATCCCGTCATCACCGGCGCGGCCATCCCGTCCCGGCTCCTGCGGGGGGCCGCTCAGGCCGCCGAGATGTGCCCGGCCCTGGCGCTGTCGATCCGGGCCCGAAGCTGACACCCGGCCGGATCCGCCGGCGCATGGAGAGCCGCTTCCGATAGGAGCGACCGCATCCGGGTTAAAGTCCGGGCTCCCGTATCAGAGCAGCATTTTCATTGTGGGACGAAGGTCCCTTAAAGGGTGGGGCGAATGCACCTATGGGGGGTGGTTGGGGGTGCGTTGAATGATCAGTGACAGGAGTTCGGGGTTCGATGGGAAGGGTGGGGACGACAATGGCTGTCTCCGAGCACAGGATCAGCGGGCGCCGGGCTCTGGTGAGTCTGAAGGTGGTGGCGGCCAGGCCGATCACCGAGTCGCCGGCCGCGCGGTATGTGTGGGCGGTCGCCCGGATCGCGCTGGGGTGGGTGTTCTTCTGGGCGTTCCTGGACAAGGCGTTCGGGCTGGGGCATGAGACCCCGGCGGGCAAGGGGTGGATCGACGGCGGCAGCCCCACCGAGGGGTTCCTGGCCCACGCCCCCAAGGGCCCGCTGGCCGGGTTCTACAACGATCTGGCAGGGCTGGCCTGGGCGGACTGGCTGTTCATGCTCGGCCTGGCGGGGATCGGCGCGGCGCTGATGCTGGGGATCGGGATACGTCTCGCGGCCGGTGCCGGGGCGGTGCTGCTGGTCATGATGTGGGCGGCGGTTCTGCCTCCGGAGAACAACCCGTTCATGGACGACCACCTGGTCTACGCCCTGCTGGCTGTGGGTCTGGCTCTGGTCAGCGCCGGCGACACTCTGGGCCTGGGCCGCTGGTGGGCCGGCACCCCGCTGGTTCGCCGCCTCCCCTTCCTCAAGTAGCCACATCGCCATCAAGAAAGGGGCGCCCACCACGCGGTGGGCGCCCCTCGCATGTCCGGCAGTGCATTGAAGAAATGCGGGTCGAAGGTCTACCGCCAGGCCTCGCCCGGCAGGTCGGGATTCAGGGGGCCGGAACGGACTGGCGGGTCCGGGAGTCGGAGCCGTGCGCCGGGCGCCGCGGCGACCGGGACCTTCCGAGGCCGCCGAGCGCTATCGCCGCCATGCCGATGAGGGCCGCGACCAGTGGCACGACCAGCGCCGCGTGCAGGCCGTCCAGCAGATCGGACGGCGCCGTGCCGGGTCCGGCGGCGGCGTCGTCGACAGCGGTGACGACCGCGAGGACGAGCGCGGGCCCGAGCTGGAACGAGGTGTTCACCAGCCCGCCCGCGACACCCTGCTCCTCGGCCGGAACGCCGTTGGTCGCGGCGATGTTCAGGGGCCCGTAGGCGAACGAGAACGCCACGCCGACCAGCAGGAACGTCGGAAGCATGGCGGGCGCGTACGCCGAGTCGGGGCCGAGCGGGAGCAGCAGGGCGTACGCCAGGGCGGCCGCCGCCAGCCCGGCGAGGGTCACCGGGAACGCGCCGAAGCGTCCCACCAGCGGGGCGCCGATCCGCGGTGCCAGCAGCGCGACGAGGAGGCCGGACGGGGCGACGGCGAGGCCGGTCTCCAGCGGCGACCAGCCGCGGACCTGCTGCATGTAGAGGGTCAGGATGAACAGGCAGGACACCCAGCTCCCCAGCAGCGCCATCGCGCCGAGGTTGGCGCGGATCACCGGACCCGACCGCAACAGGCCGAGACGGACCAGCGGCGCGGGCGCGCGGCGTTCGATCAGGGCGAAGACCGCGAGCAGCAGCCCGGTGGCGACGAGGGAGCCGACCGTGCGCGCCGACCCCCAGCCCGCCTGGGGCGCCTCGACCAGGGTGAACACCAGAAGGAGCATCGCGGCGGTGGCGCTGATGGCGCCGGCCACGTCGAAGCCCTGGCGAGGGCCCTCCGGCCGGACGGTGCGGGGGACCAGCCAGAGCGCGCCGAGGAGGGTCGCGACGGCCATCAGGACCGGGGCGAAGAAGACCCAGCGCCACGACAACTCGGTGAAAAGGCCCCCTACGACCAGGCCCAGAGCGAAGCCGGACGCACCCGTCGCGCTGTAGACCGACAGGGCCTTGTTGCGGGCCGGCCCCTCGGCGAAGCTCGTGGTGATGATGGACAGCCCGGCCGGAGCGGAGAACGCCGCGCTGACGCCGGTGAGGAAGCGGGAGGCGATGAGGACCTCGCCGTTGGCGGCGATGCCGCCGACGGCCGAGGCGACCAGGAACGCGGCGAGCGAGAGAACGAACATCCTGCGCCTGCCGAGCAGGTCGGCGGCCCTGCCGCCGAGAAGCAGGAAGCCGCCGAAGCCGAGCACGTAGCCGCTCACCACCCACTGCAGCGAGCGGGTGGACATGCCGAGGTCCGCGCCGATCGAGGGCAGCGCGACGCCCTTCATCGAAACGTCCAGGGCGTCCAGGAAGAGCGCTCCGCAGAGCACCAGCAGCATGCCCCAGGCACGTCCGCCCAGCCTGCCGCCGTCGTCGGCGGCCATCGAACCCGTTGTGTCCACGTACGACTCCTCACGGTTGCGGACCGATCGGTCCCGGACCGAACGGTCCCCATCCTTGATGGACGGCGGAGCCGGTGTCAACCGGTCGGGAGCTCCGCGCCCGAAGCGGCGGACCGATCAGTCCGCTATAATCCGTGCGGGGACGGTCGACGGTCCGGCGGAGGTGCTCGATGGCCCGAAAGCCCGACGAGGGGGCGCGCGACCGCATCCTGGAGACCGCGTCGCGCCTTTTCGCCCGGTACGGCGTGCACGCCGTGGGGCTCCAGCGGATCATCGACGAGTGCGGCTGCGGCAAGAACCTCCTCTACCGCGAGTTCCGCAGCAAGGACGAGCTGGTCGTCGCCTTCCTGGAGCGCTGCAAGGACGACTGGGACGCGGTCGTCGCCGATGCCGCCCGGCCGGAGACGTCCGACCCGGGCCGGGAGATCGTCGCCCTGGTCGCCGCGGTCGCCGAGCGCGCCGCCGAAGACGGCTTCCGGGGCTGCCCGCTGCGCAACGCCTACGCGGAGTTCCCCGACGAGACCCACCCCGCCCACCAGGTCATCGTGGACCACTTCACCGCCAAGCAGGCGCACCTGCGCGACCTCGCGAAGCGCGCCGGAGCGCGGGACCCGGAGGCCCTCTCCGACCGGATCAACCTGATCATCGACGGTCTCAACGCCAACGGGGCCGTACTGGGCTTGAAGGGTGCCACAAGCGCCGCCGTGCAGTTCGCCCAAGACACCGTCGAGGCCGAAACGCGGCGAGCCTGAGCCTCCACCCCGCCTAAGGGCCCTGCCGGTGCCCTCGTCCCGACGACCTCGGACCTTTCGACGGCCTGCGGGGCTCGCATGGAGGGCGAGCGGCCGGGTAGGGCTCGGCACGAAGACCGACGGAAAAGGGGGGACCGATGAGTCTGATGCATGAGCAGGAGACCGGCGGGATTACGGGCACCAAGGACAAGGACTACAACCTGGTCTGGTTCGTCGAGCAATGCCTGAGCAACGCGCTGCGACTGGAGATCTACATCGCCGACGCCGAGCGCGAAGGCGACAACGAACTGGCGGACTTGTTCCGCCGTGCCCAGACCGAGAGCCGCAAGGGCGCCGAGCAGGGCAAGGACTTCCTGCGCCGGCGCCTAACCGCCTGACGCCGTTCGACAACGTCCGCGCGCCTTGTCAGGGGGACGTGCGGGGCAGGTGGAGGACCATGCGGGTTCCGCTGGGGTGGTCGGCGACGTAGAGGTCGCCGTGGTGAGCGCGGGCGATCTGGCGGGCGATGGGCAGGCCGAGGCCGGTGCCCTCGGGGTCGCTGCGGCGGGCGTCGGCGCGGCGGTAGAAGCGCTGGAAGACCGCTTCCCGCTCGTCGGCGGGTATCCCGGGGCCGTCGTCGATGACCTCGACGAACGCCTCCTCGCCGCGTTCGTGGACCTTGATGTGGATCAGGCTGGTGGCGTGCCGGTCGGCGTTGGTCAGCAGGTTGGCCAGCAGCCGCGCCAGGCGGACCGCGGACCCTTCGACCACGATGCCTTCGGTGATGTCGACGGTGGTGGCGCAGGCGAGGCCGGACCGCGCGAGTTCGGCTTCCACCAGCGCCGACAGGTCGACCGGTTCGGTGGGGAAGGGGGCCTTGCCTTCGAGCCGGGCCAGTTCCAGCAGGTCGCTGACGATGTCGCCGAGCCGTTCGGCGTCCTGCAGTGCCGCGTGCAGGACCTGCCGCGAGTCGGCCTGGGGGTCGGTCAGCGCCACCTGCAGCCTGGTCTGCAGGCCGGTGAGCGGGCGGCGCAGGTCGTGTGAGGTGTCGGCCACCACCTGCTGCTGCCGGCGCAGCGCCGCGCGGGCGGCGGCGGTGGCCTGCCGCTCGCGTCGCTGTGCCCGGCGCAGCCGCCGGTTGGCCTCCTGGAGTTCTTGCGCGCGCTGGAACAGCTCGGCTTCGGTCGCCTCCACCTGGTCGGCCAGGAACCCCTCCTCGGCCGCGCCGGCCGACCGGAGCCGCTGGATGTAGGAGGTGATCTCCTCGACCCGGTTGACCACACATGTGACTCGGCCGTCCGGTCCCAGCAGGGGGGAGTTCACCGCGGTCCAGTACCGTTCCTCGAAGTTTCCCGGCTGCCCGGCCGCCTGCACGTCGTAACGCACCAGCGGCATCACGTCGACGTCGCCTTCGGCCAGCACGCGCTCCAGTGAGGCGCGCAGCTCCTGGACGCCCTCCCCGGACGGACCACCCGAAAAGACCTCGAAGATCCGACGCCCGAGCAGCTGTCCGCGCGGGCGTTCCACGACATGCTCGTACGCCCGGTTCACCGCCAGGTACACCAGGTCGGACGACAGCACCGCGCACGCGGCGGGAACCGCGTCGAACACCGCTGAGTAATCCAGGGTGGTCACATTGACTGCCTACCCCGGCCGCGTCAAGAACTCCTCCCCACCGACCCCGCCACGCCCTAAGACGCGCGCTTATCCCGGACGCCGGGGACCACTTGGCGCTGCCGCCGGAGGTGGCCGAGATCTCGACCCGCTTCGAGCGCTCGGCGTCGGCGACAGGATCGTCCCCGTTGAGCGCGAAGGCCGGGTCCTGCCGGCCGCGCACTCACCCGAGCGGGTCACGGTAGTGGACGGCACGCAAGTGGGAGCAGATCGGCGACCCGCAACTCGTCGACTTCTATCGCACCTGCGGCGAGGCCCTCGACCAGCCCGCCGACAACCCACGGCTGGCCGAGCCGGCCGACTGCATCACGCGGATGGCCGACGAACAGACCGGCTGGACCAAGCTCACGCGCGGACCCCGAAGGATTCCGCCTCTTGATCGCCGTGCTCGAAAGGCAGCGGCCCATGCGACCGGGAGGATGCCGGCGCCGCTGGTCGGACGATCTGCTCAGCCGAAGGGCGGCGGACCACTTCCGACCAGCGTGACGACGTCGGACCAGGCCTCCGAACCCCCGAGCGCGACCTGTCCCTCGCGGCCGTCGGGAAGCCTCAACGTCCGGTCATGAGGATCGCTGGAATCGAAGTCGGCGATGGTCGCGGTCCCGGACCACTCCCGCTGCCTGGAGCGCAGATCGACGTAGACCTCGACCTCGGCTCCCCCGCTGCTGATCAAGGTGGCGGGCCCCCTGTAGCGGCTCACGCCCGGACCTTCTCATCGAGACTGGTGTGGAGTCTGTTCACGAAAACGCACCATAGTCCCAAGGTCGGACGTTCCCGTCCCGCGACCTCTAGTAGCAGAGGCTTCCTGCCCTACGCCGGCTGGTACCTGAACGGGACGCATCGTCGGCCTGTCCCGCACCCGCTCATGGAAATAGTCGATTTCCCGGCTCTCCACCCCCATCGTTTCCCGGTCCCCCTCGCTTCGATCGAGGTGACCACTGAAGCAAGGGGGTACGGGCATGCCCGGGTCAGAGCTCTACCCGCAGCGCCTTGAGGAAGTCGCGCGTCGCGGAGGGTGTCAGAGCGCGGGCCCACAGCTGCTCGAACGCCGACAGATAGAGGCCGACCTCCTCGGCGGCCTCGATCATCCGGCCGCCCCCACCGAACTGCTCTGTGTAGACGACGCGCGGGTCGGCGGCGAACTCGAAGATCTGCGCGGGGAAGCCCTGCGCGTTGCTCGGGCCTCGGCTGAACGGCATCACGCGCAGCTCCAGCTTGTTCTGGTCGGACGCGTGGATGAGCCGGTCGAGTTGGCCCGCCATGATCGCGGTGCCGCCGGCGTACCGGCGCAGCGGCGCCTCGTCCAGCACGATCGCCAGCTGCGGACCGTCCGGCCCGGTGGCGATCCGCTGCCGCTCGGCCAGCAGTTCCACCCGCCGCTCGATCGCGGCGCTGTCGAGTTCGTCGGCCGCGGTCAGCTGGGCTCGGGCGTAGTCCGGGGTCTGCAACAGCGGGCTGACGGCGCGTTCGTCGTAGATCGAGACGCGGACCGCGTCTTCCTCCAGGCTCAGCAGGTTCTCGGTGCTCTCATCCATCACGGCGGAGTAGGCCGACCACCAGCCCTTGCGGCGCGCCTCCCGGACCATGGTGAGCAACTCCTCGCGGCGCTCGCCGCTCACCCGGTAGAAGTCCAGCAGCTCGCGGGCGTCCTGAATCCGGACCGCGACGAGGTTGTTCTCGATCCGACTGATCTTGGCGGGCGAGCACTCCAGCCGCTCGGCGACCTCCTCCAGGGTGCGGCCGGACGCGCCCCGCAGCCGCTGGAGTTCGGCAGCCAGCCTCCGGCGCTGCATCACCGGGCTCCTGCCACGTGCCATCCCGTCCCCTTTTCCGCCGTCTCGCAGCTCGACGTTACATCTTGCAATTTGCGTTCTGCGCCCCGCTCTCGCCCTGGAGTCGAACTCGGGGGGCAGGGCTTGATTACCTGGAGGATACGTGGATAGGCGCTCACGGCCGCGAGAGGTGTCCGGTACCGTCGGGAAACCGTCCCGGTGGCCGTTCGCGGAGTTGGAGAAGGTCTGCGCCCTTTGTGCGCCGATCCTGCTGGCGGCCGGCTGGACATGGCCGGCGCTCGCGGCGTTCGTAGCGGCCCTGCTCTGCTGGCTGCCCCAGCCTCTCGGCCGGCTGCGGCGCGCCCTCTGGCCTCCGGTGCGTGGGCGGCATGCCCAGTGTCGTGGGGAACGTCACGCAGGTGACCGGGGTATCCCGGATTGCGAGGACTAGCCGCGCTGATGCATAATCAGCAAATTGCAGGTTGCAAACGATCACCGCGGGGGTGGGGATGGGGATCTGGCAACGTCGCCGGCTCGGCACGCATCTGCGGGGGCTGCGTACGGCGGCCGGTCTCGACGCCGGCGCTGCGAGCGCGGCGCTCCAATGGCAGCCGCACAAGCTCGAACGCCTGGAGGCGGGGTTGGCCGGCATCCGGCGGGCCGACTACAAGGAACTGGTCGCCGCGTACGGAGCGGAGCCCGAGGAGGCGCTGCTCGCCGGCACCCGCGACTGGTGGGCTCCGTACTCCGACGACATCGGCGACGACTACGAGACCATGCTGATCCTGGAGGAGAGCGCCGTCCGGATCCGCACCCAGACCGCCGGCCTCATCCCCGGACTCTTCCAGACCCGCGGCTACGCCGCGGGGCTGTTGGGCACCCGCCGCGACCAGCCGTGGCCGCGGATGGAACGGCTCGTCCGGCTCCGACTGGAGCGCGCCCGCGTCCTGAGCGGCGACATCGGCCCGGAGGTGGAAGCCGTCATCGACGAGGCCGCGCTCCGCCGCCCCGTCGGCGGCGCCGCCGGGATGCGCGCCCAGTACCAGCACCTGATAGAGCTGGCGCATCGGCCCCGCGTGACGATTCTGGTCCGCCCGTTCGCGGCACCGCCTTTCCGCGAGGCTGGCTTCACCTTCCACCTCTTCGCGCTGCCGGAAGAGCCCGGAGGAATCAATTCGGTCGTGCAACTGGAGGAATTCGACCGGGAGTATTTCGAATGGACCGCCGCGGAGGTTGACCGGTACGCGGACGCCTTCGACCGATCCCGGGCCGGGGCGCTCGACCCGGACGCCTCGATCGTGTTCCTCACCCGGCTGGCGGCGCGGTGACCGGACTGACCGCCGGGCGCCTGCAGGGGCGGCGCCCGGCGGGCCCCGCACGGTCAGCCGCGCAGCATGGCCAGGAGCCGCCGTGCCGCGACCGGGTCCAGCGCCAGCGTGCCGCCCTCCGGGTCCTTGGAGTCGCGCACCAGCAGCCCGGCGCCGTCGCCGGCGACCTCCACGCACGCGTCATTGTGCGAGCCGCTGTAAGAGCTCTTGCGGAAGGCCGACCGCTTTCCGCTGTCAGAGACATCCATGGATCTGCTCCTCGCCCGGCGGGCCCGATGCCCGCCGACAAGGTGATCATCCGTTTCGATGCCGGGAAAGCAGCGGGGCGCGCGACCGGCAATACCACCGGCAATTTCGCGTTCCATAAGGACCGATGAAGGGGGAGAATATGCCGAACGATCTACCGGCGCCCAGGACCGGCGCCGCAATCCGGACGTTCGATTCCATCGAGGTGCGCGACAAGGGTCGCGCGCTGCCGCTCGGCGGCCCCACCCACCAGGCGGTGCTGGCGCATCTGGTGATCTCCGAGGGTTGGATCGCCCGGGGCGCCCTGGTCTCCTACGTGTGGGACGGGAAGGAGGAGCCGCTCGGCGCCGACGAGGACCTGCAGCGCAAGGTCCGGGACGTCCGAAAGGTGCTGGAAGCGGCCGGGTTCGACTCGGACGTGCTGGAGACGGTGAACCGCGGCTACTGGCTGAAGCTGCCGCGTGTGGCCGACTTCCAGCTCTTCCGCGACCACGCAGAGCACGCCCGGCGGATCGCCGGGGAGGCCCCGGCCGCCGCCGCCGACCAGATGGCCGGCGCCTTGGACCACGTCGCGGGCACCCCTCTGCCCGGCCTGGCGGGCACCCGGGCAGAGGCGTTCCGGCAGCGCCTCCTGGCGGAGCGCGCCGAGGCTCGCCGCCTCCTGGAGTTGTGGTCGCTGCAGGCCGGCCGCGAGGAGGCCCGCGTCCCGCTGCTGCGCGAGGCCCTCGCCGAAGACCCCTACGACCAGGTGATGGCCGGCTACCTGATGTACGCGCTGGCGAAGCTGGGCCGCTCGAAGGAGGCCCTGTCCGTCCACGACGCGATGCTCGACCGCCTCACCCGCGAGGGCCTCCCCATCGATCCGCGGCTGACCGCCGCCCGCGACCGCATCCGGGATGGCGGCGTCGGCCCCGGCACCGAGGCCCCGGCTCCCGACCCGGCCCCCGCCGCCGCCCCCGGGAAGGCCGCGAACCACCACCACGAGTACCACCGGATCAAGATCGCCGAGGGCGGCACGGCCCAGTTCGGCGTGGTCAACAACTTCCCCACCGGGCCGTGACCCGGGACCACTCTCACCCACGGCGGTTGGTCGACCCGTGAACGAAGCGAACACCCAGCAGGAACCCGACAGCGAATCGGCTACCGAGACGGGCGAGCAGCCCGCCGGCGACGGTGCGAAGGACGAGCCCAGGGGCGGCGGCACCCGAGCCACCCACCAGTTCACGCAGGAGGCGAACCAGGAGTTCCACACCAAGGTCGAGAACCACGGGAACGTCTACCTCGGGATGCACGGCGCCCCGGGCGGGACGACGTCCAAGGCCGTCACCGGTGAGCTGAGCAAAGCGGAGATCCACACGCTCCGGACCAGCCCGGTCCGGTCACCCGTGCACGGCGAGGCGGTGCGACTGCTCTCCGATGCGCGAGTGCTGGTGATTTTTGGGCGGCCCGGCAGCGGGCGCGAGCACGGCGGCACCGCCGTGCTCGCCTGTCTCGACCCTCAGAAGATCTTCGTGCTGACGCCCGGGCTCATCTTGGACGAGCTGGCCCGCCGCGGCTACCAGGAAGGCTGCGCCTACTTCGCCGAGGCCGTCCGGGAAGGCGCCGACCGGCGGATGGCGACCGACGCCTGGCGGCGGGTCCGCACCAGGCTCGCCGACTGCGGGGCATGGCTGCTCGCGGTGTCGGCAGAGGAGGCCGGGGACATGTCCGGCGCCGGAGGCGTGCGGCGGCTGCGCTGGGAGCCCCCCGACATCGCCGAGATCCTCACCGCGCACGGCCTTGACGCCGCGACCGCCGAGGTCGTCCGGGACGAACTGCCGGACGAGCCCGCCATGGGCAGCGTCATCCGGACCGCCGAGCTGGTCGCGTCCGGTACAAACCCGAAGGAGGCCGTCCAGCACACCTTCGGGCTCGCCGCCGCCGCGACGGTCCGGGATTGGTTCGCGAGCACGCCGTCCCGGGCCGAGATCTGCTCGGTCACCGTCCTGGCGCTGACCGGGGGCCTCCGGCACCGCGACCACGGCATGTGCCTGATGAAGTTCGAAAGCATCCTCGACAAGCACATCCCGCCGTCGGCCGACGACGACAAGGAACGCGAGGACCTGCCGCGGCGGCGCGGCGCCGTCCTGAACGGCGACGGGCTGATGACCTGCGACCGGATCGTGCGCCACGGCGCCGCCAGCAGCCGGCTCCGGTTCAAGGACCCCGCCTACCGGTCGCATGTACTGCGCGAACTCTGGGGCGAGTACGACGAGCGGTTCTGGTACGTCGTCCACGAGTGGGTGCACGAGTACCTGCTGGACGACACCGTCCGGTTCAACCTGTCGGTCGGGCTGGCGCTGCTTGCCCGCGAGGCCTACGACGAGGTCGAGCCCGACTACCTGCTGCCCTGGTCGCAGGGCCGGGACGGCTGGCGGGGCCAGCAGGCGGCAGTGTGGGTGCTGTCGGTGATGTGCACCGATGAGGCGCTGTCCAAGACCGCCCTCGACACCGCGAACGACTGGGTCAACCACGGCACGTCCCAGCAGCGGTGGACGGGCGCCGTCGCCTTCACCGGCCTCCTCGGCGTCCGCTACCCCGAGGAGGCGGCCCGCCGCATGTGGCAGCTGGTCACCCAGTGCACGTCGATCAGTCCCGCCGTCGCGCAGAGCATGGGGCAGCTGTTCGCCACGCTGGTGGAAGCCGAGGGCAGGTCGCACCACGTCCTGGCGCTGCTGCGCAAGCGGCTGGACCTGCTGCGCCCGACCGGCCGGGACGCGCCGCGGTACCGGCTGGCGATGAAGGCCGTGCTGGCGGTGCTGTCGACCAAGCTGCCCGATGGCGGGAAGCCCGCCATCGTCGTTCTGCTGCTGGCCCGCCCCGACCGGCGCCCGCTGATCTGCCGGATCTGGGCCGACGCGCTGCGCTACGGCCCGGCCCGCCTGGGCGCACTGCGGGCGCTGGCACAGGCGCTGCGCGGTATCGAGCGGCTCAGCGAGCACGCCGAGCGGGAGGCCACCGCGCTCGGCGAGGAGCTGCGCCGCGCGCTCGGCCCCGCCGAGCAGGCGGCGCTCCGCCGCGACCTGCCGAATGTGATGGCCCGGAACCCGGCGCACCGCGACCGCCCGTCCCCCCTGACCAAGATCCTGCTGGCCGCGCTGGACGCGGCGAGCCCGTCCCCCGAGAGCGAGTGACGATGCCCTATCCGATCACCGAGCAGTGCCCCCTCGCCGAGGCCCGCAAGCACGGCCGCGCCGGCTTCAAGCGCAAGCAGCGGGTGGCCGCGGAACTGCCGCCCGCACGGCCGCACCAGGCGTACGTGTTCCAGATCGGCGACCGCTTCACGGTGCTGCGGCATCCCCGGCCCGACCACCCCGACGCGATCGAGGCGACCAGCGTCAGCGTCGTCGACATGGCGATGGGCGTGAGCGTCGCGGTGCGGCTGCCGGTCGCGTCGCAGGACGCGCAGACGTTCCAGGTGGACGTCATGTTCGACTGCACGGTGGTGGACGCCTCCCGGGTCGTGAAGTCAGGGCTGCGCGACGTCACCGCACCGCTGGAGCAGTACCTGCGCGAGCACAACGAGATCTTCGAGGTGGGCCTGCGGCGCGGCCTCGCGGAGTGGAAGGAGTTCAAACTGGACGTGACCGCGCAGATCAAGGCGTACGCCCACTTCATCCAGCCGACGGTGCCGGGCATGCGGATCGCGCTCGCCGCGGTGGACGTCCAGACGCCGCCGCCGATCAGCAAGGTGGAGGGCACCCTCGGCGAGGACGCCGGCGAGCAGCGCGTCGCGGACCAGAAGGCGGAGATGGAGCGTGACGCGGAACGCCGGACGCGCGAGTTCAGGGTCGAGATGCAAGAGAGGGAGCGGGAGGCCGAGCTCCGCAACCGCGAGGAGCGGGCCGAGTTCGCGCGCACCCAGCTCGACCACGACTACGACGCCATCGGCAACGACCCGGTGCGCGCGACGATCCTCGCCAACCAGTACGGCGCCATCGGCCACGAAGATGTCGCGGTGACGGTCGGTGAGCAGGACCGCCGGGAGGAGGAGCACCGCGAGAAGCTCCGGTTGGAGCAGCGCGGCGACGCCCAGGCGCTGCTGGACCGCGAGGAGCGGCTGCGCCTGGAGCGGCGCGCCGACTACCGCGCCGTCGCTGAGCAGGAGCACGAGGACAAGCTGCGCCGCGAGGTGTGGGACCGGGAGGAGAAGCTGGCCGAGATCGAGGCCGGGCGCAAGGACATGATCCGCCGCGAGACCTGGGACCGGCAGGACCGCCGGGATCGCGACGAGCGCGAGCACCAGGACCGGCTGCACGCGCTGGACCTCCGGCTGAACCTGCTGCGGGAGATCGCCAAACACGGCTACCTGGACCAGATCAATGTCGATGTGGAGGGCCTGATCAAGGGCCTGCAGGCCGACTCGGGCAAGCCCGCCGTGGATTCCGGCCAGCGCCCCGAAATCGTCGAACCGAGCCGTGACGCCGCCGACGACCAGAGCATCGAGGACCTCACCGAAGATGACGACGACTACTGACCCTTCCCGCGACGTGGGCCCGTTCACCGCGATCACCCCTGAGGCGTTCCGCCCCGTCCCTCCGAGCACCGGCCCGCTCCGCCTGGTCCGTGACCTGATCGGGGTCATCGACGAGCGGCTGTGCTGGTCCCCCGAGGAGCGCCCGCGGCTGGCCTGGCAGGGCGTGATCACCCTGTTCACCGGCTGCATGGCCGCGGTATCCATGAGCTTCTTCCTGTACCGCGTCTTCGGCCACCCCGCGGTGTTCGCGGTGGCGCTGTTCTGGGGCGCCCTGATCTTCGCCCTGGACGCCTGGCTCATCTCCTCGGCGCAGGGCGTGGTGAGCGGCGCCCGCAAACTCGTGCTGTTCGTCCCGCGGATTCTGATGGCCGTCCTGATAGCCGTGGTGATCGCCGAGCCCTTGGTACTGCGCCTGTTCCATGAGGAGATCCGCCAGGAGGCCCTGCAGATCCGCCAGGTGCAGGCCCTGGAGTACGAGAGCAGGCTGCGCCGGTGCAACCCCACCACCGGCCTGCCGAGTACGTCCTCCGACTGCGCGGGCAGCACCCTGAGCGTCGCGGGCTTTCCCGCAGGCGTTCAAGCGGACCTGGACGCCAAGCAGCGAGAGCGCACCCAACTGACCGACCAGATCAGGCCAATCGAGCGGAAACTGGACGCTCTGGAGAAGCGTGCCCGCGAGGAGTGCGACGGCACCGGCGGCACCCGGCGCTACGGCAACGGGGTCAACTGCAAGGCCAACCGCGCGACGTTCGCCACCTACAAGAAGACGTCCGGCATCGACGGCCTGCACCGGCAACTCGCCGCCGTCAACGCCAAGATCACCGCCTTGACCACGGACCTGGGCACCGGCACGGCCGGCTACGCCGCCAACGTGAACAAGCGGATCGCGGAGCAGGTGGCGGAACGCAAGAGCGCGGCGAAGGGCATCGGCGTCCTGGAGGAGATCAAAGCCCTGCACCACCTGGCATCCCGGGACACCAACGCCGGCGCCGCCCTCTGGCTCCTGCGCCTCCTGCTCATCATCGTCGAGTGCGCCCCCGTCCTGACCAAACTGCTGGGCGGTACCGGCAAGTACGACCGCCTGCACGAGGCCCGCCTGACGGCCAACGAAGTCGTGCACCGCCGCTGGGTGGATGCGCAGACGGCAGCCGAACTCGACCGCATCGAAGTGGCCGCGGCCAAGGAGAAAGAGCACAGCGCCGCCCTGATGGCCCTGGTCAACGAGGCGGAACACGACCGCGAACTGGCCGCCGTCCGCCGCCAGGAAGCCGATGACGCCGCGGAACGAGCCAACCTGAAGCGCAAGATCGACGCCTACGCCGCCCAGATCCGTGGCACCGCATGAGGCCGCGAACGTTTCCGTCACGGCCGCCATCAGGCGAAGTCGATGGAGGGCCGTCCCCCGGGCGTCGTCTGGGCCGCACCAGCCCTTGCAGACCTAGGCGAAGCCCTGCAAACGGGAGCTGGAGACCTCGAACCGCTTCTTCCACCTGATCTGGCGGTCGTTCGCACGCGGCACGATCGGCGCCCCGGCCCTCGGGATGGGACGGATGGCGGAGCAACTCGCGGCCCGGTTGCCGGACGGAGCAGTGTCACTGGAGACCGCCGTGCGAGCGGTCACAGGCGAGGGGTGCAGAGCTCCGAGGGAGAGGCATTCGAGGCGGATGCCGTCATCGTGGCGACCGACCCCGCCCAGGCCGCCGCCCTCGTCCCCGAGATCGACGCGCCCGTCATGCGGGACGTCACCACCTTCTACCACGCGGCGCCGAAGTCCCCGCTGGAGGAGCCCCTGCAAATCCTGGACGCCGAGGGGATCATCACCGACACCCTCGTTCTCACCGACGCGGCGCCCGAGTACTCCGCCGACGGCCGCGCACTCATCTCGACATCCGTGCTCGGGATCGACGCCGACGAGTCGCGCGTGCGCGGCCGGCTGGAGGAGATCTACGGTGACACCGCCGGGTGGCAGCTGATCGCCACTTATCCGATCAAAGCCGCTCTTCCGGCGATGCTCCCGCCACTGCGGCTGCGCCGTCCGGTGCGGATACGCAGGGGACGCTACGTATGCGGCGACCACCGCGACACCGGCTCCATCCAAGGAGCCCTGGTGTCCGGCCGCCGTGCCGCCGAAGCCGTCCTGGCCGACCTGCCCGGCTGAGCCGGGTACCTGGGAGGGCGGCCTGCGGGCCCAACGTGCTGTCGAACCTTGGCATTGCGCGGCTTGGACCCGGACCCGCGGGACACGGTTGCTCGACGCGAACACGTCCACTGGATCGCCCCGACCCGTCCGGTCTGACGAACGGGTCGGTGTCAGCGGCTTCACCGATCAGAAATCCTTCGCCACGCCGTCAGTTCTGGTGGCCCCTCGCCACCCGCGGAAGGATTGACGACCATGACCGACGCCGGCCTGCTGGACGCCGACACGGCCGCGTTCATCGCGGCGGCCCGCTCGAACGACACAGCTCAGTTCGCGCTCATCACGGAGCGCTACCGGCGGGAGCTGCAGGTGCACTGCTACCGGATGCTCGCGAACTACGAGGACGCTCAGGACATGACGCAGGAGACGTTCCTGCGGTCGTGGAGCAAGCGAGAGTCGTTCAAGGGCAACGCCGCGCTGCGGACCTGGCTGTACCGGATCGCGACGAACGCCTGCCTCGACTTCCTGGAGAAGCGCAACGACCGCACACCCGTGCCCGCCGAGCTGCCGGACGCGGGCTCGGAAATGCGCTACCTGCAGCCATACCCGGACCGGATGCTTCCGGAGGACCCGCAGGAATCGGTGGTGGCGCGGGAGACGATCGAGCTGGCGTTCATCGTCGCCGTCCAGCACCTGCCGCCGAGGCAGCGGGCGGTGTTCATCCTGCGGGACGTCCTCGGCTGGCCGGCGTCGAAGGCCGCGGACGCCCTCGAACTGACCGTCGCGTCGGTGACCAGCGCACTGCAGCGGGCGCGCGTGACGATGCGCGAGCAGCTGCCCGACCGCCGCCTCGACTGGCGGAGCTCTGCCACGCACGAGCTGTCGGACGACGAGCGCGGCGTGGTGAAGTCGTACATCGACGCCCATGAGCGCAACGACCTCGACGGGCTGATGGCCCTGCTGCGCGACGACCTGCGCTTCATGATGCTGCCCGGGTCGGGCACCGTGGACGTCACCGCCAAGGACGCGGTGGACGGCTGGGTCGCCGGTGGGCTCTTCCAGCCCGGCCACGACGACTGGCGCTGCATCGCCACGACGGTCAACCGCATGCCCGCCGCCGTGCTGTACCTCCGCACCCCCGACGACCCCGAATACCGTCTGTTCAATATCGCGGTCCTGCACATCGTCGACGGGAAGATCGCCGAGCTCACCGGATTCGACGCCACCGACAAACCATGGCTGAACCTGCCCGCGACGCTGTGACCGGACGAGTCCCCACCGGCGACGACTCATAGTCGAGGGGCACGGCGAGCGTGCCAGAAAGGATTTCGACCTGGCCTTAGGAGCCGAGCATCTGGCCCGTGCTCATCGCCTCGTCTCGTATCGGGTCAGCAGCACGCCGCCGGGAAATGTCCGCGTCTCGACCAGGTTCAGCTTCACCCAGCTGTCCAGCGCGGTGAAGAACGGCTTGCCGCCGCCCACCAGGACCGGCACGGTGACCAGCACGTACTCGTCGATCAGCCCGGCCCGCATCGCAGCTCCGGCGAGTGTGGCGCTGCTGATGTCCATCGGGCCACCGTCCTCGGCCTTGAGCCGGGTGATCTCGGTGACCGCGTCGCCGGTGACCAGGCGGGCGTTCCAGTCGACCTTGTCGATCGTCGATGAGAACACCGCCTTCGGCATGTCCCGCCAGCGGCGGGCGAACTCGATCTCCGCCGGTGTGGCGCCGGGCTGCCGGTCGGCGGTCGGCCAGTGGGAGCTCATCATCTCCCACAATCTGCGCCCGTACAGCGCCAGGCCGGTCGCCCCCACCCGGTCGGACCACCACTGGAACAGCTCGTCGCTCGGCACGCTCCAGCCCAGGTCGTCGCCGGGCGCGGCGATGTAGCCGTCCAGGCTCAGGTTCATGCCGTAGGTCAGTTTCCGCATGGCGTCAGCCTCCTGTGAGTCGATCTCACACCTACAGACGGGCGCGGCGCGGAAACCTAATCGGTGTGCGATCTGCGCCGGCAGGTAGTCCCCGCGTCCCGACGCAGCACGGCGTACTCGGCTACGTCCGGCGGCGTTTTTGGTGGCGGCGCTTGGGGGTGGAGCGCTGGCGGGGCGGCTTCTTGCGGGCGGGCTGTTGTTGGGCGTTGCGGCCGCGGGAGCTGTTGGGGGTGCGGCCGCGGACGATGCCGATCAGTTCCTCCATGAGATCGGTCGTCTCGGCATCAAGCCAGGCCAGGCCGATCTGGGATTGGGGAGCGTCGGTCACGGGGCGGTAGGTGAGGTCTCTGCGGTGGTGGAGGCGGGCCAAAGACTGCGGAAGCAGCAGGATGCCGGCCCCCGACGCCACCAACTCGATCGCTGCAGCGGTGTCATCGGGACGGGTGAAGGCGGGCTGTCCGGGGCGGTCGTCCCAGGTCAAGACCTCGTCGAGCGGCTCGAACACGTCCTCGTCGGCGAGATCGGCAAGCTCGACCTCCTCCACCGCGGCCACCGCGTGGTCCTTGGGCACCACCACGACGGTCGTCTCCAGGTACAGCGGGATCACATGGAGGGCCTCGCGGTCGACGGGCAGGCGTACGAACGCCGCGTCCACATCGCCCTTCCGCAGCAGGGGGACGGCATCGGCGGCGGGGAGCTGCACCAGCTCAAGCGGCACATCCCGCACCCGCTCGGCCCATACCCCCGCCCACTTCCCGGGCGTCACCCCCGGCACGTAGGCCAGCCGGAACTCACCTTCGGTCACTCCCTCAGCGTAGTCCCGTCCAGGCAGCCCCTTCCGCTGGCTACCCTTGGGGCCATGAGCGCGTCCAAGGCGAAGACCCCGCAGACCATGAAGCCCGCGACCGCGGCCAAGAAGCTGGGGATCCTGCTGTCGGCGGCGCCCGCCGAGTTCCAGGAAGGCCCTGTTTCCCGGGACGAATTGAACGCGCTCCAGGCCGACCCGCCCTCGTGGCTCGCCCAACTTCGCCGCGAAGGCCCCCACCCCCGTCAGGTCGTCGCCGCCAGGCTCCGTGTCTCCGCCTCAGGTCTCGCCCGCGCCGGCATCACGGGCCCCCTCACCACAGCCGAGATCGAGAACCTGAAGGCCGAGAACCCCGACTGGCTGGAACGCGAGCAAGCCGTCCGTGTCAAAGTCCGCGAAGAGGAACTCCGCCTCAAGCAGCAGCGCGCCAAGGCCTGACTCCCGTAATGCCCCGGCCGAGGCGCCGGGGCTGAGGCATGTCAGGACGCCGAGCCGGCCGGGAATCATCGCCGACACCTGCGCTTCCGTGCTGCCCGAAGGCGTCCACACCACCGCAGAGAAGACCACTGCAGATCAGCCCCTGACCAGGCCCGCAATATCGGTGGCCCGCAGGATCGCAATGACGGCGGGCTGCTCTGCAGCTGGATGAAGATGAAATCGTGAAAGGGCTCTTGACTCGAATTGAAGTGCGTCGATAGTTTCGCGGGAAACGTCCAGAAATAGTGCATTGGACTCGTCCGCTTCCTATGATCCGCTGAAAGATGGCCGGAGAGCCGGCGGACGGTGCCGCAATGACACCGGACAGGAAAGGACCCCCGTGCTCCCCGCTCTCCGCAGATGGACCATCACCGCCATCGCCGCGGTCACCGCGTCGACGGCCGCGCTGACCGGTGCCCACCTCACCGGACAGCAGCCGCAGGCCGCCAAGGTCGCCGCCGTCTCCTATGCCCCACCCGAGGCCAAGGCGATCGCCGCGGCCAACCTGTACGTCGACCCGAACTCCAACCCGGCGGCCTGGGTCGCCGCCAACCCCGGCGACCCGCGGGCCGCTCGCATCAAGGCGGCCATCGCCGACCGGCCGATCGCACGCTGGTTCGGCAACTGGGACAGCGATATCACCGCGGCGGTGTCCCGCTATGTCGGCGGTGCCGCGCAGACCGGGGCCACGCCGACGCTGGTGGCCTACAACGTCCCGGGCCGTGACTGCGGCAGCCACTCCGGCGGCGGCGCGGGCAGCCCGGAGGCCTACCGCACCTGGATCGGGCAGTTCGCCACGGCCATCGGCGACCGCCGGGCGATCGTCGTGGTGGAGCCCGACGCGGTCGCCCAACTCGACTGCCTGCCGAACGACAGCGAGCGGCAGATCCGGCTCGACCTGCTGAGATACGGCGTGCAGCAGTTCAAGCAGAAGGCGCCGAACGCCTGGGTCTACCTGGACGCCGCCAATGCCAACTGGATTCCCGCCGGCACCATGGCCCAGCGTCTGCAGGCCGCCGGGATCGCAGACGCACGCGGCTTCTCGGTCAACGTGTCGAACTACTACACGACCGAACAGTCGGTCACCTACGCCAAGGCCGTCAATGCCGGGCTCCCCGGCGGTAAGACCTTCGTGGTCGACACCAGCCGCAACGGCAACGGCTCCAATGGTGAATGGTGCAACCCGGCCGGACGCAGGCTCGGCACCCCGCCCCGCGAGGGAGCCGATGCGGAACTGGAACTGTGGGTCAAGGTCCCAGGCGACTCCGACGGCGACTGCGGAATCGGTGCGGGGATTCCCGCCGGCCAGTTCAGCCCCGACTTGGCCATTCGCCTGATCGACGGCACTTGATATCCAGGCGTGCCGCCCGCGCCGCAGCCCACCATCCCGGTGGAGGGCGACAGGTGGTCACGCCGACCTGACAACCGCCGTCCCCTCGGCCCGTCCCGGCGTCATGTCCGGGGCGGGCCGACGCCGCAGCCAGTGGCGGGTGGGGTGGCCGGCCCACTGGGGTGCGGTTTTCCGAACGTCCGATTCGGGGGCGGGCACGATCGATCGCCGTGCTCCGCCCGCCGAGGATGAGGGCATGGCTGAGATAGCGGCGGACAACACGACGGGCTTGACCGCCCGGGCGGAGGACCTGCACCGGGAGTACGGACGCGGCGCTGCCGCCGTGCGGGCGTTGCGCGGGGTGTCGGTGGCCTTTGCGCCTGCGACGTTCACGGCGGTGATGGGGCCGTCGGGCTCCGGCAAGACCACCTTGCTGCACTGCCTGGCGGGGATGGACCGGCCCACTCGGGGCTCCGTCTGGTGGGGCGGCACGGAGGTGTCCCGGCTGCCCGAGCGGCGGCTGGCGGTACTGCGGCGCAGCCGGGTCGGGTTCGTGTTCCAGGCGTTCAATCTGATGCCCGCGATGACGGTCGCGCAGAACCTCGAGCTTCCCGGCCGACTGGCCGGTGAGCGGCCCGACCGGGGCCGGGTGCTCGACGCGCTCGCCCGGGTGGGACTGGCCGGGCGCGAGCGGCGCCGGCCCGGGCAGCTGTCCGGCGGGCAGCAGCAGCGGGTGGCCATCGCCCGGGCACTGGTCTCACGTCCTCTGCTGCTGTTCGCCGACGAGCCGACCGGCGCCCTCGACCGGTCCACCGGGCACGAGATCCTCGCTCTGCTGCGCGCCGGTGTGGACGAGGACGGCGGGACCTGCGTGATGGTGACCCACGATCCGGTGGCCGCCGGGTACGCGGACCGGGTGCTGCTGCTCGCCGACGGCATGGTGGTGGACGAGCTCGTCCGGCCCACCGCCGCCCAGGTCGGCGAATGCCTGAGCCGGCTGGGCGGGTGAGGGCTGTGATCCCGCTCGCGCTCGGGCAGATGCGCCGCCGTCCGGCGGCCTTCGCCGGTGTGGCGGTCGCGCTCTTCCTCGCCATCGCCACCCTGACTCTGTTCGGCTCGCTGTTCGCCGCCGACGTCACCGCCCCGGCGGCGGTCCGGAAGGCGACCGCCGGGCCCGGCCTGATGGTGATCGCCGGCGCCTTCGGCGAGATCGCCGTACTGGTCGCGTTCTTCGTCGTGGTCAACGCGCTGGGGTTCGCGCTGCGCCAGCAGCACCGGGAGCTGGCCCTGCTGCGCACCATCGCGGCGACACCCCGCCAGGCGCGGCGCCTGGTCCGCGGCCAGGCCGTCGTGACCACGCTGTCGGTGGCCGTGCCGGGCTGGGCCGTCGGCGCGGCGGCGGCCCGGGGCCTGCTCGCCGAGCTGCAGCGGCGGGGGATGGCGGCGCCGGGTGTGCGGATGCCGGGGTCCACGATTCCGGTGCTGGTGGCGCTGGTCGTCGCGCTGGCCGCCGCACTGGCCGTCGCGCTGTCGGCCTCGACCGTCGCGGCGCGGCGGATCTCCCGGATCACGCCTGCGGCCGCCCTCACGGCGAGTTCGACCGAGCACGGGCGGACGGGCGCACTGCGTCTGCTCGCCGCGATCGGCGCGCTGGCGGGCGGCGCCCTGCTGCTGCGGCTGGCCGCGACGCGGCCGGCGGAGCAGGTGGACAAGGCGGGGCAGGCGGCATTGTTCAGCTCGCTGGTGCTCCTGGTCGCGGTGGCTCTGGCGGGACCGCTCGCGGCGCGCGTCCTGGCGGCCGCGCTGGGCGCACCGGTACGGGCGCTGGCACCCGGTGCAGGATGGCTTGCCGACGCCAACCTGCGCGGGTACGCGCGGCGCCTGTCGTCCGCCGTGGTGCCGGTCGCGCTGCTCGTGGGCCTGTCGGGCACCATGCTGATCATGACGAGCACCGCCGGGCACGCCGCGGGCGCGGCGGCGTCCAGCGTCACTTCGGCGACCGATGTCTGGCTGCGTCAGGCCGAGTTGGCGATGCTCGTCTGCTTCGCCGCCGTCTCCACCGTCAACACCCTGGTCGCCGTGACCGCCGAACGGCGCCGCGAGTTCGCGCTGCTGCGGCTGGTCGGCGCGACCCGATCGCAGCTGCTGCGCATGCTGACCGCGGAGGCGGTGCTGACCACGGCGGTGGGGATCCTGCTCGGCGCGGCGGTCGCGGGCGCCGCGTCGGCGGCGTTCAGCACGGCGGTGAGCGGGTCGCCGATGCCGTCCCTTCCGGTGGCCGGCTGCTGTTGGATCGCCGCAGGCGCGACGGCGCTGACCGTTCCCGGCATCCTGGGCACGGGCTTGCAGGCGGTTCGCGGGCCGGCGGCGGAGCTGGTGGGAGGTGGCCGTGACTGAGCGCGGCGATGGGGCGGTCGCCGAGGGGACGGCCTGCGCACGGGCGCCCACCCGGAGAACGGTGGCGGACGCGCCGCCCGCCGGCTCGGTGCTGTCACCAGCCTCGGGCGGGCCTGCGCAGGTCCCCAGGGTCGACCGTGGTTGAGCAGCGGCGATACCTGTCCGTCCGGGGCGGCGAATGGGCCTTCGCCGTCGTCGGGCTGCCGCTCGCCCTGCTCGGCGGGGTCTACGCCTTCGCTGTCCTTTACGCGGGGACGCTGCTCTCGCTCACCGTGTTCGGCCTGCCGTTCATGGCCGCCGGGCTGATGGGCGCGCGCGGCCTCGGCGCGCTGCACCGGCGGCTGGTCGGCCGGTTGCTCGGCGAGCACATCGAGGCGCCGGCCAGGCTGCACCGCCCGGCGGGCGTGGTCGCCCGTGGTCGGGTCGTGCTGACCGACCCGATCGCCTGGTGGTCGCTGCTCTATCTGGTGCTGCGGTTGCCGCTCGGCGTGCTCGGGTTCGCCGCCGCAGTGGCGATTCCCCTCGGCTCCGGCTGGCTGATCGGCTTCCCGCTCTGGGCACGACTGCTCGAACCGGGCCCGCGACCCGCCACCTGGCTGGATGCCGCGTCCGTGGCGCTGGGGCCGGTGATCCTGTCCGCAGTGCCCGGCGCGGTTCGGGTGCTGAGCGGAGCGAACCGCCGGCTCGCCCGGCTGCTGCTCGGCCCGGCCCGAGCGCATCGGCGCGTCCGGGAGTTGGAGACCGCCCGCGCCACCCTGCTCGCGCAGAACGATGACGAACTCCGCCGCTTGGAGCGTGACCTGCACGACGGCACCCAGGCTCGGCTGGTCGCCCTGGCCATCACCCTCTCGCTGGCCGAAGACGCGCTCGGTCCCGCCTCAGGCCCGGACCTCGCACGGCTGCGCACCCTCGTGGAACGCGCCCGCGGCCAGACCGACGACACCGTCACCGAACTGCGGCGGCTCACTCGCGGCATTCACCCGGTGGCGTTGGACGGCGGCCTCGACGAGGCACTGCCGGGACTCACCGCCACCTCGCCAGTGCCGGTCACCCTCCGCCTGAACCTGCCGGAACGACCGGATCAAGTGGTCGAACGGGCCCTCTACTTCTGCGCCGCCGAGCTGCTCACCAACGTTGCCAAGCACAGCGGAGCGCACTCGGCCGAAGTCGAGGCGAGCGCGACCGCCGGTCGAATCCGCCTGTCCGTGCGCGACGACGGCCGCGGCGGTGCGGCGCTCGGCGTCGGCACCGGCCTGACGGGCCTGGCCGAACGGCTCGCGGCGGTGGACGGCGCTCTGCGGATCGACAGCCCGCCCGGCGGACCGACCGTGGTCACCGCCGAGCTGCCGACCCGTCTGTGATGGCCGATCGACTTCCGTTCTCCGCCAGGTAGGTGAGGACGGCCTTCACCCGCCGGTTGCAGGTGTCCGTCGACCGCAGATCGAATTTGGTGAAGACGGCGGCGACGTGTTTCTCCACCGCCCGCTCCGACACCACCAGCAGTGCGGCGATGGAGCGGTTGGAGTGCCCTTGAGCCACCAGCTCCAGCACCTCGCGCTCGCGAGGCGTCAGGGTGTCCACACGGCTGCGCTGCCGACCGCGCATCAGCTGCGTGACGATCTCCGGGTCGAGCGCCGTGCCCCCGTCGGCGACCCGGTACAGCGCGTCCACGAACTCGGCGGTGCGGGCGACGCGCTCCTTCAGCAGGTACCCGATGCCCGCCGCGCCGTCCGCCAGCAGCCGGGACGCCCAGGTGGTCTCGACGTGCTGGGAGAAGACCACGATGCCGACTTCGGGCGTCCTCGCGCGGATCTCCACGGCGGCGCGGATGCCTTCATCGGTCTGTGTGGGCGGCATCCGGATGTCCACCACCGCTACGTCAGGCCGGTGCTCGACCACCGCGGCGAGCAGCTCGGGCGCCGTCCCTGCGGTGGCCACCACCTCGCACTCTCGGGCGCCGAGCAGCTCGACCATGCCGTCACGGAGAACAACGGAGTCCTCGGCCAGCACCACGCGCAGCCGCCTGTTGCTCACGACACCATTATCAGGCCCGGCCGGCGTACGGCGCGCACGTACGGACGGGATGCCGGGATTCGCCGAGCGGTCGGCTCCGTGCCGCTCAGTGCTCGATGTCGATGACCACCTTTCCCAGGGCCGTGCCGTTCTCCACGGCGGCGTGTGCTTCGGCCACCGTCTCGAGGCTGAAGCGCTGCGGGTCGAGCAAGGGGCGGAGTCCGCCGGCGTCCGCGAGCGCGGTGGCCTCCCGGAGGATCTGGCCGTGATGTTCGCGCCCGGCTCCCGTCAGCATCGGCAGCAGGGTGAACACGCCCGAGTAGGTGGCGCCGCGGAACGACAGCGGCGCGAGGCTGTGCGTACCCCATCCCAGGGCACTGACCACGTGCCCGGTATAGGTGCGCACGGCCGTGAACGAGGCGTCCAGGACCGCGCCCCCGACGGTGTCGAACACCACGTCGAAGCCGGCGCCGCCGGTATGTTCGGCCACGTACTCCTCGACGGACGTCGTGCTGTAGTCGATCGGCGTCGCACCGAGGTCCCGGACGAGGGGCGCCTTGGCGGCCGACGCGGTCGCGTAGACCTCGGCGCCGCGGGACGCCGCGAGCTGGACGGCGACACCGCCCACACCGCCGGCGCCGCCCTGCACCAGCACGCGCTGGCCCGCCCGCACCCCGGCACGGTCGACCAGCCCCTCCCACGCCGTGATCACGGCGAGGGGGAGCGCCGCCGCTTCTCGCATCCCCAAGGAGGCCGGCTTGGGGGCGAGCAGGCGGGCGTCGACGGCCGCGTACTGCGCCAGCGATCCCTGGAGATCGCCCACTCCGCCGGTCAGCCCGTACACCTCGTCGCCCGGCCGGAAGCCGGTCACCCCCGGTCCCGCCTCCACGACCACGCCTGCCAGGTCCAGGCCCAGAACCGCCGGCAGCCGGCTGCGCGCATGATCCGCGCGGCCCGCCCGGATCTTGGTGTCGAGCGGATTGACGCCGCTCGCGCGAATCCGGACCAGCACCTGTCCCGTCCCCGGCACGGGGTGCGGTACCTCGCGCAGATCCAGGTGACCACCGAACTCCTCCAGTACGACAGCGCGCATGGCATGTCTCCCTTTCTCCCGATGCCCCGAGTGTCGGTGCTGTGAGCGCCGGCTCGCATCCGTGGCCTCACTGGTGGCGTGCCCGGGAACCTGCCGACGTGCCCGGCGGCGCGCCGGGGCCGACGGTGATCGGCTCGCTCCACGGCCTGCCCCGCGCCAGGGCCGGACGCCGACCGGTGAGGGTGTTTCGGGTGCGCCGCGGCGACGCAGGTCGTCAGGCGCTAGGGACTCCCGCCGGGGACCGACGGATGCGAGTGGCGGGACGCCGAGAACAGACTGGCCGCATTCCGGTGCCGAACGAGAGGAACCAGACGATGAGCATCACGACGAACTCCGCAGGCAAGCCCACGATCGTGCTGGTGCACGGGGCGTTCGCCGAGTCGTCGAGCTGGAACGGCGTCATCGCCGCACTGCTCGACGACGGCCACCCCGTGATCGCCGTCGCGAACCCGCTGCGCGGGGTCGCCTACGACGCCGACCACCTGCGCGGCGTCCTCGCCGCGATCGACGGCGACGTCATCTGCGTCGGCCACTCTTACGGCGGCATCGTCATCACCAACGGGGCCGCCGGGAACGGCAACGTGAAGGCGCTGGTCTACATCGGCGCCTTCGCCCCCGACACGGGGGAGAGCGCCGCCGACCTCGCGGGCCGCTACGAGGGAAGCACCCTCGGGGAGACGCTCGCGCCCGTGAAGCTCGCCGACGGCAGTACGGACCTGTACATCCGGCAGGACCTCTACCACGCGCAGTTCGCCGCAGACTCCCCGGCCCGCGAGGCCGCGGTGATGGCCGTGACGCAGCGCCCGATCGCCGAGTCGGCGCTCGCCGAGCCGTCGGGCGAGCCGGCCTGGAAGACGATCCCGTCGTGGTTCCTGATCGGCGGCAAGGACAAGAACATCCCCGCCGCGGCCCAGCGGTTCATGGCGGAGCGGGCGGGATCCCGGCGGACCGTGGAGCTGCCGGAGGGCTCCCACGCCGTCGGCATCCCGGAGGCCGCCACCGTCGCCGACCTCGTCCGGGAGGCCGCCGCCTCCACGGCGTGACCGTGGTGGACGCGCCACCGGTCCTTCGAACCAGTAAGGGGTCCCGTCATGACCGACCAGTCCGACGCCGGCATCGTTCTGGAGCCCGCCTCGCAGCGGCTCTCCGACGCCACCGCGCACCCGCCCTTCCTGTACGAACTGGGGGTGGCGAAGGCCCGCAAGGTGCTCGACGACCTCCAGGCGGAACCGATCGAGAAACTCCCCGCCGACTCGGAATGGACGACCGTCCCCGTCGACGCCGGCGACGTGCGGGTGCGCATCGTGCGCCCGCAGGGCGCAGCACGGCCGCTGCCGGCCGTGCTGTACATGCACGGCGGCGGGTGGATCCTCGGCAACGCGGACACCCACGACCGGCTCGTCCGCGAGCTCGCGGTGGGGGCGGGGGCCGCCGTCGTGTTCGTCGAGTACACGCGCTCGCCGGAAGCCCGCTACCCCGTCGCCGTCGAGCAGGGGTACGCGACCGCCCAGTGGATCGTCCGGCACGGCCGTGAGCATGGTCTCGACCCCGACCGCCTGGCCGTCGCCGGCGACTCCGTGGGCGGGAACATGGCGGCGGCGCTGACCCTGCTGGCCAAGGAGCGCGGCGACGTCCGGTTCGTCCACCAGTCCCTGTACTACCCGGTCACCGACGCGGGCATGGACACCGGCTCCTACGCCCGCTTCGCGACCGGCTACTTCCTCACGGCGAAGGCCATGGCGTGGTTCTGGGACGCCTACCTGCCCGACGCCGCGCGCCGCGCGGCCATCACCGTCTCGCCCCTGCGGGCGACCCGGGACCAGTTGGCGGGCCTTCCGCCCGCCTTCGTGATCGTGGACGAGGCCGACGTGCTGCGGGACGAGGGCGAGGCGTACGCCGCGAAACTCCGTGCCGCGGGTGTTCCGGTGACCGCGGTCCGCTATGGCGGCATCACCCACGACTTCATGATGCTCAACCCGCTCAGCGAGACCAACGCCACCCGGGCGGCCGTCGCCCAGGCCGTCGCGGTGCTCCGCGCGGCGCTGGACTCCGACGACTGATACGGGCGTGGGAGCCCGGACCGAGCCTTGAGGGAGGAACGGATGGCACCGCCGGCAGAGGACTTCGACCTTCTCGTCGTGGGCGGCGGCAAGGCCGGCAAGACGCTGGCCATGGACCGGGCGCGGGGCGGCGCCCGCGTGGCGATGGTGGAGCAGGGCATGATCGGGGGCACGTGCATCAATGTCGCGTGCATCCCGACCAAGGCCCTCGTGGCCAGCGCCCGCGCCCGCAGGACGCTGGACCGCGGCCGCGAACTCGGGCTCATCGTGGACGGTGCGGAGGCCGACGCCGACCTGCTCCGGGCGCACAAGAGCGATGTCGTCGACGGAATGGTCGCGCTCAACCACAAGCAGTTCCTCGACTCGGGCATGGACCTGGTGATCGGCCGGGCGCGGTTCGTGGCCGAGCGCACTGTGGACGTCCGGCTGGGCGACGGCGGCAGGCGGGTGCTGCGCGGTGCGGACACGGTCATCAACACCGGCACGCGGCCGCGTGTCCCCGCCATCCCGGGACTGGACGCGGCCGGGGCGCTGACGAGCGAGAGCCTGCTGCGGTTGGAGTCGATCCCCGGTCGGCTCATCGTGCTGGGTGACGGGCCCATCGGGCTGGAGTTCGCCGACATGTTCGCCGCGTTCGGCAGCCGGGTGACCGTGGTGAGCCGGCATTCCCGGCTGCTGCCGCGTGAGGACGCCGAGATCGCGGCGGCGGTGCGGGACCTGCTGTCCGGCCATGGCGTCACCGTCCTGCTCGAGCGCGAGGTCGCGCGCGTCGGCCGTGACGGCGGCGGCGAGGTGACCGTGGTGCTGGCGGACGGCCTGGAACTGGCCGGTGACGACGTGCTGGTCGCCGTGGGACGGCAGCCGGTCACGGAGGAGCTCGATCTCCCGCGGGCGGGCGTGGCGGTCACCGCCGCCGGGTTCGTCGACGTCGACGAGCACCTGGCCACGACCGCGCCGCACACGTGGGCGGCGGGCGACGTGGCCGGCAGCCCGCAGTTCACCCACGCGTCCCTCGACGACTACCGGATCCTCAAGGAGAACATGGCGGGCGGCTCCCGGTCCACCAAGGACCGGCTGGTCCCGCGCACGACCTTCCTCAGCCTCGACCTCGCCCACGTCGGCCTCACCGAGAGGGAGGCCCGTCGGCTCGGCCACCCCGTGAAGATCGCCCGCCTGCCCGTGTCGGCCATTCCCCGCGCCCGCACGACCGGGGAGACGCGGGGCCTGTGGAAGGCCGTCGTCCACGCGGACACGGACCGCATTCTGGGCGCGACGCTGCTCGGGCCGGAAACCGGCGAGACCATCACCACCGTGCAGACCGCGATGCTCGCCGGCCTTCCCTTCACCGCCCTCCGCGACATGATGATCACCCACCCCACCATGGGCGAGGGGCTCACCATGCTCTTCGCGGGCTTGACCGACGACTGACGACGGGCCCGCCTGCGCCCGCATTCCGGGCGCACCTGCCCCGACCTGGGCGAACCGCCGTTCGCGGCCGTAGAGTGGCGTCAGCGGCTCCCGGCGGACGGAGGTGGGATGTCGTCGACAGATCCGACCGGCCTGCGTCCTCCCGCCTGGCCGCAGCGGTCCGGACTGCTGGGGCGGCGTGCGGAGTGCGAGGCGCTCGATCGGCTGGTGGACTCCGTGCGCGCCGGGGAGAGCCGGTCGCTGGTGATCCGCGGGGAGCCGGGGACGGGCAAGTCTGCGCTGCTGGAGTACCTGGTGCGGCGGGCCGACGGCTGCCGCGTGGTGCGCGCCGTGGGGGCCCAGTCGGAGATGGAACTCGCCTTCGCGGCCGTGCACCAGTTGTGCACGCCGATGCTGGACCTGCTCGGCAGGCTGCCGGAGCCGCAGCGCGATGCGCTGAGGACGGCGTTCGGCCTGCGCGGCGGGCCGCCGCCGGACCGCTTCCTGCTGGGCCTGGCCGTGCTCGGCCTGTTCGCCGCGGCGGCCGAGCCGCGTCCGCTCGTGTGCGTGGTCGACGATGTCCAGTGGCTGGACAGGGCTTCCGCGCAGCTCCTGGCGTTCGTGGCGCGCCGTCTGGGCGCGGAGTCGGTGGCCTGCGTGTTCGCGGTCCGCGACGCGGAGGAGGGCGCGGAGCACGACGCCGACTCCCCCGACCGGTGGGGGCTGCCGGAGATGGAGCTGCGGGGGCTGGGCGACCGTGACGCGCGGGAGCTGCTGCGGCGGGCGGTACCGGGTCCGCTCGACGAGGGGGTGCGCGACCGGATCATCGCCGAGGCCCGCGGCAACCCGCTGGCCCTGCTGGAGCTGCCGCTCGGCTCGACCCCCGCCGAGCTGGCGGGCGGCTTCGGACTCCCCGGGACGGGGACGCTCTCCCGCCGCATCGAGGACGGCTACCTGCGGCAGCTGGAGCGGCTGCCCCCGGCCACGCGGCGGCTGCTGCTGCTGGCCGCCGCCGAGCCGCTCGGCGACGCGGCCCTGGTCTGGCGGGCGGCCTCCGGGACGGGCATCACCGACGGCACCGCGGCCGCCGCCCCCGCGGACCATCTGATCCAGTTCGGCACCCTGATCCGCTTCCGGCATCCCCTGGTGCGCTCGGCGGTCTACCGGGCCGCGACGGCGGAGGAACGGCTGGGCGCGCACGCGGCGCTGGCGGACGCGACCGATGCCCGCGCGCATCCGGAACGCCGTGCCTGGCACCGTGCGCACACGACGGCCGAGCCCGACGAGGAGATCGCCGCGGAACTCGAACGCTCGGCCGGGCATGCGCAGGCGCGCGGAGGCCTGGCCGCGGCGGCGGCCTTCATGCAGCGCGCCGTCGCGCTCACCCCCGATCCCGCGCGCCGCGCCGAGCGGGCCCTGACCGCCGCCCACGCCCAGCAGGAGGCCGGCGCGGCCGAAGCCGCCCGGAGGCTGCTGGCCGCGGCCCAGGCGGGGCCGCTCGACGAGCGGCAGCGCGCTCGGGCGACCCTGCTGCACGCTGAGATCGAGTTCTCCGCGCACCACGGCAACCTGGCTCCGCCTCTGCTGCTCGACGCCGCCAAGCAACTGGAGCCGCTGGACCTGCCCCTTGCGCGTGACACCTACCTCCAGGCCCTGTCCGCCGTGATGTTCGCCGGCCGCCTGGCGCAGGGCACCGGACTGCTGGAGGTCGCCGTGGCGGCCCGTGCCGCGCCGCGTCCGCCGGCACCCTGCCGGGCCGCCGATCTCCTCCTGGACGCCTTGGCCCTGCTGTTCACCGAGGACGCGGCGGCGGCGACCCCGGCGATGAGGCGGGCGCTGCACGCCTTCCTGGCCCGGGACGTCTCCGCGGACGACGAACTCCGATGGCTGTGGCTCGCGTTCATCACGGCCATGGCTCGGTGGGACGACGAGGCGGGCCGGTCGCTGGCCGACCGCCACGTCCGCCTGGCACGGGAGACCGGCGCCCTCGCGGTGCTGCCTCTCGCCCTGAGTTCGCGCATCATGGTGCGGCTCTTCGAAGGTGACCTGGCCGGGGCGACGACGCTCAGCGAGGAGGTGGACACCCTCACCGCGGCCACCGGGATGCAGATCACGAACTACGGTGCCCTCGCGCTCGCCGCGTGGCGAGGCCGCGAAGCGGAGGCCGAGGAGCTGAGGGGAGCGGCCGTCAGCGAAGCGACTTCGCGGGGCGAGGGGGTCGGTCTGAGCGTGGCCCAGTGGACGAGCGCCGTGCTCTACAACGGTCTGGGGCGCTACGAGAAGGCCCGGGACGCCGCCCGGCAGGCCAGCGCGGACCCTCCGGCACCGGGCGTCGCGGCCCAGTGGGCGCCGACCGAACTGGTCGAGGCGGCCGTCCGTTGCGGAGACACGCGCCTCGCCGCAAGGGCGCTCGGGCAGCTGCTGGAGACCACACAGGCGAGCGAGACGGACTGGGCACGGGGAATCGCGGCCCGCTCACGCGCGCTCATCGGCCACGGCGAGGAGGCGGAGGCCCTCTACGGCGAGGCGATCGACCGCCTCGGCCGCACCCGGCTGCGCTCGGAGACGGCCCGCGCCCACCTGCTGTTCGGCGAATGGCTGCGCCGCGAGCGGCGTCGGCTCGAAGCGCGCGAACACCTGCGCAACGCGCATGGGATGTTCACCGCGATGGGCATGGAGGCGTTCGCCGAGCGCGCCGCACGGGAGTTGCGGGCCACCGGCGAGACCGCGCACAGGAGAAGCGCCGAGGCCGACGGTGACCTGACCCAGCGAGAGTTGCAGATCGCACGTCTCGCCAGTACGGGCCTGACCAATCCCGAGATCGGCGGCAGGCTGTTCATGAGCCCGCGCACGGTCGAATACCACCTGCGGAAGGTCTTCGCGAAGCGCGGCATCGCCTCGCGGACCGAGCTCGGGACCGTGCTCGGCGCCGACGCCGGGCCCACAGGCTGAGCGTGCCGGGCCGGTCGGCGCGCCGGTCACGCGCCGCTCCTCCCCGCTGCGGCGTACTTCCGGGCATGGGCCACCGTACGGGCCGCCTCGACCAGGCCGGCGGCTCCGGCCAGGCCGCGCTCCAGCACCTCGAAGGGGTCACCACCACTTGCGCGGACGGCGTCGGCGAAGTGGTGCATGTCCTTGTGCATGAGCGTGTGGACGTGTTCGGCCAGTTCCGGGGTGATGTCGCGGCCGAGGGCGTGGAGCGCCGCACTGCCGCCGCTGCTAGCGGAGACCACCTCGATGAGGGCCGGAAGGTCCAGGCCGACCTGCGCGGCCAGACCGAGCACGTCCTCGGCGTTCTTCATGTTGGTGATGGTGAGCGCGTTGTTGAACAACTTGGTGATCTGGCCCGCGCCGACCGCTCCCATCAGTTTGACGGTGTCGCTGAACGTGTCGAACACCGGTCGGGCCGCCTCGAACGCGTCCCGCGACCCGCCGGTGAAGGTCGTCAGCGTGCGGGCGCGGGCAGCGGGGCCGCCGCCGCTGACGGGGGCGTCGAGGTGAACGCCTCCGGCCTGCGCGACGTGTTCGGCGATGCGGACGGCCTCGGTGGGATCGCCGGTGCCGTGGTTGACGATGATCGTCCCCGGGACGAGGGCGGCCAGCAGTCCTTGGCCGTCCAGTATCTGCGCGGGCCACGGCCTACCTGCTGCAGATCGCCGCACCGGCGGGGGCGCGGCGCAAACGGCCCCGCAAACCCGAGCGGGCCGGCGAGGGCATCCGCGCCCTCATCGACACGTGGCCACTCACCCCGGCGTACATCCACGGCAAGTACATGGACGTACTCGCCGCCAACAGCCTCGCCATCGCCCTCTCACCGTTCAACGCCCCGGGCCGCAACGGCATTCTCGCGGCTTTCCTGGAACCTGAGATGCGGGAGCTCCATCAGGACTGGGAGGGCATGACCGCCCGGGTCGTCCCTTATCTGCGTTCCATCGCCGGCGTGGACATCGACGACCCGCGCCTGGTCGAGATCCTCGGTGAGCCGTCCCTGCGCAGCTCGCCAGCATGCATGCCCCCGATACACCACCTGCAACCGCCCGACCCGTCCCCCGGCGCACCACGCCGTGACCACCCGCTGCCAGTCGGGGGATCGAGCGGGTTGTGCACGGTCGGGTCGTCGAGAGACGTTCCGGTGGTGGGCAGGGCGTCGTCGAGAGCAGGGCGGCCGCGCGAGACGTTGGTGACATGACACACCCGGCCCGACTTGCTTAACTATGGACGATCTTGTCGTTACTGTCGTACCCCAGGGTCGGCGAAGCGGTCACCGGAGGTGGCGATGAGGTCAGGACGGTGGATGCTCGTCGCCTGGCTGATCATAGGAGCGCTCGCCGCGGGGCAGCGCCACTACTACGCCCAGTTTGACGGCAGCTGCGCCAAAATCGCCACGATCGGAATCACCTGGGCATCCGGTCCGCTCAACTACATCGGTCTCAACCCCACCGCCAACTGCAAGGTTCCCCAGCCGAGCGCATGACATGGCGGGCTCTACGACCGCGTCATCGTGAGGCCTTCTGACGGCATCTTGAACGCAGCCGGTGGCCTCGACATGGACTCCCGCCTCCACCTCCCGCCACCGTCCCGGGCCGGCGCGGCGCGGCGGACGGTGTGACTACGCCCAGGCGGGATCGCGGCCGGTCAGGCCGAGGATGCGGTCCAAGGCGGGTGCGTCGGCCGGCACCGCGACCTCCGGTCCGTACATGCCCATCTCCCGCCCCTGGTCCACGCTGGCGAACACCGTGTCATGCAGATGCGTCAGCAGGTCGGCGGGCAGTTCCAGCCGCTGCCCGGTCGCGACCGCCAGGTCCCAGCCGTGCATGGCCAGCTCGCCGACGATCATGTCGCCCAGGACGGGCGCGGGGAGCGTCTGCGGTGTGCCCATGCTCGTCTCGCCCTCCCAGGCGCTCGGCGGCGCCCACGACGACGTGATGTCGTCCAGCAGGGCGAGCAGGCGGCCGCGCCAGTCGCCGGCCGCCAGGTCCACCTCGGACTCGGCGCCCGCCGGCTGCGGAACGGACTCCTTGCGGCCGCCGCCGGCGAGCGACGGGCCCCAGAACAGGAGGTGGTTGACCAGTGCCCGCACGTCGTACTCCGTGCACGGAGTCTTGTTGGCGAGCTGGTCGTCGGTGATGGTGCGGGCGACTGCGGCCATGGCCTCGGCAGCGTTGGACAGATGCGACATGGGCAGCGAGGCTAGGCGGCCCGGGCGGGAGGGGTATTGGACAAAGGCGACATACACTCTGCCGTGTGGAGCGGGACGTTCGTGAGCTGCGGGGTGCGTGGACCAGGTATCAGCGCCACACGTTCCACAGCCCGTCGCCGGCGCTCGCGCCATGGGTGGAGCGGTACTGGGAGGCTCGCTGGGACTACGCCGAGCCCTACCGGCAGAAGATCGTGCCGTACCCGAACGTCCACCTGTCGTTCGGCGGCGGCCGCGCGGATGTCAACGGCGTGTGCAGCGGCTACCAGATCAAGGTCCTCGAGGGTCGCGCTCATGTCTTCGGCGTCGCGTTCCGGCCGGGCTGCTTCCGCCCGTTCCTCGGTGCCTCCGTCTCGACGATCACCGACCGCATCGTCCCGGCGACCGAGGTGTTCGGCCCGGACCTGCCCACGACGCTCGACGTGCCGACCGTGGAAGCCTTCCTGCTGAGACACCTGCCGGACGACGACCCCCGGGTGCGCCAGGCGGCGGCCGCGGTCGAGTTGATCGCCAAGGACAAGGCCGTGACCAGGGTCGAGCACCTCGCCGGCGAGCTGAAGCTGAGCGTGCGGGGGCTGCAACGGCTGTTCGCGGAGTACGTCGGCATCGTGCCCAAGTGGGTGATCCGCCGCTACCGCCTGCGCGAGGTGACCGCACGCATGGCCGCCGGCGGGGCGATCGACTGGGCCGCGCTGGCGGCAGACCTCGGCTACGCCGACCAGGGCCACTTCATCCGCGACTTCAAGGGCATGTTCGGCGAGCAACCGACCAGGTACGCGCAGCGGTATTAGGATTCCGGGGCCGGGACCGCCCCGGCGATTTTGGAGACTCGCATCGTCGGCTCTCAGCCGGTCCGGCGCGCATTCACCTCACCTGTATCCATGAACACGCCTGTGTCAGACGTTCACTCCTGAGGCCGGACCCAGCCCAGCGTTTCGCCTCGAAGAGATCCGAGCGACCTGCACGACCGCCTGGCCGAGGCCGAACGCGAAGGCCGGCTCGGCCATCACCCGCCGCGATGACACAGGTGGTCGCTAAGGTCCGGCGCATGGCTACTCGTCCCACCGAATACTGGCGCGATGTCGCCGAAGAAGCCCGGCAGGTCGCCGCGGGTGAGCTCGACGCCGAGGATGCGTCGACAGCAGAGCTCTTCCCGGAAGACATGCTCATCCGCACTGACGAAGTCCTGCAGCCCTTTGAGCGCGAACTCGCCGCCCTGATCGATCCAACCGACGAGGAGATCTTCGCCGTCATCCAGCACGTGGTGCTCGCCCTCAACAAGGTGAACGAGGACTACGATGGCGCCGCTTACGAGACCGACGAACGCGAACAGCTATGCGAGTACATTGAAAATTCGCTCACTGACAACGGCATCGACGTTGACGCCTTCGCCGGACGCCATGGCCTGACCCGCCATGAGATCACAGACGAATGGCGCGACTGGTAACAGCGCACGGCCAAGGCGGCGTTGTTCACGGTGGCCGGCGGTGACGTCATCAAGACCGAGGTGCGGCTGGACGGGACGGGATCCATCGCCGGTACCGTCACCGACGCCCGCACCGGCAAGGCTGTCGAGGACGTGTGCGCCTGGGTGCTGCCTGCCGGCCCATCCGGCCCGGAAGCACGGGGCAGGAACTGCACCGACTCCGGCGGGCGCTACACCATCGACGGCCTCGGCCCCTACGACTGGCGTGTCCAGTACCCGGACTTCCGCGGCCGCTATGCGTGGCAATGGTCCGGTGACGCCCCCGACCGCTTCGCCGCCCGGCCGATCAGGGTCCAGGCCGGAGGCACGGTGACCGCCGATGCCCGGTTGCCGGAGAGCGGCAAGCTGAGCGGCAAGGTCATCGGCTCGGTGGTTCCCAACGAGTATGTGAGCTCGGTCGTCCATTCGTCCGTGTCGAACCGCTGACCCCCGTAATGCGCGGTGTTGGTCACGCGCGCATTGAGGACCGCGGTATCACCCTAGATCCGGGTCCTGGCCTCGCCGACGCCTGCGCTACGTCGCCAGGATTTACTGGCTAGGATCGATGCCTGGCCCAGCGGGAAGGCCTCCCTCCGGGGCGGCGCCTGACAGCCGACCCCCCAGCCGCCCCGCCGAGAAAGGAACCCAATGCCATCAGCAGCGCCGACGCTCGTTGAGATCCTCATCCTGATCGGAGTGGTCGCCGTCATCTTCTCGGCAGGCACGGTCTTCTTCAAGTACACCGCCAAGCGTCGCCAAGGAAAGTGACGCTCTGACTGGGACGCCATCGCCCTCTGGTCCCGGCGCTCCGGGGGGTGGGGCGATGACACCTTCTCAGATCACGCGCCCGGCGTTATCGCTTTGTTTCCGAGGGAAGGTCTGCGCCGATTCTTTGGGGCCGCCCTTGAGCCGCCATGGGGACGAAGCGGGGAAGACGTGGTGGCGGACAAGCCTGGCACTCTCACGTTTGCCCTGGTCAGAGGTTGGGTCGCGTGGGACTCGAACCCACGCATGGCGTCCGTCCTCAGAACCCACCCGTCCTCGACCACCGACCGCAACGGCTCGTACCAGTCTGAGGTGGACACGTCGGCGATGAACCCGCCTCCGAGCACCCGGCTCGCATCGGGGCTGAACATCGGCGTCATCGCGCTTCCTCAGCTGATCGTGACAACGCGGGCCCAGTGCGGCGGGTTGTTCGGGGCATAGTCGGGGTCTTCCTCGTCCACTGCGCTCGCCGGGCGAGGAAAGAGACCCACCACGGTGCGGCAAGGGGGCTGCTCGGCGGGCCAGGGGGTCTGGCCGTCCGTCAGGGCGACGATCACGTCCGGGCGGGGCCGGGAGCGGAGCGCCCGGGTGAAACCCGAGCGCAGATCCGTTCCTCCGCCACCGATCAGCTCGACGTTCTCAGCTCGGCAAAGAGGAACGGCGACCCCGGCCGCCGCGTCGCAGGAGATCACCGACACCAGGTCGCGCCGTCCGCCCACCGCCCGCGAGATCGCCACCACCTCCAGCAGCGCGCTGCCCAGTTCGGCGTCGCTGACCGATCCGGATGTGTCGATCACCACGCAGACCTGGGGCGGTTTACGGCGCAGGCTCGGCAGGAGCACGCCGGGGACGGCGGCCGCGCGCCGGGATGGACGCCGATAGCTGTGATCTTCTCCTGCCCCAGAGGCTCCCGCTGCCGAGTGGACCGCCGCCCCCAGCAACTGCCGCCACGGCTGAGGCGGATGGAACGCCTCGTCCGCCCAGCGGCGCCAGCCTTCCGGCGCGTCGCCCGGCCGGCCCTTGATTCCCTCGGCGACCCGGAAGCGCACCGCGTCCCGCTGCTGTCTGCTCAGGCCGTGTGCCCCGTCGGGCCCCAACTCCCACGGACGGCCCTGTCCGTCGGCTCCGCTGCCGCAGTCCAGCCAGGCCAGGTCCGGCGTGAGCCCGGATAGAGAGGTCGTCCGCAGGTACTCCTCCATGAGCATCCCGTCGGGCAGCCTCAGCATCGACGGCAGGACCGCCCCGGCGGGCAGGGGAAGACCGTCACCGTAGATGTCGTCGTTGATCTCGAAGTCGGCGGCGATGTTCCGCCGCAGCCGCTCGCCCGGCCCGTTCTGCCCGTGCTCTTTCGCGTACCGATCCCCCCGCCCGTGATGGTCTCGCAGCAGATGGGAGACCTCGTGCACCCAGACGCCTGCCAGCTCCTCCACCGGGGTGCGCGCGACGAAGCCGGGGGAGACATAGCAGCGCCAGTGCGCATCCACCGCCATCGTCGGCACTGAACGGTCCTCAACGACGTGCAGCGCGAAGAGCGCGCTCGCCAGATAGGGACGGACCCTTACCGCGTGCAGTCGAGCGGCCAGCAACTTCTCCAGGTCCAGCGGAAGGCCAGGCGGTCCATACGGCTCCTCGGAGCCGGCCGGGCGTGCCGGGACGGCGGCCCGCACTCGGCGCGGCGGTGCGGGCCGGGCCATCGGGAACTTCGAGGTCCTCGTCATCGGCCCACCCCCGCCGTACGCTCGGCATCAGCCGACCCCGTGGCACGCAGTACCGACTGATCGGCCCGCTGGGCGATACCGATCACTCCGGCCAGCCGTTCCACCGACTCCGGCACTTCCCAGTCGTCACGCCGCAGCGAGGCCAAGACCATTGCCGGTGTGACCAGCAGGTCAGCGGCACCGGTCTCCAGCGCCCGGACCAGTACCGTCCAGCCCGCCTCCCAGCGCTCCCGCTGTGGCCGTGCACCCACGGCGGCCACTACCGCCTCCAAGGTCGCCTGACGTAGATCTCCCCGCATCGGCAGCTCGGCGGATGCGGGATCGGCCAGCAGCGACTCGGGGTCCGGCAGGTCCATCCGGTCCAGATGGGCGAGAAGTTCGAGCCCTGGCCCGTCCCCCACCGCGCCCCGTACCAGCAACGCCAGCACCTCCCGGGAGACGGACGCCGCCGTGCCGAAGGCCAGCAGTGTCAGCGCGGCCTCCCAGCTCCGGGGTGACGGCCAGGCACCGCCGCGTCGTGTCTCAGTGCTCGGCAGCCGGTGGATCAGTGTCGGCCGTGCCCGCAGGAATCCGCAGACCGCTCGCCGGGCGTACGCCACCGCCTCCGGTAGCTCCTCCGGCACCAGCCGGGGCAGCTGTGCCCGGGGCCAGACCCCGCCCAGCCCGCGCACCACTGTGTCCTGGTCATGGACCCAGTTCAGGTGCACGAATCGATTGGCCAGCGGTGGGCTGAGCTCCCATCCGTCCGCTGCCGATGCGCGCGGATTGGCGGCGGCCACGATCCGTATCGCCGGCGGCAGTTGCAATGCACCGACTCTGCGCTCCAGAACGACTCTGAGCAACGCTGCCTGGACGGCCGGAGTGGCGGTGGAGAGTTCGTCCAGGAAGAGCAATCCCCGTCCGGTGCGTACGAGGTCCACTGCCCACTGCGGCGGCGCCATGGGCACTCCTTGCGTCGCCGCATCATCGCCGACGATGGGCAACCCGGAGAAGTCCGTCGGCTCGTGGACGCTGGCGATCACGGTCGTCAGCGGCAGGTCGAGCGACGCGGCGAGCTGCGTCAGAGCTGCGGTCTTGCCGATGCCCGGTTCGCCCCACAGCAGCACGGGCAGGTCGGCTGCCACGGCCAGGGTGAGCGCTTCGAGCTGCTCGGAGGGACGTGTCTCGGTTGTGGTGGCTCGCAGCAGGGCCAGGAGGTCGTCAGCGAGAACGAGTTGCGGGTCGGTTCCGGATGCGTCGGTGGACATCCCGGTCGTCAGGACCGAGCTGGGCGGAAGGGCGCTGGAGATCAAGAGCATCACCTGGGGGTAGTCGAAATGGACGGCATGGCCGGGCCAGGCCGTGCGGAATTCGCGGCGCGGGCGCGGGACGGTCAGCTTGCCCGTGCCGGACTGGTACGGAGTCGCGCCCGACTGCGTTGTGCGGGGCGCGTTGCGGGAGCGTGTACGGGGCGCAGCCCGGAGCGGAAGAGCCCGTCATCGAGACGGCGGGCCGCAGACGACTCCAGCGCCTCTCGCAGCGGCCCGTCGCGGAGGACTGCACCAGGACCGAGCAGGCCTTCGACCACGGCCAGCGCGCCGGAGACATCGCCGTGGCCGAGCCGCTCCCGGACGGCGGGCAGTGCCTGTGGGGCGCGGTGCACCGCGTCGATCGCGCGAAGGCACGGCAGCGCGGGGCCACCGAGTGCCACCAGCAACTCCTCCCGGCGCAGTTGTGCCGGGTCGTGGTCGACCGCCGTCAGTACCCCGTCCCGCAGCGCGATTCGGTGGACGTCGCCCCGGCACTCCACGCTGTGGGGGTCGCCGGGCTGATGCTCAGGGCTGGGCGCGGGTTCTGCTCCGTACGCCGACAGCGCTTTGGCCACAAGCGGATGCAGCCGATCGGCAGTGACGAGCCCGGCCCGCAGCAACGCCAGATCCGGAAGGATCCGGGCCGCCGCTTCCGGTAGCACCGGCAGCGCTGCGTACACCTGAGGTGGCAGTGCCCTTCGAAGCGACCGGAACGTCGGGACATGGTGGCCATCGGGGGAGACGAGTTCGAACGCCCTGCGGTCACGTGCGCCGAGCCGCACGGTGAAAATCCCGCTGGAGTCGCCCTCCGCTCCCAGCAACAACTCTGCCTCGGCGGCCCACCGTGCCGACGCCCACGGGTAATCGCTGACGTCGGAGGGATTGGGCCGGACCGGCCCGTTCAGCCGGGCGAGCGGGTGGGGACGGTCGGGGGGTGCCGGGACCGGCGCGGCGTCCGCACCGCAGCGCGACGTCAGTTCGCCGCACCGACTGGAGTCCCACAGATGCCGATGCAGGTCGAGCCGGAAACGCCGGGCGGGATGTGGGTGCGGATGGTGCCTCGGTGCGCCGCCACCGTGCTCGTCCCAGAGGGCCAGGGACATCCGTTGGCCGGCGTCCGCCCAAGCCGGCGGTGTTCGCACCACCAACTGCACCGGCGTGGTGCCAGAACTGCCATAACGGCTGAGGGAGATCGTCAGCCCGGGCCGGAGCCGCCCGTGGGGAGCGATTCGGGGCATGTGCCAGCGAAGCAGATCCGGTGCCAGCCGACGCAGATCCGCTCTGAGGCGGGTGACGAACTCGGTGCCGTAGCGGTCGCGCACGGCGCGCAGACCGAAATCGATGTCGATCCGAGCGGAGGCGCAGGCCCCCGCCCAGTCACCGACCACGCGCCGTGCGGTCGCAGTCTCGATCATGGACAGTGGTACGGCGTACTCACGCACGCGCTGCCACATCAGCAGACGGGCCGGAATGTTCGCGAAGTGGTGTGCCATCAGCACTCACCTTGCGCGAACGATTCCCCCGATCTGTAAGAGGAGTTGTTCTTCATCCCGGACATCATAAGCACCTGAATGTGGATCTGTCAGTCTGGCCGCTGCTCGATCGACTCCATAGAGCCGTCAATCCCTCAGCACATGCGTCCCCTGCCACCCGGTGCCGACCTCGAACACGCCGTCGGACGTCTCCCCGCCGACGTGGCCGGGCAGCGCCCCCCTGGGCTTCCGGATGGCCTGACTTCGCACCTGTCGTGAACGAGATGGGTTCTCCACAGGCGGCGGGGAGGTCGTGGATCTTGCCGGGCATCGCCCCCGAGGTCCACAGGCGTGCCGAGAGCAGCACGACGATCTCCTCGACACAGCGGCAGGCGGGGCCACCGACACCCGGCCCCCCGGCGACCTCGGCGAACGTCTCGTCCTTGCGCAGGTGCACCAGCACCGGCAGAGCCTGCTGGCCCGGGTTCAGCAGCCGCCACCGCGACCTGACCGTCCGGCGGCGGCGCCGGACGATCCCCGGCCACGTAGTTCAGCGTGAAATCCGTCAGCAGGCTCGATGGTGCCGCCTGCGCCGGGATGCGGGCCTGCGGATCCGGTGCCCGCCGCCGAACCGAAACCCGGCATGTGGCTCCGTACCAGTGCCGGGACCCACGTGCAGATCACCGCCACGGGGCGTATCTGAATCGCGTGCTCCAAAGGTGCAGTGCCTCCTGCTCAATGCTGAGACCGACGGCGGTTTTGTAGCCTGTGGAAATTTCAGCGTCTGGGCTTATCCCCGGGATGCGCAGTATGATCCGTCGGGTATCGCGCATGGGGAGCCCAGGCTGATATTTCGTAGTTGAGCGGGTGAGTCGCCTCGTCATGATCGACCCGGCGAGCAGCGCTCGGCCCCGCACGCGCGGAGATGGTCCGCCGATCAGCACGTTCACCCGCGTGCGAATGGGCCGACTTCTCGGACGTTCATCGCCGACTTGCGATGTCAGTCCCCTCGGTGCCGAGGGGGCCGTCCAGTTGACTGACACCTCTCTGCTCGCCGCCGCTCTGACACAGAGAGGTGCCGAAGACCGTACAGCCCCCTTGCTGGTCACCGGTGCGTTACTCGCTTGTGGGTGTGGTCTCGAAGCGTGCGAGGGTGCGCCAGACGGCGACGAAGGCAGCGAGCGCGGCTGTCGCGGTGCATAGTGTGACGATCTGCCAGAGACTGGTCCAGGGCAATGCCAGAGGTGGATGGTCAATGATGCGGCTCAGCGTGACGTGCTGCAGTCCGAGCACCGCTCCCGCGGAGAGGATCGAGACCAAGGTGCCGACGACCACGGCCAGCACTGCCTCGCTGACGACGATGCTGACGATCTGCCGGTAGGTGGCCCCGGTGAGGCTGAGGGCACCCATCTCTCGCCGTCGCGCAGAGACGCTCGTCACGAGGGTGTTGACGAGGGCCAGAAGGGCGTAAGCCATCACGATGCCCAGGATGACGACGTTCGCGAGATGTGAGTCCTCCTTCTCGGCCTGGCTCGCTCGGGCCACGTACGTCGACACAGGCTCGATTCGCATGCCGGCAGCGCGCAGTTCTCTCAACTGCGGTGTCACGCTCTTGCCGGGGAGGGTGCGTAGGAACGCTGTGCCGGGCGTCATGCTTCCTGGGAGCCCGTGGGACACATAGGCCGCACCGCCTCCGAGCACTGAGTCGACAACGGCGGCGACGTGTACGGTGACGCGATGACCGTTGCCGGTCCACGCCACGAGGGGCTGACCGATCCGCAGGTCGGCGGAGGAGGCCAGGTCGTGGCTGACCACGATGGCATCGGCGGGCAGCGCGTCGAGGGAGCCTTGCCGCACTTGTGGTGTCACCACGTCGCCGAGGGCGCTGAGGTCGACGCCTCGCGCGTCGACCGCGTCGAGGACTTCGCCGCCTTTCGTGGCCAGGGTGACGACCTCGTCGGTCACCTCGACGCTCCGGATGCCGCCGGCGTGGCGCAGGGTGGAGACGGCTGGGAGATTGAAGGTACTGCCGAAGTTCGGAGTGGCGACGAAGTCGGCCTCGACCGCGGCGGTGCGCTGGCGGGCGGCCGCGTCACGGCCGACATTCTGCATGCCTATCATCCCGCCGAACATGCCGACGGCGAGGACGACCGGCGTCACGATGGCAGCTACCCTGCGTCCGCCATTGAGGGTGCTCTGCCGCAGCACCAGCGCGAGCGCGCCGAAGCGCATCAGCGGCCAAGTCACCACCCGTGCCACAGGGCGGACCAGCGCCGGCGAAAGAATCGCGAGACCCGCCGCACAAAGGATCGGCACCTCGAAATAGGTTCCGGGATTCGCGGCGCTTGAGGGGCTGATCACGGCGAACACGAGCGCGACCGTGCCGGCGACGATCAGGATCAGGCCACCGAGTATCCACCGCACCGGTGACATAATGCGGGGCGAGGCCATCGTCTCCCGCAGGGCGTCGAGTGGCTGGGCACGAGACGCGCGCCATGAGGCGGCGGCGGAGCCGAGCACCGCCGCTCCGATGCCGACCAGGAACGCGATCATCAACGCCACGGGGTGGAAACCGACGTGGAACCACTCTGGAGCCAGTCGGTTGGCCACCATCCAGGACCGCAGCAGCAGGCTGGCGGGGATTCCGAGCAGGCACCCCAGCAGTGCCGCGGCGGCGCCGACCACCACGGTCTCCGCACGGACCATCCTTCGAATCCGCGCGGGCGAGGCGCCCACCAGACTCAGCAGCGCCAGTTCGCGCGACCGCTGCTCGACGACGAAGGCGAATGTCGCGATCAGGACGAACACCACGACCAAGACCGACAGCCCGGTGGTCATCTGCACTACGGACCGGGCTCTGCCGATACCGCCGACGGTGGCCGGATCCGCCAACCGCCGCAGGTCGCCGGCGAGCACTTCGGCGGTCTCGCTGGACACACGAGCGCGAACCGCGGAGGCCGGCGCCTGGACGGTCACCGCGTTCACAGCCGGGGACAGGCGAGCGGCCTCCGCGTCAGTGAAGAAGACCGCGTCCTCGAACGACTTGCGCCCGGCCGCGCCGACGACGGTGTACCACGCCGTTCCCAGCGGTGTCACCACCCTGACCTTTTCGCCCAGGGGAGTGGAGTCGGTGTCCTCGGCCGTCACGACGATCTGGTGGTCATCGACCGGCCGATGCCCGGAGAGCAGCTTGTAGGAGGCAAGGGACGACGAGGACCATCCGTGCCCTACAGCCTCCATCCCGGGCCCGGCCAGGCTTCGAACGGCGAAGCTGCGATCCACCACGGCCGGGCCGGCGAGCTTTGCCCGATCCACGGTCTCTCGGGGCAGGCCTGCCGGTGCCGGCAACGGCGTCCCGAGGCCGTCGACCGGGACGACGACGCTCTGAGCCGCCGCGAAACGCTGTGGCCCTGGTGAGGGTGTACTCGCGGTCGCCGCCAGGACATGGATGCTGGCGGCCGTGATCAGCGTTCCGACCGCCAGGGCCACGAACGCTCCCACGAAGCTCGACCAGCGCTGCCGCACGCTGGCCAGTCCCAGCTCCCAGGTCAGCCGGTCAACCCCGCGCACCGACGGCTCCTTCCCCGTCGGAACGGGTCGGCCCGTGGCCACCCCGACCATCAGCCCATCGACCGGACTCCAGCAGCGTCATCCGCGCGGCGATCTTCTCCGCGCTCGCACCGACCAGCTCGCCGGCGAGACGTCCGTCGGCGAGGAACGCCACCCGCTGGGCGTGTGCCGCGGCCACGGGGTCGTGCGTCACCATGATCACGGCCGTTCCGCTCTGCGCCACGGTGTCACGCAGCAGGCCGAGGACCTCCCGTGACGAACGGATGTCCAGGGCCCCGGTGGGCTCGTCCGCGAACAGGACCCGAGGGCGGGCGACCAGCGCACGCGCGACCGCCACCCGCTGCTGCTGACCGCCTGAAAGCTGTGTCGGCAGGTGGTCGGCGCGGTCGGCGAGTCCCACACGGTCCAGTGAGCGTGCCACCTGGTCCGGGTCGGGTTTGCGGCCTGCCAGCCGTACCGGCAGCTCCACGTTCTGCTTCGCCGTCAGCGTCGGGATCAGGTTGAACGCTTGGAAGACGAACCCGGTGTGGTCACGCCGCAGCTCGGTCAGGGTCCGCCGTGGCAGACGCGACGGATCCTGGCCGGCCAACCACACCCGGCCGTCGTCCACACGGTCCAACCCGGCGGCACAGTGCAGCAACGTCGACTTGCCGGAGCCCGAGGGCCCCATGATCGCGGTGAACGTCCCGGGCGCGAAGCCGAGCGATACGCCGTTCAGCGCAGCCACCTCGGCATGACCGGCCCCGTAACGGCGAATCACGTTGTCCAGCCGCACCACTACTGGGAGGGCGTCCGCCGGGGCCAGGCCGCCGCGGTTCCGGCGTCTTCCTACAAGGCGCACTGCAACTCGTTTCTCCCGCGTGGTGGGTGCCATTCATCGAGTTCGACGTGTCGGCGAACTTGCGAAGCTCATGTTTCAAGTCTTGAGGTCGGCGACACGCCACGCCATTAGGGAGCACCCCGAGCGATCCCCGATCTTCTCGGTCGTCCTTCTAAGGGTTGTCCCACAACAGCGGGACGCGTGGCCGGTCACGATGCACGAGGCCGACCTGAGCCGACATGGTCGGCAGCGACGGCAGGGTCGTGGCCGGCACCGGCCCAGGCGGCCTATCGGGTCCGCTGCGGGACTGCTCGGGCCGTCAGTGCGGGACCTCTTGATTCTGTGTTCAGCGCGTCGGCCGAACGGTTTTGTGGTTCTGTCCGACGTAAGGGTGTGACGGTACTGAAGCCCGCCGGTGGCGGGGCATGGTGGACAACGATGGTGGGCGGCGGGATGGCTGGGCTCATCTCTTGGCGGGCGGCCGGGATGGTGCTGGCGGTCTTGGCCGTGAGCGGGATCACCCGGATCTTCATCGAATGGCAGCGGCGTCGGACCTTCACGGCATTGGCGGCTGACGCGCCGCACGGCACCGTGATCGTGCAGCAGGACGGCCCTGACGGACAGATGATGAGGGTCACATTGGGCGGGCAGTCTCGTCTCCGGCCATCCGAGGACAGTGGGTGACGGTCCCGATCCCCCCAGAGGTCGCTGATCAAGTGGGGGAACTGTACGTCGAGACCGCATCGGATCTGCTCGGGTATGCCCGCACATTGCCGCAGGTGGATCGGGCGCACGCCGAGGACCTGGTGCACATGGCGTTTCAGGAGGCCGCGCTGTGCTGGCGCAAGCTCGCCGGACGGGACCTCGAAGGTCGACGGCGGTGGCTGTTCACGGTGCTGCGGAACAAGGCGATCGACGAATGGCGTAAGAACAGACGTCAGCACCCCAGTGCCGACCTCGCCGGGTTCGGCCGGCCGGCAGCGGAACCGTTCAATCAGGTTCTGTCCGCGTTGGCGTTGCAGAGGTGCTGGCTGGCCATCGAGCAGATGCCGCCGATGCGGCAGAAGGTCGCCTTCCTGCGTTGGAGCGAGGAGTGGAGTACCGGTGAGATCGCCGAGTGGTTAGGGATCGCTCCTGCTTCGGTGCGCGGGCACCTCAAGGTCGCGCGAGACGGACTGGTCGAGCAGGTGGGGTCCGACATCCCCTTCTTGGACGATCCTGAAGACATCGACGATAGTGGGGACGATCTTGGGAAGGAGGCGGCGTCGTGAGGAAGGAGAACCTCGATCTTCGTGCCGATGACGGAGCCGCTCTCGACGAAATCGAACTCTACGCTGAGCTGCTGTCAGCGGTGGCCCGGGCCGAGAGGCCACTGACGGTCGAAGAGATCGACTCGGTCCTGGGCGTCCATGCGCAACACCCGGAATCGGTGGAGCGCGGGACAGTTTCCGCAGCCGGCCGGGCAGGGAACCATGCCGGGGACCGCGCGGGAGGCCATGTGGAGAGCCTGCGGCGGAGCCCTGGGACTGAGCGCGACATCGCCGTCGCGCCGGCAGATGTGTACCGGCAGGCACAGCAGCAGGCCGCTGCCGAGCGGTCGTCGCATGACATGGGTGCCGGGCTCGAAAGACTCAACCGCTGGATGGGCCACCAGCCCGTGAGTGCCGGCGGTGCGGAAGCCGAATCACCCGGTTCGGACTCGCGGCCCTTCGGGGATGACATCCCTGTCTTCGTGATCTCGGTGGCGGCGCACTTGTCCGGCCTGCACCCTCAAGCGCTCCGCACCTACGACCGGATGGGGCTGGTCTGCCCCGTCCGAACGGCCGGGCGGGCCCGCCGCTACTCGATGCGCGACATCGTGATGCTCCGCGAGATCCAGAGGCTCTCGCAGGAGGAGGGCGTCAACCTGGCCGGCATCAAGCAGATCCTCGAACTGCAGCGCGAAACCGCATGGCTCCATGACGAGCTGGCTAGGCTGACCGCGCTGGTCGAGGAGCTGACCGACGAACTGGAATCCACCCGCGCCGTGGCCGCACGCCTTGCACAGCAGGGGCGCCGAGCATCTCGGGAGACCGCTCGATGATCTCGAGGCGCATACGCTGGGCAGCGATCATGTTGCTCGTGCTCAGCCAGGACGTGAGGCGGCAGCGCGGGTAGCCGGGGGCACGGCCAGTTGCGGTTGTCGGTCAGGCGGCGGTTCGTTAGGGGAGTAGTCGAGCTTCCGAACGACATGGTCTACCTATAGGTGCTGATCCGGCCTCAAGGTTTTCTCCTTGGTCGGTTAGCTTGGCTTCATGTGGTGGCTGGTTCTCGGATTCTTCGGTCTGCTGCTCACATGCGGAGCGGTCTTCGACCGGCGTCTCGCTCGGCGAGGTCATCGGTTCCGAGGCGGTTCCGAGTTGCGGATCGCGGCACGGGAGATCCGCCGAGACATGCGCGCATGGGACAGAGGCTCGCAAGGACACAGTGGGGCTGACCTGTCGTGGACGAAGGAATCGCGTCGTCGGCGCGGGCGATGAGTGGACGCGGTCCTCGGCCTGGTGGGCGCTAGAAGCCTCGCGGGGTGTGGCCGTGAACGATGACGGCGGCGACGAGCAGAGTTCGGGAGTCCAGGGCCGGCGGCGGGGCGGGTGCGGCGGTGGCGGCATGCGGCCGTCGTCGGTCCTGTGAGCATCGAATCGCAGGCGGCTCGCTGTCACAGGCGTTCACCAGCCGGTGTCTTGATGTCGACTGCACTGACCCGTTGGGCCGGGCCCAATGGCCATCTCCGAAAGAGGACCGTGTCGTGGACGCACCGCGTGAGGGTCGTCGGCAGCCAGGGCCGCCGGATAAGGAGAAAGCTCGAGATGTGAGCGAGCACGCCACCGACCCGGAGACCGAGGCGTTCCTCGCCCACCGGAACATGCTGTTCACTGTCGCCTACGAGATGCTCGGATCGGCGGCCGACGCGGAGGACGTCCTGCAGGAGACCTGGCTGCGATGGGTGAAGGTCGACGTGGGGCAGGTGCGCGATCAGCGCGCCTACCTGGTCCAGATCACGACCCGCCAATCGATCAACCGATTGCGCAGCATGAAACGCCGCAAGGAGGCCTACGTCGGGCCCTGGCTGCCCGAACCGCTGCTCACCACGCCGGACGTGGCCGAGAACGTCGAGCTCGCCGAGAGCGTGTCCATGGCGCTGATGCTCGTTCTGGAGACGCTGTCGCCGACCGAACGGGCCGTGTTCGTGCTGCGCGAGGCCTTCGGGCTCGGCTATGACGAGATCGCGGCCGCCGTCGGGAAGACCTCCGCGGCCGTCCGGCAGATCGCGCACCGCGCGCGCAGGCACGTGGGCGCTCGCCGCCCCCGCGAAGCGGTGTTCCCACGCCAGGCCCGGGCGGCCGTGGAAGCGTTCCGGCGGGCGTTGGTCACTCGGGACCTGCAGGCGCTGTTCGATGTGCTCGCCCCCCAGGTCGTGGCCATCAGCGACGGCGGTGGCGTGAAGCAGGCCGCGCCTTATCCGATCGTCGGTGCCGAGAAGGTGGCCCGTTTCATCATTGGGGGCCTGACCAAGACCGATGCCGCTCTCACTGTTGGGCCGACCGTGGTCAACGGCAACCCGGCACTGATTCTGCGTGTGGACGGCGAGTTCGATGGTGTCTTGGCGGTGCGCGTCGAGGACGCCCGCATCACCGGTCTCTACTACGTCCGCAACCCCGACAAGCTGACCCATGTAGAGACCGAGACCCCACTGACCCTGCGATGAACACGGTCGCGGAGCAGGAGCGGGCGCCTCACTGAGGCACCGTCCCTCGGCTGATGCTGCGCCGATCAGGTGACCCGGCAGGCTCCGGTCATCGCCCCCATCCCAGGCGACGGCCATCCGAGGGGTCTGCTCGGCACGGCGGTCGGGTTCCACTTCCCCTTCAGTCGGCGACAGACCGGCCGATCCTGCTTCGGCGTTGATGCCGCATGCCTAATTCGAGAGGAATCCATGAGTACGAAACCTTCACGGGCCGCGCTCTCCGACGGCGGCGGGGACGTGCCGGACGCGCGTCGGCTGCGCGTGATCCTGATCGCCGTCTCGATGGCGCTGATGGCCGTCATCGCTTCGGTGTCCGGGCTGACCGTCGCCCAGACGCAGATGGCCGTCGACTTCGACACCTCGCAGAACACGGTCCTGTGGATCATCAACGTCTACACCCTCACCCTGGCCGCACTACTGCTGCCGCTCGGCGCGATCGGTGACCGCCTGGGCCGCAAGCCCACGCTGATCGCCGGGCTGGCCGTCTTCGGCATCGCGAGCATCGCCGCGGGCCTGGCCCCGACCGCCGAAGTCATGATCGCCGCGCGTGCGGCCGGCGGTGTCGGCGCAGCAACGATCATGCCCATCACCCTGGCCGTCATCACCTCCACCTTCCCCGAGGAGCAGCGCGGGAAAGCGATCGGCGTGTGGACCGGGGTCGCCGGAGGAGGCGGCATCCTGGGCATGTTCCTGTCCGCTCTTCTGGTCGACGTTGCCGACTGGCGCTGGATGTTCGTCCTGCCCGTGGCCCTGGTCGTCATGGCCCTGGCCATGACGTTGAAGTCGGTTCCCAACTCCCGCGAACGCTCCGCTCACGCCTTCGACACCGTCGGCGCACTGGTGTCCGTCGTCGCCGTGGCCGCCCTCACCTTCGTCCTGCAAGAGGGACCCCATCGCGGCTGGACCGCACCCGCGACGCTGATCGGCCTCGCTGCCGGCCTCATCGCCGCGGCCGGTTTCGTGTCCTGGGAGCTGCGCCGCCGGGACGCCTCGCTGCTGGACGTGCGCCTGTTCGGTGAGCGCGGCCTGGCCGGCGGCTCGATCACGCTCCTGGTGGTCTTCGGCGTCCAGTCGGGCATCTTCGTTGTCCTCTTCCCGTTCTTCCAGGCCGTGCTCGGCTGGTCGGCGCTGCTGTCCGCGGCGGCGCTGATGCCCATGGCGGCCGCGATGATGACGGCCTCCGGCCTGGCCCCCAGGGTGGCCGCGCGGGTCGGCTCCCGCCTGACCATGAGCTCGGGAATCGCTTTGACCGGCGTCGGTCTGGCGCTCCTGGCCCTGCTCGTCTCCATCGACGGCGGCTACCTGTCGATCTTGCCCGGCATCGTCGTCATGGGCGTCGGTATGGCCCTCTCCATGGTGCCCTCCACCGAAGCGATCACCCGTTCCCTGCCCCAGGAGAAACAAGGCGTCGCCTCCGCCCTCAACGACGTCACCCGCGAATTCGGCACCGCACTCGGCGTCGCCATGCTCGGTGCGATCCTGACGGCCGGCTACCGCAACGCCATTGACGACAGGCTGGACGGCATCCCGCGGGGGACCGCCGGCACCGCACGCGAGGGCATCGCCAACGCACTCCAGGCCTCGAACAGCGCAGGCTCGCAGGCTCAGACCCTGGTCGACGCCGCTAAGCAGTCCTACCTCGACGGATGGCAGCAGTCCATGTGGGCAGGTGTCGCCCTCATGGGCCTGCTGCTCGTCCACATTACCCTCCGCGGCCCAAAGAACGCCGCCCCCGCGGCCACACCGGATGAGGCAGAGCACACCGAGACCGTCGCCGCCCAGTGACCGCACGAGCGGCCGCTGTCATCCCGAATCCGCAGTTAGTGTTCTTGCAGGTCAGGCATGGGTCTGTGATCCGTGGCGCCTCACTGTCGGAGCTCTGCGCCTTCCGCGTCGGTCGCTCCCCTGGCCTGCTTCTCAGGGGTGTTGAATGATCAGGAACGCTCGGAAATGCGTCCTTTCGGCGGTGGTTCGGCGGGGATGATGGCCGGCGTCGCGCTGGCGCTTCCGATGCCGCGGTCACGCCTCCGGCCGCCATGCCACCAAGATCCGCAACTCGACTCACCGACCGTTGGCCGCCGTCGGCGAATGCGCGGGGGTGTCTTCCTGTCGGTTATGTCACATCTACCGGTTTTCTCTCTTCGGACGTCACATCTGCCGATCTCGGAGCGTCGCATGTGTACCAGAACCAGATCGGGGAGTGAAGCCGATGCACGGACAAGCCCGCTGGGTGGAACGGTGGTCATGGCGGGCACGGACCGATCATTGGTCGTTCCTGTTCGCCCAGCTCGCCATTTGCTCGTTCCTGGTGCTCATCGTCACGGGCGCGTTCCTGACCTTTTTCTTCGACCCCGACATGACGCAGGTCACTTATAACGGCTCGTACGGGCCGCTGCGGGGCGTCCCGGTCAGCGAGGCGTACGCGTCGACGCTGGACATCAGCCTCGACGTGCGCGGCGGACTGCTCATGCGGCAGATTCACCACTGGGCCGCGCTGGTCTTCGTCGCCGCGATCACCCTGCAGCTGCTGAGGCTGTTCTTCACCGGCGCGTTCCGCCGCCCACGCGGCCTCAACTGGCTGATCTGGGTGACCGTGCTGGTGCTGGGCATGGTGACGGCCTGGACCGGCACGATTCTGCCGGACGACATGCTGTCCGGCGGCAGCCTCGGGCTCCTCCAAGGCGTGACCCAAGCGATTCCGCTGGTCGGCACCGGCCTCACGTTCTTGATCTTCGGCGACGAGTTCCCGGGCGAAAAGATCATTCCTCGGCTCTACTGGCTGCACATCCTCGTGCTGCCAGCGGTCCTGGCCGCCCTGTTCGTCCTCCGCCACAGGCTCGTCCGCGAGCACGGCCACACCCGTTTTCCCGGAGCCTTCTCGGGACGCGCGTCGCGCGGCTCAGCGGTGGCGCTTCTGCTGACCACTGGCGGAGTTCTCGCGCTGCTCGGCACGTTCGCGCAGATCAACCCGGTCTGGCAGTACGGCCCGTACAGGCCAGGGGACATCACCGCCGGAGCGGTGCCCGGCTGGTACATGGGCTTCCTGGACGGGGCCGTGCGGATCATGCCGGGCTGGGAACTCAGCGTGGCCGGCCACCCGATCACCCTCGCGGTGCTCGTGCCCGCGCTTCTCATGCCGGGGGCGTTCTTCACCGTCCTGGCGGCCTATCCCTGGATCGAACGGCGGCTTACCGGCGATCGCGGCATTCACCACGTTCTGGAACGTCCCCGCGACGCGGCGACCCGTACGGCAGTGGGCGCGGCCGGCATCGCCTTCTATGGATTGCTGTGGGCCGCGGCCGCCAACGACCAGATCGCACACAACTTCCACCTGTCCTTGTACGACGTCACCTGGTTCTTCCGGGTGGCCGTCTTCACCGGACCGCCGCTCGCCTACGCCGTCACCCGGTCGATCTGCCTCGGGCTGGCCTACAGGGATCAGAAGGAGTCCGAGCACGGCCGCGAGACCGGACGGATCCTGATGAGTCCGGACGGCGGTTTCAGCGAGATTCACGAAGCCCCAGACCGGCCCCGCGAACTGACACATTGACCAAGAGGGGAACCTCCCGAAGCGTAAACGACTCCGCGAGCACGTCGCTCTGATGTTCCGGGGCGCCCCCGACCGTCCTGCCACCGACTCCGGCAACGACGGGGGCGCCGTCGATCCCTGGGACATCATTACCAGCTACGACTGGGCTACCTGAACATCAGACCGCGTCCGGCACCGAGAGAGAGGGCCGGCTGCCGGATCGCCGTTGCCCCGGCCTCTGGTCGAACCGGAAGCTCCTTAGGAGCAGGTGAGACCTGGCCGGGGGCCGCCGTATGCGGCCTCGGGTCGGCCCCAGGCGGGCCTCAGGCATGACCCCCGGCGTCCACCAGGACGACTGTCCGCTCTGGTCAGGGGTGGTGGGTCGGGTGGGGCTCGAACCCACAACCTACGGATGAAAAGCCCGGAGCTCTCGTATCAGAGCAGCGCTCTCCCTGTTGGACAGTGCCAGTCTGTCCACATCCAGCACCATCTCTATGTCGCTAGATGCCCCTCCGTGCCGCCTTGTTTCGAAACCGCCGAGCAGACAACGAGCACCAGAGCGCGTGGCTCCTTGGACATGGGCCGGGGGCCGGCGCGGCAGGACGCGGCCGCGATCGACAATCTGGCCGGCTGGCTGACCACCGTGGTCGGCCGGGTCTGCCTCGATGTGCTGCGTTCGCGCAGGACCCGGGCCGAGCTGTCTTACGAGGACCGGCTACCCGAACTGGTGGTGACCGTGGACGGCGGGGCGGCACCCGAGGACGACGCGATGCTCGCCGAGTCGGTCGGGCTGGCACTGCTGGTGGTGCTCGACACCCTTACGCCCACCGAGCGGCTGGCGTTCGTCCTGCATGACATGTTCGCGGTGCCCTTCGTCGAGATCGGCGAGATCGTCGGCCGGTCCACCGACGCGACCAAGATGCTCGTCAGCCGGGCCCGCCGGAAGGTGCAGGGCACACCGCCGCCGGAGCAGGAGCCGCAGCGGCGGCGCGCCGTGGTCGACGCGTTCCTCACGCGGAGCGGGCCGCGCTGGAACTCACCGAGCAGGGCACCCGTCTCGCCGACTCCAGCGGCGTCACCGACGAGGCGTGGGCGAACGCGGCCAAGCACTTCGACGAGGACCAGCTCATAGCCCTGGTGGCCCTGATCTGCGTGATCAACGCCTTCAACCGGCTGAACGTGATCACCCGGACACCCGGCGGCGAATACCAGCCCGGACAGTTCGGCTGACCGGACATTCAGGCACTCAGGCGGATCTGGGACGACCCCGGGTCCGCCCGTGGCCGCCACCCCCGGACGCTGTGCCAAAGGACAAGACTCATGAACACCGCACTGTGGATCGTCACCGGCCTGCTGACCGCCGTCTACCTGCTGTCCGGGTTCGGGAAGCTGTTCGTCCCGCGCGAGAAGATGGCGGCGATGGCCGACGCCGCGCGCTGGGTCCTCGACTTCAAGCCCGGCATCCTCAAGGCCATCGGAGCACTGGAGATACTCGGTGCCGTGGGCCTGATCCTGCCTGCCGTGCTCGACGTCGCGCCCGTACTCGTACCGCTGGCGGCCACCGGCCTGGTACTGATCATGACCGGCGCCACGATCATGCGGATCCGCCGAGGCGAGACCAAAGCCGCGCTGGGAGACGCGGGGTACCTTGCCTTGGCCGCCTTCGTGGCGATCGGCCGCTTCGCGCTGGAACCCTTCACCGGCTGACCGGCCCGCAACCCGGGCGGTTACGCGGTGACCGGTTCGACCGAGGTGTGGCTGCCCGCCGAGGACTTCCCTCGCGGAGCGATCGTCACCGCCTCCGACGCTCCCGGCTCGTGGATGCAGACCTGGGACCCCGAGTCCCGGTCGCTGTCGATCTCCACACCGCGCACCGGCCGCGAGCACACCATGACGATCACCCCGGCCGCTGATCGATTCCAGTGCGGGGGCCGGAACGGCCGCTTCGGACGAAACCCCGGCAAGCGCCCGACGGCGCGCCCCGATGCGGGCGGAGCCCGCTCACCCGGGGGCAGCGAGTGCCGCCCCCGGGGCCCACGGCCTGCGCGGATCAGCCCGAGATGGACGGTCGGCCGTTCTCCAGGTGACCCATCAGACGGCGCCGGAACGTCTCGTCCTCGGCGGCTCTGATCTGCACGTCGTACCAGCCGTGATCAGTGGTCCAGCGGACGGTCGTCGCTCCGCCGCCGGGGACGGTCACCTCGCGGGTTGCGCCGCCGTAGGCGAGCGCGGTCAAGGAGAACGTCAGAGGGACGCCGCCGGGGTTCTCCACGGTGATCAAGAGTCGGCCGCCGGCGGCGCGGGACCTCACGTGGGCACGGGCCGCCGGGCCCGAGGCCGCGCCCGCGAACTCGCGCCGGAAGCCGTTCGGGCCCGTCAGTGTGAGGTGATAGCGGCCGTTCTTGACCGGGATCCGCTCGATGCGCTTCCCGGCCACGTCGAAATGGCGTGGTGTGCCGAACTCCGCGGCGTACGGGTAGAGCGCGAAGTGCGAGGCTCGTGTGCCCCTCTCGGTCATGGTGATGACGAGCGCGCCGTCGGCGAGGCGCGCGGAGGCGTCGGTCCGGTAGGGCAACGGCCGGGCCGGGCGTGTGCCCGGTTCGGGGACCGGACCTTTCTGGACGATCGGCGGCAGTGCGGGCCAGCGCAGATGGAACTTCGGCGGCGTGCCGGGTTTGGGCACCGGCCGCGGGCGGGCGGTGCCGTCGAAGTCGAAAGCCGAGGTGAGATCACCCGCGACGGTGCGGCGCCAGGCGCTGATATTGGGCTCGCGGACGCCCAGCCAGCGTTCCAGGAAGCGGATCGTCGAGGTGTGGTCGAAGACCTCCGAGCAAACGTAACCGCCGCTCGTCCAGGGCGACACGACGATCATCGGGACCCGAAAGCCCAGCCCGATCGGCTTGCCGTCGTAATACTCGTCGACTGCCTCCGCAGGAGGCAGGGGCGGGGGAACATGGTCGAAATAGCCGTCGTTCTCGTCGAAAAGAAGGAAGACCGCAGTGGACTCCCACACCTCCGGACGGGAGGCGATCGCGTCCAGCACCTGGTAGGTGACGCCCGCGCCCTGGATCGGGCTACCGGAGCCGGGATGCTCGGACTCCGCCGCCGAGGTGACGACGTAGGAGACCTCGGGGAGTTCCCCCGCGAGCACATCGGCCCTGAACGCCGCGCCCAGCGTGCCGCCGTCATTGCGGCGCAGGCCCCGTTCGAACAGGTCGCGCTCGGATGCCGGGAGTGCCGCGGCGCTCTCGTCCAATGCGTCCAGGAGGGCTTTCCGCGCATCAGGTGCGGCCGCGGCGACCGCGCCGTAGAACTCGGTCAGACTCTTATACGGGCCGACGGTCGCCAGAGCCCGGCGCATGATCTGCTTGAACGTGGTGAGGAACTCCAGGGGGTTGTCGGTGAAGTTGTCCCACTCCTGGTACACCTTCCAGGTGCGTCCGGCCTTGGACAGCCGTTCGGCGTAGGAGGTCAGGGCGTAACCAGGATGGCCGGCCTCGTCGTAGGCGTCGTTCTCGACCGCGCGATGCCCGTTCGGCTCATAGCCGATGGTGCCGGTCCAGTGGAAGGTCCGGTTGGGATTGGTCGGCCCGAATACCGAACAATGGTAGGCGTCACAGACCGTGAAGGTGTCGGCCAGTTCGTACTGGAACGGCAGGTCACTGCGGTCGTAGTGGACCATCGTGGGCATCATCTTGGCCGCGATCCACGCGTTGTGCCAGCCGCCGCCGCGCGCTTTCTGGCCGCCCTCCCAGCCGTGGTCGAGCCCGGCGATGTAGTTCACGTCCGTGAACGGCCCGTGGCCGATCGCATCGCGGGCCAGGAACGGCTTCACGTGCCGCAGGAGACCGGGCTGCTCGAAGACTGGGCGGCCGTCGGGCAACTCGATCGCGTTGCGGTCCCCGTAGCCCCGGACGCCGCGCAGCGTCCCGAAGTAGTGGTCGAAGCTGCGGTTCTCCTGCATCAGGAAGACCACATGCTTGATCGCCTCGAGGCCCCCGGGCCTGACCGGACGGGCGAGCGCGGCGTGCACCGAGGGGGGTAGCAGCGAGGCGAACGTGGCACCGCCCACCGCCCCGGCGCCGGAAGCGAGGAATCTGCGGCGGGAGGGGCCAGTGCTACTGGTACTCATGTCGACAAAGGGTGAGTTCCGCCGGTAACGGGACGATGTTGATCGGGTATCCACCAGGCAACAACATGAGAGAGATTCACGTATGTGACCGCCGACCCTCGGCCGCAGGCGGCGGTACGACGGCACCGCGAACGACGCGACCGGCGTTGCCCCCAGAGCACGGACACGGGCGGTCCGAGCACCCGCGCGTCTGCGCCTGCCATCTGCCCGAGGCGATCGAGTCGTTAGGCGGCACGGCTGACCCTGCCGGAGCCGTCCACCTCGGCCGGTAATGGCGCATGAACGGCCAGGCCGTCCTGGGCTTGCGCTGGGCGGGGCGGCAGGCCGAGTAGGTGACGACCGGGAATCGGAGCGTGCCGCGCCGCCGCAGCCGCCCCAACGCCTGGCTCGCGAGGGGGTAGGTCGGCACAGTTGACGTTGTGGCGCTGCGGTGGCGGCGGGCGCCCGCCCCTAGGCGGGCGGCCTGTCCGTTGGTGTTATGTTCGCGAGCCCTCGCCCTGCCCTAGCACGGTCGTGGCGTGGTCTTCTGCGCGGGTGACGATATCCCGGTAGTCCGCAGGCCTGATCTTGCCATTCGGCGACAACGATAGGATGATCACGTAATTACCGCGTCTGCTGGTGAGTTGCAGGGCGCTACTGGTTGTTCCGCCGATTCGGTGGTCCCAGATCTGGATGCGTGTTGGTCCGCCGTCACGCCGATAGAATTCGTCGGCTCTCAGTGTGACATGGTGATTCTCTCCGTCGATTACGATGTCGTAGGCGTGGCATTCTTCTGGCGCGGGAGTCGCGACAAGCTGTTGGGCGTTCGCCTCCGTGAGCTTGATGACGGTCTCGGTCACGAGGAGGCCCCGGGCATCGTCGGTCCACATGGCCAGCGCTGCGGGCGAGAAGCGGGCCTGCTCGCCGAGCGCCTGGATACGGCCTGGCATCATCGTCCGGTCGGCGCAGGGCTCGGACGGCCACGTCTTACCGTTGACGATTCTGTCCGTGAGTTGCTGGTAGGTCCCCGAGATCGGTCCGTATCGGAACGACTCGCTCGACTGCGCCGCCGGGATCGGCAACAGCGCCCGCTTCATGCGATCCGTGTCGGCCGGCTCCGACGGCCGATTCGTCGGGGACGCGCTCCGATCGGGGGCCGACTCATTGTCGGTGGTACCGCATGCACACGCGACCACGAGAAGCGCCGCACAGGTGTAGAGGCGGAACAAGGGATGCGGCATCGAATGATCATAAGGGGAGCCGGCCGGCCTGCCCAGCCGGACCGGGGTGGCCGCAAAGTGTCCGAACACAGTGCGACCATCGGAGCCGTGCAGGAGTTTCCGGCCTTCCTGGAGCACGAAGGTGTCCTGCCGCGGCGGCCTACCGAGATCCGCCGCGCCGACGCTCCGCTGTCGTGGCGTGTCATCGAGGTGGTGAACGCCGCAGAGACGTGGTCATAGCGGCGCGGTCGGCGCGCAAGGCCCACCACCTACAGGTGTTCGGGCCGTTGCCATACGCGCCTGAACGGCACGGAAAGTTCGAGTTGATGGCAGTGGACTACATCGACCGCCCGTATTAGTGGTTGTCCCCGCCTGAAGGTCCATAGAACCGACCGTGGTCCTCAGCGGCTTCCGGGGCTTGGAAGTGGCGACCACACCGGAACCGGGGTTCACCGAGCGGCACTGGGAGCACTGGTCGAGGCCGCGCCCGACCCGAGCGGCGGCCGCCGCTGACAGCCTGACCTTCGAGGTGCCGCCTGCGACGGGATGCGAGCCAATGGATTCACGCCTGCGGAGGTGCATGCTGACTGCTTTGGTGGCCCTGGCCGCCGGTGCTGTGGGGACATGACCGGCTAGGGCGGGCGAGGTGCCCCCGCTTTCGCGGTGCTACCAGGGCCGACGCGGGGCCCGGATCGAGCCGCCGAGCCGCCACCGAGCAGCCACGGGAACGAACCGGGCCGAGGTGCAGATCCCGATCCGGGAGCGGGGTAGGCGCCGGTACCGCAGGCTTGCCCGCCGACCGGGTCCGCCGCGCCCCGCTGAAGGAGTCGGGTGGGTTCGCCGCGCGTGGCGATCAGCAGGCCTTGACGACCTTGCCGCCGACCACCTGCTGGACGCGCTTGGTCGTGCCGTTGCTGAGCGTAGTGACCATCCAGTGCCGCCCCTCATCGGCGACGATGGTCGAGGAAGAGTTCATCTGGCAGATGACCTTCTTGACCTCCGTGAAGGCCTGGGGATCGTCGTAGAACTCGATGCTGATGTTGTCGGCGCCTCCGCAGATCACTTTCCCGCTGCCCAGCGACTCGGTCTTTGCGGGCTTGGCGCAGCCCAGGCGCGCCTTGCGGATCTTCTTGGCGATGTCCATCGGGTCCTGGTAGACGACCGCGGCGGCGGTGCTCTCAGGAGTTCCGGCGGGTCCGGCGCTCGTGGCCGCCGCGGACGCCGCGGCGCCGCCGTCCTTGGGCGCGGCGTCCCCCTCGTCTGCGTTGCACCCGGTCAGCATCAGGGCGGTCAGGGCGACGGTGGCGGCGAGAGGGATCGTCGAGCGGATTGACATGGCAGAACCTCCAAGAAGACATGTTCGTCACAGGTCGCCGACGCGGTCATCTGTGCGGCGCGTAGCCAAGTACAACATGCGTTAACCGAATAAACAACACCACTGGTTGTGTCGACATGCACGATCGACAGGTGTAGTGTTCGAGGTTGCCGGATGAGGAGGGGCGGACGTGCGCAAGGACGCCACCGTGACCGCGTCGGACATCGCCCGGCTCGCCCGGGTGAGCCGGGGAGCGGTGAGCAACTGGCGGCGCCGCCATCCCGACTTTCCGCAGCCCATCGGCGGCACTCCGACCAGCCCGGTGTTCTCGCTCGCCGAAGTCGAGACATGGCTTCGTCGGCAGGGCAAGCTCGCCGAGGTCCCGTCGGAGGAACGGGCATGGCAGCTCCTGTGCACGGTCGGCGACGAACGGGAGATCGGCGCCGTCCTGCGACAGGTGGGGGACTGGCAGCGCGCCGGCACGCCGATCACCGGGCTGAGCGACCGGGCGGCGGCGAAACGGCTGGGAGTCGACCAGCGGTCGGTGCCGCTGCTGAGGGCAGTGGACGAGTTGTCCGGCGAGTGGGACACCGCCCCTGCGTTCGAGTTCCTGGTCGAGCGCTACCTGGAGGTGAGGCTGCCCCGACTGACGTTGACGTCGCCGGAGCTCGCCGCGCTGATCGCAGGCCTGGTCGACCAGGACGCGCGGTCCGTGCTGGATCCGGCGTGCGGTACCGGTGAACTGCTGTCCGCGCTGTCGGCCGCGCGCGAAGGGGAACCGCGGCGGCTCTACGGGCAGGAACGCGACGAGGTGCTCGCACCGCTGGCTGAGAACCGGCTCGCCCTGCGTGGCATCCCGGCCGAGATCCGCGGCGGGGACTCGTTGCGGCACGATGCGTTCGTCGGCCTCACCGTTGACGCCGTGGTCTGCGACCCTCCGTTCAACGAGCGGTACTGGGGCTACGAGGATCTGGCCGCCGATCCGCGGTGGGAGTACGGGCTGCCGCCCCGCATGGAACCGGAAATGGCATGGATCCAGCACGCGCTCGCGCACCTCGTCCCCGGCGGGCTCGCGGTCCTGCTCGTGCCGCCCGCCGTGGCGGGGCGACGTTCGGGGCGGCGCATGCGCACGCAGTTGCTGCGCCGCGGCGCCCTCCAAGCCGTGGTCGCGCTTCCCGCCGGCCCCCATCTGTGGCTGCTGCGCAAGCCGGCGGGCGACCGGCCGACCGGCCTGCTCGTGATGGACGGCGCGGACGACGCGGAGATCTTCCGGACCTGGCGGGACTTCCAGGCGGGCCGCGACGTGGACCGGCCCGGGACGAGCCGGGTCGTGCCGATCATCGACCTGCTGGACGAGGAGGCCGACCTGACCCCGGCCCGGCATCTGGCCGCCTTCGAGGGGGACCGGACGGCCGAGCGGTTCGTCCAGACGCTCGACCGGCTGAGGGCGCTGCTCGACAGGATGTCCGGGCTTGTGCCCGAGCTCGAACCGGTGCGGCCGGACCGGGAGACGGCCGTCACCTCCGTCGCGGAGCTGGCCCGGATCGGCGCGTTGACCGTGCATCGGGCTCCGGCGCGCGGGGATGCGGGGAAGGCGGGCACGGAACGGCCGTTGCTCACCGCCGAGGATGTGCTTCAGTACCGCGAGCCGAGCGGCCGAGCGCTCATCGGAGCCGAGGACGACTGGATCGTCACGCGTACCGGAGACATCGCCGTGGCGGTGGCCTCCCGCCGGTTCGCCGCGCGGGTGGTGCAGCGAGACGGCCTGGTGCTCGGCCCGCACCTGTCCCTGGTCAGAGTCGATCCGCAGGCGCTCGACCCGTACTTCCTGGCGGGCGTCCTGCGCAGCACCGCCAACGTGCGATCGTCGTCCCTGTCGTCGACGGGCACCCGCGTGGACGTCCACCGCGCGCGTGTGCCGCGGTTGCCGATGGACGAGCAGCGCCGGTTCGGGGAGGCTTTCCGGCGGATGGAGCAGTTCGCCTCCGCGGCGCGCGAGAGCCTCGCCCTCAGCGAGCTGATGGACCGGCTGCTGGCGGACGGTGTCGCAGAAGGTGACCTGGGTGCGGTCGGCGACTGAGGCCCGACGGTCGGCGACGGTGACTGCCGGGCTGGTCCCGTACGTTCGGGCGAGCTGCGGCTACGCCAGACTGTTCCCCGTCTGAATGGAGGGGGCTTCCGTGATGCAGTTGCTCGGGGGACGTTACGAGCTGACCGCCCCGCTCGGTCGGGGCGGCATGGGCGAGGTGTGGGAGGCGGTCGACCGGCAGTTGGAGCGGCGAGTCGCGGTGAAGCTGCTCACCAACGAGGCGATCATGCGCAGGCCGGACCCCTCCGAGCTGGTGCGCCGCTTCGCCCGGGAGGCGGAGCTCACCGCAGGTCTGCAGCATCCCGGAGTGCCTGCGGTGCACGATGCCGGCTCCACCGAGGACGGCCTGTTCCTGGTGATGGAACTGGTGGACGGCTGCACGGTCGCGGACCTGGTCGCCGAGCAGGGACCGCTTCCGGTCGCGTGGGCGGCGGCGATCGCCGCGCAGGTCTGCTCGGTGCTCGCGATCGCGCACGGCCGCTCGCTCGTGCATCGCGACATCAAGCCGCAGAACCTGATGGTGACCCGGGACGGCACGGTCAAGGTCCTGGACTTCGGGGTGGCGACCGTCCTTGACGCCGTCGGGGTCGTCCGGATCACCCGCACGGGCGAGACCGTGGGCACGCCCGCGTACATGGCGCCGGAGCAACTGCGCAGCGAGCGTGCCACCCCGCGCACCGACCTCTACGCACTGGGCTGCGTCCTCTACGAGATACTCGCCGGGAAACCGGTGTTCACGGCGACGTCGCCGCATGCCCTCAGTTACAAGCACCTGGAGGAAGACCCGGCACCGCTGCACCGTGCCGACGTTCCGCTCCCCCTGGAGGACCTCGTGCGCCGGTTGCTCGCCAAAGACCCGCGGCAACGCCCGGGGGACGCCCGCGAGGTGTACGAGCGGCTTCTGGTGTTTGTGCAGGGTGTCCATCCGCTCGGCGACGTCGACCCGGCGTTGTCCATGTCGACAGGGATGCAACTGCATGCCCGTGTCCTGGTCCGCCTCGCCGGTGCCGACCGGCGAGTGCCCCTGGCGCATTCCGTGCCGCCGTCCGGCCCGCCCCCCATGCCCGCGGGCTTCGCGCCCTTCGTGACCTCGCCGTCCATCCCCTCGCAAGGGCCTGCGCACATGCCGGACCTGGGCCCCCCGCCGACTTGGGAGCCGAGGATGGCGCGCCGCGGTTTCGGCTGGAAGCTCGTGCACAGTCTGTGGATGGTGCCGACCCTGGCGTTCGGCTTCCTGACCTGGCTGTCGTTCCTGTACATCGGAGTCCGGCACCGGCGTCGCGCCTGGCTGATCACGGCCGCGCTGTACGGGGTCTCGACGGTGGCGTCGGGCGCCTTCATCGTGACGACGACTGACGAGAAGGGTGTGACCTCGACGCCCGCCGCGCTGTTCTGGCTGGCCCTGTTCCTCGGCGGCGTCATGCACGCGGCCGGCGTGAACCCGGGCCGTCTGCGCCTCCGCGCGCACCTGGATGCGCGAGATTCGCGGCCCGCCGCCCCGTGACGCCAGGCTCCGCCAAGGCCGTGCCGAGCGGCTCGCCGGGACGGGACGAGCGGGAGGACCTGGGCGAGGAGCGACGGCGGGGCCCCGAGCCGTGGCGTCGTCGGGGGCGGCGAGATCAACACTGGCGACGGCGACGTCGCCGAGGGCATCGCGGGTCGCGTGAGGGAAGTGCGACGTTCATGATCGTGACCTCGAAGACACCTTCACCTACCCCGATGCCATGGCGGCCGAACTCCCCATCGGCGGAAGAGCCAGGTGTCGCAGATGTCCAAGGTGCTGGACGTCCAGGGCGCCGCGTTCCGCAACCGGCCCTCCAGCGGCACGCCCTGACGGTGGTCGGGGATGCAGGCGGCGGCCGAGGCAGGGGCTGAGGCGCTACTTCAGGCGTGCGATCAGGGGCTGATAATCACCCGATGTTGCTGTGATTGCGCCGACGCCCCACAGGCCTCCACCGGGAATCGGCGCCAACCCAGCCAGGGTTGCCATCCCGGTCACCGGGACCGGAGCGTTCTGCCAGCCGCTCGCGGTCCGGCGCAGCGCGAGCATCGTGTACGAGGGCTCGGACGGGGTGACGGTGTCGCCGCCGGCCAGTGCCTGCCGGCCGCTCACCGCCACGTCCATCAACTCGCCGCGCCCGTCCGGCACCTTCGCGCTGGCCCATTCTCGGCCGTTCCAGTGCAGGAGCATCGGGTGACGGAGCGCTTCCCGGCCGGGGGTTGTCTTGCCCCAGCCGGAGACCCAGACGTCGTTTCCGGTCACCATCCGTACCCTGGTGAGCCGTTGCGTCATATAGCCGGTGACCGGTTCGGGCAGCCGCTTCCACGTACGGCCGTTCCAGTGCAGGAGCAGCAGTCGCTCGGGGTGGACGTCGTCGCCCGGGTAGTCCGTCCCCACAGCCCACACGTCCCGCGGCCCCCGCGCGTCGATGCCGTCGAGTGAGAAACTGCCGTCGAGGTTGGGCAACGGCACGTTGCGCCAGTGTCGTCCGTCCCAATGCCGGACGAACCCACGCCCGACCCCTGTCCCGCCGTCGTACGTGCCGCCGGCGAGCCATGCATCCTCCGGACCGACGGCACTGATCGAACCGGCGGAGGTCTGCTCCGCGCCGGGAATCGGTGCGAACGGAACCGGCGTCCAGCTCTGGCCGTTCCAGTGCAGGAGACCACAGTCGGCGGAGGCCCACACGTCCTTAGGACTCGAGGCGCTGACCTGGTTGATGCGAGCGAAGTTGGGGATGGACACCTGCTGCCAGCTGCGCCCGTCCCAGCGCAGCATGACGGAGGTGAACATTCCCTTCGCGAAGTTGCAGTTCTCGTCGTCGGCCGGGGTCCTGGCAAGCCGTGGTGGCTTCCTCGGGTTGACGAGGAGCCCGCCGGCCCACGCGGCATTGCGTCCCGCCGCAGTTGCACTGAGCAAGCTGATACTTCCCTGAACAGGTGCATTGAACAACTGCCACTTCGGAGACCCCGGCGACGTGGCAGGAGGTGTCGCTTTCGTACCGGCCACCGCCGCCGTCGTCGGCGAGGCCGCTGCCAGGCCGGCCAACGTGATCGCGAGCGCACCAGATCGGATCGCGGTACTTCTTACTCCACGCATGCAAAACCTTCCCTTGGGGACTTTCGTCTGTTCCGGTGACCCGGCCCACGTCGACGCCGGTCGGTTCGCCGCCCGGTGGGCCGGGTGGGGACCGCAGGACGCCACGGAACGTGTGACGTCCTGCCCCCGTAACCGGTCAGGAGGCGGGGATATCGCCGATCTTGTTCACCCAGCCCTGGCGTTCGGTGGCCCCGTGGCCGCTGACGGCGTGCGCCCCTGGGGTGCCGGGGCGGTTGCCGGGCCGCGTCTCGTGGTCGAGAAGCCGGGCGGTCGCCGGGTCGATCACTAGCCGCTCGATCACGCCGTCGGGGTTCTGGGCGGTGATGGCCACGCCTGGCCTGCCCTTCCGGTCGCTGGTTCGCCCGGTGACGTGGACGGACGGGTAGTCCGCGAGGATCCGGTAGAGAGCCGCCCGGGTGCCGGGAGTGGTCGGTGCCATCAGCAGGTCCGCGGCGCTCTCGAATACGTACATGCCGAAATCGGCGGGGGCGACGTAGCCGTTCGCTCCGCCCTTGCGGTCCTGCTGCCACAACTTCCGCAGGTAACTCTCCAGGCCGCTCTTGGTCGCCGGCAGCGTTGCTATGGCCGTCCACTCGATCTCATGCGAGCCGATGTCGGGGTTGACCAGATGCGAGACCTTGTACTCATACGCCTTGTGTGTGGGCTTGTCATACGTGACCGTGGACGGCTTGGACGCGGTCGTGCCCCCACCGTTGAGCATGAGTGGCGGTGCGCCTGCCGCCTTCCAGGCTGCCTCGTCCTTCTTCGTGGGGAAGGAGACCTGGATGTCCAGCGGACCATGCGTGCGAAACCTCATTCCGGTCCCGCCCGGCTGGGTGCACACCCAGTTCTCTGAACTTGACGCGATCTGTGCCTGGAACGTTCGAGGCTTGCCCGCGGGCGTAGGCTTGCCCGGGCCAGGCTTGAAGGGCATCAGGTACTGCCACCCACGGGTCCGGGTGTACCAGCAGGCCCCGTGGGTGGCGGGCTGCTTGGCGGCCGTCTGGGCGCTGGCCAGCAGGAACGTGCGGGTACTGCTCGTCCCGTTTTGTCCGGTGCCGCCCCCGTGGCCGCCAGACAGCGCGCCCGCGGCCAGCACCGCCGTGGACGCCACTACCGCGGTCGCTCCGGTGGCCAAAGCCAGCCGCCGGGCCGGTCGGCGCTCCCGGACCAGGCGCGGGTTCACGGTGGACGCACCGGCCCGCGCCCGGACCTGCGCCATGTCAGGGCGTCGTGCGTAGGCGGCGTCGGCGAGCTCGGCGACCATCGCCGGCTTCAGCGCGTTGATCACGCCGGCGAGTTCGTCGTTATTCACGGCTTCTCCTGGATGACTTGGGGGTGCGGGGCGCGTCCTGGCGCCTGCGTTCCGGGTTCGTGGGACGCATCGAGTGCCCTGGCCAGCCGGCGGCGTCCCCGGTGCAGGCGGACGATGAAGGCGGTGCGGGAGCAGCCGGCGACGCGGGCCGCCTCAGGGGGCTCAAGACCGTGCCAGGCGGTCAGAGTGACGGCCTCGGCCTCCTTGGCCGACAGGGTGCGCAGGGCGGCCAGCGCTTGGTCGCGGGCTATGACGTGGTCGGCGGCATCCCAGGCGTACCGGTCGGCGTCGGTGGTCAGGCCGGCCAGCCGGTCGATCAGGCCGCGCGCCTGACCGGCCGCACCGTGCGACTGGCGGGCCAGGTTCCTGGCCACGCCCAGCAGCCACGGCAGCGCCTGCTCGGGGACTTCACCGATCTTCCGCCATGCGATCGTGAAGACCTCACCGGTCAGGTCTTCGGCGGCCTGGGGCGCGACCCGCAGCACGATGTAGCTGAAGACGTTGCGGTAATACGCCTCATAGAGGCTGATGAATCGGGCCTCTTGCTCGTCCACGCCACCTCCTCTCTTCTCGGAGCCGATACGCCAAGAAGTCAGAGAAGGCGTCACTGGATTACACCCAAGGCCAAGGAATCTTCGCGGACCCTGCCCTACGGGCCTGGGAGGCGGTCGTCACGGATCGTGCCACGGACATCTGGAACCAACGGCACTCGCTTCATGCGCTGCGCGAGTGCGAGATCTCTTATAACCGCCATCGTCCTCGCCAGGGCATCGCGAACGCCCGACCATGCACCCCGCTGCCCCGCCGAACACCAACCCCGGCCAGATCGCCCGGCTGGACGTGCGAAGACGCAGACGCCTCGGCGGAGTCCTCAACGAGTACGAGCATGCGGCGTGACCTGAACGGATGTACTTTTCGGCAGAAGCAGGGCTGCTGGTGGGCCGCGCCGTCCCAGGGCTGGACGAGACGCTGTCGCGGCCGGCGAAGATGACATCGGGATCTCCGCCGCGATCTGCCGCGCCTGGCCATGGGCCGCAGGCACGCCTTCGCCCGTGTCGCGCTCTTGATCGTGACTGCGCTTCACGACCGGCTTGGGGGAGTACTCGATGGTGCCGCCTGCGCGGGGAGGCGAGCCTGCGGATTCACGCTGGCGGCAGTGCGTTGCTGACTGCTCTGTTGGCCCTGGCCGCCGGTTCTTTGGGCGACATGACCGGCTTGGGTGGGCGAGAGTGCCCGGTTTCGGGGTGCTACCAGGGTGGAGGTAAGGCCCGGATCGAGCCGCCGAGCCGCCACCGAGCTGCCACGGGGACGAACCGGGGCATGTCGGGTGGCGGGCAAACCAGGGCAATTTTATGTTTGCCATGGTCAAGGGTGGTGGGTCGCGTGGGACTCGAACCCACAACCTACGGATTAAAAGCCGATCCGTTTCGGAACCGCCGAGCCGACAACGAGCCGACATGAGACCGTTGACAATCTTGTGGCTTGCTCGTCGGCGACCGGCATGGATGGAGTTATCAGTAAGCGCAACGTTCGTGGTGCCGCGGCATCAGATCATGGTGCTGGAACACCAACTGGACGGGGCGAGGGTCCGGTTCGCCGGTCCGGATCGAGCACTACTCGCGCCGCTGCTGCACCGGCTGCCTCGTGGTGTGCTACGCCGGATGCGGCTGATCGTGCGGCCGGCCACGGTATCGCCGACAACCGCTATCCAGCTGCGAGGTGTCTAACGTTAGTTAGGGACGGTGCGGAATCACCTCCCGGCCGCTGGCCCGCTATTGAAAGAAATCCTGCCGGGGGCGGGCCTGTACCAGGCTTCTCACGGGCGCTCTTGCCGAAGCGGGCGGCTCGGGGAGCACCTTCGACAGGATGGCGGCGACAGCGCTGAGACGTCCGTCTTCCCGGCCTCGACGAGGACCTTGATCTCCTCGGCCTCGCCAGTCGGCGTTCCTGAGCGGTCGTGGCGGCGGGCGTGGCCGTCGGTCGTCCCCGGTACGGCTCACCGCCCCCGACCGCCCAGCGGCTCGAAAGCCGGTGTAGGCCCGCCACCGCCGGTCAGTGGCCGATGTTGCGGTCGCCTGCCTCGACCAGGCCGCTCTCGTAGGCGAAGATGACGATCTGGGCGCGGTCACGTAGGCCTAGCTTGGTGAGGATGCCGGAGACGTGCGTCTTGACGGTCGCGGGTCCGATGAAGAGCTCTTTGGCGATCTCGGAGTTGCTCGATCCGCGGGCCACGGCGGCCATCACTTCGCGCTCGCGGTCGGTGAGGCGTTCCAGGCGTTCGGCCACGGCATTGTTGACGCTCAGCCGCCGGGCGAACCGGCCGATCAGCCGGCGGGTGATCGAGGGGGCCAGCAGAGCGCCGCCGTCGGCGACGGTGCGCACGGCGGTGGCGAGCTGGTCGGGTGGGATGTCCTTGAGGACGAAGCCGCTGGCACCGGCGTGCATCGCCCGGTAGACGTACTCGTCCGGGTCGAACGTGGTCAGGATGAGCACCCTGACGTTCCAGTCGGATTCCGCCAGGATCCGCTCGGTGGCCTCCAGACCGTCCATGTCCGGCATCCGGATGTCCATGAGGATCACGTCGGGCCGGTGCCGGCGCGCCGCCTCGATCGCCTCGGTGCCGGTCCCGGCCTCGGCGACGACCTCGATGTCGTCGTGGATCTGCAAGATCATGGCGAAGCCGCCGCGGACGAGGGCCTGGTCGTCGACGATGGCGACACGGATGCTCACGCGGGCTCGCCTCCGGTGGGCAGGTGGGCGGTGACGTCGAACCCGCCGTCCGGGCGCGGCCCGGCGTCGAGTGTGCCGCCCAACAGTAGTGCCCGCTCCCGCATCCCCACGATGCCGTGGCCGCGCGTTCCGTCCTGGGCGTCTCCCGGCAGGGCGGCGGTGCCGCCGCCGTCGTCGCGCACCTCGATGACGATCTCGCCGCCGGCGGCCCCGAGCCGGACGTCGGCGTGGGCGCCGGGACCGGCGTGCTTGAGCACGTTGGTAAGCGCCTCCTGAACGATGCGGTAGGCGAACAGGTCCACGCGAGCGGGCAGTCCGGTCGGGAGCGTGGCGAGCGACAGGGTCACCGCGACGCCCGTTGCGCGGATCTGGTCGGCGAGGTGGGGAACGTCGGCCAGGCCGGGCTGGGGCTCGGGGCCCCCGGCATCGTTCTCAGGACGCAGGACGCCGAGCAGGTGGCGCAGCTCGGCCAGCGCCTGCCGTCCCTCCTCTTCGACCGCCCCCATCGCCCGCAGTGCCTGCTCCGGGATCGGGCCGTCGGCGGCGTGCGCGGCCATCGCCTTGGCCGCGCCCGCCTGAACGGTCATGACGCTCACCCGATGGGCCACCACGTCGTGCAGCTCGCGGGCGATGCGCGTCCGCTCCTCGGCCACGATGCGGACGGCCTCGGCGGCCTGTTCTGCGACGAGCCGGGCAGCGTGGCGATCGCGCAGCCGGAGACCGCGCCCCACGTACCACAGGCCGACCATGACGATGACCCCGAATACGACCTCACTCCACGGCGCGGATTCCGTGCGCAGGTCAACGGTGACCAGGGCGACGGCCGCCACGACACCCGCGGGCCCCCGCCGTGAATCCGGCGAGTACCGCCCGGCGCTGTACAGGGCGATGAGCACCGGAACGCCGACGAGGTTGCGCGTGGTCGGCAGCAACAGGGCCCAGGCGATCAAGGTGACGCTCAGCACGGCCAGAGGTGCCTGGCGTCGCCAGTACAACGCCGTACCGGCCGCGGCGAAGACCGGCAGGGCGGCGAGGTTGAGGTCGCGAAGGGGACGGAAGGCCAGGGCGTCTCCGGGCATGTCGTGCACGAACACCAGCACGAGGAGGACCAGCCCGGCGAGGACGGCGTCCATGGCGCGCGGCCAGCGGGCGAAGGGCCCCCGGAGCCTTCCGGGGCGGCCTGCCGCGGCCTCGGCGAGCGGGCGGGAAGGCGGTGTCGTGCGGTTCACCAGCGCTCCACGGTGCGAGATGCGGTGCACTCCGCGGCTTGTCGGCGGGCGCGGGACCACCGTATGCGGGAGCGGACACACCGGTCATCCGCCGCGAGGCGGAGCGGGCCTCCGCTGCGCGACGGGGATCGGCTCCGCCGGTGGACGGGCGACTGCGGCGGCCCCGGCGAGCACGGTTGGTACGACAGCTCACCCCGGCGCACTCGCCGCCGCATCCCCCGAAGGAGCACCGTCATGCATCGCGTCATCCGTCGCATCGGCGACACCAGCGCCCGCCGACCATGGCTGACGATCGGGCTCTGGACTCTCCTGGCCGTCCTGGTCATCGGGCTGGCGGGCACCGCAGGCGGCACGTTCGCCGACGACCTCGTCGCTCCGGGCAGCCAGAGCGAACGGGCGATGGAGCTTCTGGAGGAGCGCTTCCCGCAGGCGGCCGGTGGCAGCGCCAAGGCGGTCTTCGCCGCTCCGGAGGGTGAACGGCTCGACCGCTACCGACCTGCCATCCAGGCGGCCCTCGCCCGGATCGCCGATGCCGAGGACGTGGCCGCCGTCGCCGACCCGTTCGCCACCGGCACGGTGTCGCGCGATGGGCGCATCGGCTACGCCGAGGTCACCTTCGACCGGCCCTCGGCCGGGCTCGGCCCCGAGCCGGTGAAGGCGATCACCGGCGCGCTGGAGCCGGTACGGGCCGCCGGTGCCGTCGCGGAGGTCGGCGGCGACGCCGCGTTCGTCAACGCCGAGACCGAGACCTCGGGCACCGAGGTGGCCGGTCTGCTGGCCGCCCTGGTCGTGTTGCTCGTCGTCTTCGGAACGGTCGTCGCCGCCCTGGTGCCGATCGCGATCGCGATGGTCACGGTGGCCACCGGGCTGTCCGGCATCGCGCTGCTGGCCCATGTAATGGACGTCACGAGCGCCGCAACGAGCGTCGGAATGCTGATCGGTCTGGGCGTCGGCATCGACTACGCCCTGTTCATCGTGGCCCGCTACCGCCAGAACCGGACGGCCGGTCAGGACAACCGCACCGCACTGTCGAACGCCATGGCGTCGGCGGGCTCGGCGGTCCTGTTCGCCGGAGGCGCCGTCGTCGTCGCAATGTCGGCGCTGCTGCTGACCGGCTTGGGCCTGCTGGCCTCGATCGGGCTCGGCGCAGCGCTGGTCGTGCTCTTCGCCGTGGCCACCGCCCTCACCCTGCTGCCCGCACTGCTGTCCCTGCTGGGCGACCGCATCGACGCCGGACGCGTCGTCCGCCGCCGCTCCCCCGCCAAGCGCACCGAAGACGGGGCATGGTGGCGTCTGGCGCATCGTGTCTCGGGCCGCCCCTGGCCGTATCTGCTCGGCGCAACGGCGCTGCTGCTCACGCTCGCCGCCCCGGCGTTGTGGATGCAGACCGGCTACCCCGACGCCGGCGACGACAGGACGAGCACGACCCACCGCCGCGCGTACGACCTGCTGGCGGAGGGCTTCGGCCCCGGCCACAATGCCCCGCTGCTGCTCGTCGCCGACCTGCGCCGCCCGGGCGTGACCGCCCAGACCATCCCCGACCTCACCGAACGTCTCGCCGCCGACCCCGGCATCGCCGCGGTGGGCTCGCCGCGGACCTCTCCCCAGGGGGACGCGGTCGTCGTGCCCGCGATCCCCACCAGCGCCCCCGCGGACGCCGAGACCTCCCGGACGCTGGAACGCGTTCGCGACCTGGCCCCCGCCAACGTCGCCGTCTCCGGCATGACGGCCATGACCGACGACCTCACGCGGCAGCTCGACAAGACCCTCCCGATCTTCATCGCCGCGGTCCTGGCCGCGTCGTTCCTGCTGCTGATGGTGCTGTTCCGCGCCGTCGTCGTGCCGCTGAAGGCCGCCGTCATGAACCTGCTGTCGATCGGCGCCGCCTACGGCGTCGTGGTCGCGGTGTTCCAGTGGGGATGGTGCGCGGACCTGTTCGGCCTGGACGGAACGTATGCGATCGCCTCACCGCTGCCCACGATCTTCTTCGCGGTCCTGTTCGGCCTGTCCATGGACTACGAGATGTTCCTGCTCTCCAGCATCCGCGAGAGCTACGACGCCACCGGCGACAGCACCGAGTCGGTCGCGCGCGGCTTGGCGGGCACCGGCCGGGTGATCACCTCCGCCGCTCTGATCATGACGGTGGTCTTCCTCGGCTTCGTCGCCCACCCGTCACCGCTGGTGAAGATGCTCGGCCTGGGCCTGTCCACGGCGATCCTGCTCGATGCCACGGTCGTCCGGATGCTCCTGGTGCCCGCGACCATGGCCCTGCTGGGCAAAGCCAACTGGTGGCTCCCCCGCTGGCTCGACCGCCGGCTCCCCCGCCTGACCGACCCGGCCACCAAGCCCTTCCCCGACACCCCCGCGCCGCCCCCGGTGCCCGCCGCCCGCTGAGAAGAACGCCCGGGTGACCAGCGCGCCCAGCGCGAGAGCAGTCCTGAGAACCGTGGGGCCGGGCCGGCCGGTGGCCCGTTGACCAATCGGCTGCGGGCCTCATCCATCGAGCCGCCGCGGATCCTGGACCGCCCCGGGTTCTTGGGCGTCAGCACCCGGCGGGTGGACAAGCTGGTCGAGCAGATGGGGATCAAGGGCATCTCCAAGAGCCAGGTCTCGGAGATGTCCAAGGTGCTGGACGCCCAGGTCGTGGCCTCACTGGAGGCCAAGCATCCCGACGCCGCCGAGCACCTGGACGCCGCCCGCGAGGACCTGCTGGCCTTCACCGGCTTCCCGAATCTGAAGGCCGAAAGGCCCGACTGGCTGGAACGCGAGCAAGCCGTCCAAGCCGAGGTCCGCAGGAGGAACTCCGCCTCAAGCAGCAGCGCGTCAAGTCCTGACTCACGTGATGCCTCTGGCCGCGCGCACCGCCGCTCGCAAGGTAGGCCGCGTGGGTCAAGGCGGGCAAGCGCAGGTCGCCTGGTCCTGACCGCCACCGATCTGGCCATGCCTCCACCGCCGACTCCACTGACGGCTACTTCCTCGTCCGCGGGGCGCTGGCGGCGGGCGACGGCACGCATCAAGTCTGACTCTTGATACTGGTCAGGTTCCCGGCTGCGGGGGCGAGGGCGCCCAGCGGTCTGCCAGCAGCCTGAAGCTGGGCACATCGTCGAGCGATATCGAGTATTCGTAGGTCCGTTCATAGCCGATGCCACTGATGCGCCATCCGCCGTCCGCGCAGCGTCGATACGTCTCCTCATAGAAGGCGGAACCGCGGATCAGCACCCGGAATGCCTTGGCGATGACGGTGTCCTCCAGGCACCAGGTGCCCTCGGCCCTGTCGCCGTCGACCCGGATCTCGGGTTGGCCCGCGAAGTGCACCGTGGTGATCTCGGGACCGAGATTGTCGCGCATGTAGTCGACGATGGCATCGCGGCCTTCCAGGCGCAGCGCCTCGCCGACCGCGCGGGTTCCGTAGGTGCCCAGGGCGTCATCGGTGAGGGTGTCGGCGAACCCGTCCCAGTCCTTCAGGTCCAGGCAGCGCAAGTAGCGGTACTTCACCTGGCGGATCTCTTCCAGGGCATTCAGGTCCATGCGACGTAGCTTGCTCGACACCGCCGCCGTTGACAAGAACGCGTTCTAATTCCCTGGGGGCCCCTCCCGCTCGGCGTTCGGCGCGGCGACCTGTGAGTGGGGTGTACCGGCGGTGCGGCTGTGAGGACCCGCTGACCGGCCGGGCCGTTGGCCGCAGTTGCACGCGGTGAAACGGGCGGCCGGGACCACCAGCCCGCGGACCGCGGTGAGCGCCGTCACGGGTCGCCGTCCGGTCCTGGCTGCCGAGCACCGCGCTCTCGCGCACCAGGTCGCCGGCCCCCTCGCACGGCCAGCACGACCTCGCGCCAGGCTGACGTTGCCGAGATCACCTTCGCCTAGCTGGCCGGGATGACGACGACGTGGTCGGAGCCCTTCCCCTGGGAGCACAGCGGCGCCCTGGCCGGGTAGTTGCACGCCCGCCCCATCTCGCCAGCGCCGTACGCTGCGCCGGATCGAGCTCGCCCCAGAGCCCTCCCTGTGGTGGAGAGGCTGACGGTGCTGGCTGTGTGCGGTTCCAGCCGGGTGCGGCGGTCTACATGCTTCCATCGGGGTCCATGCCCGCGCCTGGGAGCGGGCGCCGGAGAAGGGACCCGTCACGGCACCTCGCCGACGGCCCACCAGCGCTCTGGGGTTGAACCTGGGCGACGCCGTCGAGCACGCCCTCGCCGAGCACCGCGACCACCTGCAGCACCTGACCACCGCGCCGAGTGCGCCACCAGATCCTTCACCACCACCGAAAGCGGCGGCGCAGCCCCAGACCCCCGCCGCCCGCGACGATCGGGTCGCACGTCGCACCCCCCAGCGGCGCACCCCCCGCTGCCTCCACCGATCAGCCAACCAGACCAGACCGCCCAGCTGAACGTCTGAAGAAGGCAACGTCTGGGGGAATTCTCAACGAGTACGAGCATTCTGCTTGACCTGCGCGGACGTAGTTCTAGGCAGGCGCACCGTTGAGGGGCCGGGTGGGCCGGTTCGGGGTGGCCGGTCATCCAGTGCAGCAGCCGAAAAGCGCGCTCGTTCACCGAAGGGCGGGACGAAGACCGCGGTGAGCATGACCGCGAGCGCGACCGTCAGCTCGGCGGTGTACAGCACGGCCGCTAGCGTGGGGAGCCAGTACGGTGCTGGGGAGTGCGCATGGCCCTGAAGCCGCTTCCCTGCGTCTTAGGGGGAGGTCAGGGTGGCCATTACGCGGTCCGGTTCCCAATGGGCGCGGAACGAGGTGATCAGGCCGTCGTCATCGACGGTGTAGACGGTCAGGCAGTCGATCGTCGAGGTGGTCCCGCCGTCCAGCGTCGCGGTGATGGTGACGACGTTGGCGCAGGCGGGGCCGTTGGCGAACGAGTCGCTCACCCGGAAGTGGAACTTGCGCACCCGGGCGATGTTCTCGTCCCAGAACCGCTCGATCCCGTCCGGCCCCCGGTGCCCCTTGCCCTCGGGATCGAGCATCGAGGGGCCGACGGGGTCCTCGATGACGGCGTCCGGGCCGAACAGCGCGAGCCACTCCTGCTTGCGCCCGCCCGCGGCCGCGGCCATCGCCGCGCGCACCGCCCGGCGTGCGGGGTGGTCGCCGTCCGGCGCGTCCCAAGTGACTGTGCCCATGGCAGAAACTGTAACGTGTTCTCATTCCTGGTCCAACGGTCTCCATCGACCCTTCAGGCAGGTACGCGGCCGCGCGGAGCCTTCCCCTGAGCGTTCCTAGCGGGAGTCCACGGTGTCCGACCATCTGGCCGCCATCTGTAGCACCGTGCCCCCACGCCGCCCACAGCGCCAGCAATGCCGCGGCGGCGCCTGCGCGGGGACGTTCGGAAGGACCGCGCGGCTTAGACCTGGCGGCCTAACAGGCCCCTGTACGTCAAGCCCCAAGGCCTCGTGGGCAGGCCCGTCTGAGACATGTCACCTTGCTCTGTCCTCAAGCAACTTGCGAACTTTGCGTAGCGTGCTGTCGTCCGCTCGGGTCAGGAGAGATACCACCAGGCCGAGCTCGGTGGCCCGACTCTCAGTCGGGCCCTCATAGTCCGCCTGTTCCCAGTCCTCATCCTCGTCCGGAGGGGCACCGAGCGCCCTTCGTCGTGCTTCACGGATCCTGCTGGTGAACTCGATGATGACCGGATCGCCGTGGTCGCCGTCGAGCGGGTCGAAGACCAACAAGTCCTGCCGGTATCCCTGAGGCGAGATCTGCTCGACGGCACCCTTTGCACCGTAGACACGCAGCAGGTTTCGCATCTGCCCAAGGGCAGGCGTGCGCTTGCCTACCTCGATGAGGCGCAAGTACTCAGAGGAGAATCCGAGTTTGGTCGCTGCATCAGCGCGAGACAGGCCAGCCTTCCAGCGCAGACGCTCAAGCAGTTCCCCGAAGCGGCTGTTGTCCGACTCGCCTGGTCCGACGACCATATCCACGAACGGAGACGGGGCGCCGATGGAGGTCTCCGGCTGCCTATCGCCATCATCCACGCCAAGAGGGTATCCCAACAAGTAATCAGTTGGAAGTTGTTGCCTGAGCTGTCCGGGCTTCGGTAGCCTCCAACTACTGGCAACAAGGCCATTCAGTTGTTGGAGGTGATCGACGTGGAGATCGACAACTACGATGAGGGCGCCGCAACGGTCGAGGAGATCGGGCCGTCAGGTGGGATCTACTCGCTGCCGGCTGTCGGGGACGCCGCCGCAAAAGCACGCAAGTTCTACGACGAGATGGCTCCGAGGGAAACCGACTCAGCCGAGGTACGGGTTGCCAAGGAGCTCTTCCGTTGGTCGTCAGTGGTCGCCGGGTCGGCGGCTGTCGCGGTGGTCGTCCTGTAAGGGGGACTGAGGCGGCCCCGGCTTCTGTGGTGGGAAACAAGCCAGGGGAACTCGTGCCGCCCTGGCCCGAGGCTGCGCTGTCATGCTCGGTAGGCCGGTCTGTCGCCGTCCGTGATGGTCAAGGCAACGACAGGCCGCCCACCCTGACCTCATGAGGAGAGCGAGGAGTGCCGGCGGTGTGTACCGGCGATGCGGCTGTGAGGATCCGAGCGGCGGCCGCGCGTTGATGCCCCGTCGGTACACCGCGAGTGCGGAACCATCCCCGCGTGCGCGGGGCCGATTACGCGGTGATGGCGGGCGATTCCTTCGGGTCGGAACCATCCCCGCGTGCGCGGGGCCGATACTTGCTGACCTGCGACGCTAGCAGTGAAGGCGTCGGGTTTCATTCGGTTGGTTTGCGATCACGATCCCGGGCAGAGATGTAATGATCTTGGTGAGCGTGATGGCCGGGTGTCTTGAGAGCCGTTGGTGTGGGGTTGCTGCCTTCGGGTGTATGAGTATCGAGGGGTAGAGGCGCGCTTTCGTCCGCGTCGTGCTCTGATCGCGGCGCCCTCTCTATGACCGCCTGATGGGAAGCGCTCGATGGCGCCGCCAGCGGGATGCGAGCCAGCGGATTCACTCCTGCGGGAGGGTGTTGCTGACTGCTCCTGTGGTCCTGCGGTCGGATCAGTGGGTGGTATGACCGGCTTAGGTGGGTGAAGAGTGCCTGGCTTTCGAGGCCTGACCAGGGTGGGCGCAGGGCCCGGATCGAGCCGCCGAGCCGACCTCGAGCCGACATGGGGACGAAGCGGGGCAAACGCGGCGGCTCACAAGCCGGGCTTTCTCGCGTTTCCCCCGGTCAGGGGTGGTGGGTCGCGTGGGACTCGAACCCACAACCTACGGATTAAAAGTCCGGAGCTCTGCCAATTGAGCTAGCGACCCGTCCCGGCAAGGGTACCGAGATCGGCGGGGGGTTCGCGACGGGGTTAGGGGGCGGGGGCCAGGTGGACGGGGAGGTGCTTCAGGCCGTTCTGGAAGTTGGAGGCCAGGCGGACGGGGGTGCCGGTGAGGGTGACGCGGTGGGGGAGGAGTTCGCGGAAGACGGCGCGCATCTGGGTGCGGGCGAGGTGGGCGCCGAGGCAGAAGTGGGGGCCGAAGCCGAAGCTGACGTGGTCGTTGGGGGTGCGGGCGATGTCGAAGCGGTCGGGGGAGGGGAAGACGGTCTCGTCGCGGTTGGCGGAGGCGTGGTAGACGACGACCTTGTCGCCGGGTTCGATCTTCTGGCCGCCGAGTTCGAGGGGGGCCGTGGCGGTGCGGCGGAAGTCCATGACCGGGGGCCAGTAGCGGAGCATCTCCTCGACGGCGGACGGCAGGAGGGACGGGTCGTCGCGTAGGCGGGCGAGTTCGGCGGGGTGGTCCAGGAGGGTCAGGAGGCCGCCCGGGATGCCGTTGCGGAGGGTCTCGTTCCCGGCGACGGCGAAGAGGAAGAACATGTTCTCGAACTCGTGGGTGGTGAGCCCGCCTTCGAGCATGCGGGACATGATGTCGCCGGACGGGTGGGAGCGCTTCTCGGCGGCGAGGGCGTGGGCGTAGGCGAACATGTCGGCGAGGGCCGTGTAGGAGCGCGGGTTGATGGGGCGGCCGTCGGGGCGGACGGTCTCGGAGGTGCGGTACTTCATCGCCTCGCGGGCCATGGGGGTCATCGAGGCGGCGTCGGCGGTGGAGAGGCCGGCGTAGTCGGGGTCCTGGTAGCCGATGACGCGGGACGCCCAGTCGTAGAGGAGGCGGCGGTCGGAGTCGGGGACGCCCATGATGTGGGCCAGCGTCCAGACGGGGAGGTCCGCGGCGAGTTCGACGAAGTCGGTGTCCTCGCCGAGGGCGGAGGCGACGAGGGTGCGCGCCCGCTCGTTGATCGTGTCCTCCAGCGCGCGGACGGCGCGGGGGGTGAACGCGGCGGCGACGATGCGGCGGAGGCGGGAGTGGTCCGGCGGGTCCTGGTTCAGCATCATCGCGCGGACGAAGGCGAGGTCCTCGGGCGTGTCGGGGTCGCGGATCTGGGTGGCGCCGAGGTTGGAGGAGAACAGCTCCGGGGAGCGCAGGACGTGCTTGACGTCGGCGTGCCGGAAGACCGCCCAGTAGCCGGGGCCGGCGGGCCAGGGGCCGACGGCCGGTTCGCCGATCCAGGCGACCGGCGACCCGGCGCGGAGCTCGGCGAAGGTCGCGTAGGGGACCCCGGCGGCGTAGGTGGCGGGCAGGAAGATCTCCTCGTGCATGCCCTCAGCGTGCATCATGTCGGGGTGACGTTGAAGCCTGAAGAGATCCTCCGTGACAACTTCGCGCCCTGGGTGCTCGATCTGGGCCTCGTGCCCGAGGAGGTGGGGGACGGCAGGGCGGTGCTGCGGCTGCCCTGGTCCGACCGGCTCGCCCGGGAGGGCGGCGCGCTGTCCGGGCAGGCGCTGATGGCCGCGGCCGACACGGCGGTGGTGCTGGCGGTGTCGGGGGCCAAGGGGGCCTTCGTGCCGATGACGACGGTGCAGCTGAGCACGACGTTCCAGCGGCCCGTCATCGGGCGGGACGTGCTCGTCGACGCGGAGCTGTCGAAGCTGGGCCGGACGCTGGCGTTCGCGGAGATCGACATGACGGCCGACGGGAAGACCGTCGCGCATGCCAGCGCGGTTTACGCCATCATCGGCTGACATGACGCGTATTGAGAAGGTTGTCGTTCCGGACGGCGAGTTCGACCTGCGGGTGTGGGGGACGCGCGGTCCCGGGATCCTGCTCCTCCAGGAGATCTTCGGCGTGGGCGACTACATGGAGGCCGTCGCCGAGGACCTGGTCGCGCTGGGGTACGTCGTGGCGGCGCCCGACATGTTCTGGCGGATCGAGCCCAACTGGACGACCGCGCACAACGAGGACGCCCTGCCCAAGGGGATGTCGATGGTCTCCCAGTTCGACTGGGAGAAGGGCGTGGGGGACGCCGTGGCGGCGCTGGCGGTCCTCAAGGGCCTGCCAGAGGTCGGCAAGGCGGGCGTCCTGGGGTTCTGCTTCGGCGGGACGCTCGCGTACCTGGTGGCCGCCAACGCCGAGGTCGATGCGGTGGTTTCGTTTTACGGGTCCGGTGTGCCGGACATGCTGGACCAGCTGGACGCCATCCAGGCGCCCACGCAGTTCCACTTCGGCGGCGACGACGCGTACATCCCCCGTGAGGAGGTCGCCGAGTTGGAGCGTGCCGTCGAGCAGAAGGACCACATGGAGATCCACGTCCAGGAGGACGGCGGGCACGCGTTCCACAACCGCAAGGCTCCGATGTTCTACCAGCCGGAGCCCGCCGCGCGCGCTTGGCGGCTCACAGAGGAGTTCCTCGCCCGGACGCTCCCCGTCAGCTAGCGGGTCGGGCAGTGGGCGGCGTCCAGGGCGTCGCCCACTGCGAGGGCTGGGCCGGAAGGCTCATGCGGGCTCCGGGATCAGGCGGGACAGCTCCTTGCGCGAGGAGATGCCGAGCTTGGGATACGCCTTGTAGAGGTGGTACTCGACCGTGCGGGGGCTGAGGAACAGCTGGGCGGCGATGTCGCGGCTGCTGATCCCCTCCGCCGCGAGACGGACGACCTGCAGTTCCTGCGAGGTGAGGCGGTCGAGGAGGTGCGCGGCCGCCGGCGTCGCGGCCGCCCCGGCCTCGCCGGTGGCCCGCAGTTCGCCGCGCGCGCGGTCGAGCCAGGGGGCGGCGCTGAGCCGTTCGAAGGTCTCGGCGGCGGAGCGGAGCGGGTCGCGGGCCTGCGACCGGCGCCTGCAGCGGCGCAGCCACTCGCCGTAGAGGAGTTCCGTGCGTGCCCGCTCGAACGGGCGCATCGACTCCCGGTGGAGTTCCACGGCCTTCACGTAGGGCTCTTCGGCGTCGTCGAGGAGCGCCTCGCACCGGAGCGCGACGGCCAGGGCCCAGGGCTGCTTGCTCGCCTCGGCCCAGGCTGACAGGTCCTCGTACGCCGTGCGGGCCTGGTCGGGGCATCCCGCGCGGACGGCGGCCTCCACCAGGTCGGCCGCGTAGAGCACGGCGTCCGCGCCGTACCGGTGCGGGCGGGCGGCGGCGTCCAGGTGGCGCAGCGCGTCGTCGTAGCGGCCGAGGCCGAGATGGAGCAGGCCGCGCGCGGCGGTGAGCGGTCCCGCGTCCGGGGCGGGCGCGACGGCGGCCAGCTCGCGCAGCCGGTCCTCGTCGCCCTCGATCGCCGCGATCCTGGCCAGGACGGCGCCGTAGCGTCCCTCCGGGTTCGGCAGGCCGGTGGCGCGGGCGAGCGCGACGGCCTCGGCGGCGCTGGACGCGGCGTCGGCGTGCAGCCCGGCCGCGAGCCGGGCCCGCGCCTGGGTCCGCAGGACGGCGGGGAGCGCGCCGATGAGGCTCTGTCCGCGGCGGTGGGCGACCTCGGCGGCGGTCAGGTCGAGGGCGGCCTCGTCGTCGCCCAGCACGAGCGCGAGCTGCGCCGGCTCGAGGTCGTCGGGGCCAGGTCCGGTCGGAGCGGGCACGGCGGCGCGTGCCTCGGCGACCACCCCGGCGAGCAGCGGCAGGCCGCGCGCGTGGTCGCCGTCCGCCAGCAGGGCGAGGCCGCGCACCGCGTCGTCCTCGGGCAGCAGCTCGGCCGCGCGGCGCAGGGCGGGCGTCTCCCCGGCCGCCCAGGCGTAGGCGGCGCCGGTGCGGAGCATCGCGGGGCGGTCGGCGGGCGCCGCGCGGGACGCGTGCTCGACCAGCATGCGGGCGGCGACGCGCGGTTCGCCGCGCTCGTACTCGACGGCGGCGAGGACGCGGCCGAGCCGCGCGTGCTCGGCGGGGTCGGCGGTGAGCTTCGCGGCCTGGGCGGCGAGGTCGCCGGCCTGGTCGGGCTGCCCGGCCCGCAGCGTCATGGCGGCCGCGGCGCCGAGCCGCGCGGCGCGCGCGGCGGGGGCGGGCGACAGCTCCGCCGACTGCCGGTAGAGGGCGGCCGCGGTCGGGTGGGCGGCGCGATCGCGGGCACGTGCGGCGGCGGCGGCGACATCGGCGGCCACGTCCTCGTCCGGGGCGAGCGCGGCGGCCGCCCGGTGCCGGGCGCGGCAGCCGGGCTCGTCGGAGGCTTCGGCGAGGGCCCGGTGGACGGTGACGCGCCGTGCGGTCGGCGCGCCCTGGTAGACCGCGGCCCGGATCAGCGGGTGGCGAAAGGCGATCATCCGGCCGGTCGCCTCGACCAGCCGGGCGCGCTCGGCCTCGGCGAGGTCGTCGAGTCCGACGCCGAGCGCGTCCGCGGCGGCGAGCATGGCCGGCATGTACCCGCGGCCCTCGGACGCGGCGACCAGCAGCATCAGCCGGGCGCGGTCGGTGAGCCGCCCGATCCGGGCCTGGAAGGACACGACGACCCGGTCGGTGATCGGAAGCGGGCGCGGGCCGTCCGGCGCCCGGTCCGCGGTGGCGGCGAACTCCAGCAGGGCGAGGGGGTTGCCGGCCGATTCCAGGAGGACCCGCTCGCGGGCGGAGGACGGCAGGTCGCGGTCGGCGAGGACGCGTTCGGCGTCGTCCCGCTCCAGCCTGCCCACGGCCAGTTCCGACAGTCCCGTGCCGGTGAACGCCTCGTCCCTGGTGGCGAACAGCATCACCACCCCTTCGGCGGCGAGCCGCCTGGCCGCGAACAGGAGCGCCTCCTGCGTCGCGGTGTCGAGCCATTGGGCGTCGTCGACCAGGCACAGCACCGGGCCGTCCTGGTCGGCGAGGTCGGCGAGGAGCGTCAGCACGCCCAAACCGATGGTGAACCGGTCCTGGACGGCGGCGCCCGACGCGGGGTCCACCTTGCCCAGCGCGACGCCGAGCGCGGACGCCTGCGGAGCGGGCAGCGCGCAGACCTCGTCGCGGACGGGCCAGAGCAACTGGTTGAGGCCGGCGAAGGCGATGCCCGTCTCCGCCTCTATCCCCACGACCCGGAGCAGGCGTCCTCCCGTCCCGTCCTCGGGGAGGAGTCCCGCGGCCTCGTCGAGGAGCGCGGACTTGCCGATGCCCGCCTCGCCGCGCAGCACGAGGACGCCGCTGCGCCGATGGTCGCGCGCGGCGGCGACGAGTGCGGCGATCCGCTCCTGTTCGGTCTTCCGCCCGTAGAGCACATGTCCAAACTACGGGGCCCACTACCGAAACCTTACGGATTCGCCCCGCACCTGCCGGCTCCTAGCGTCATGACCACTGTGGACAGCCGCTAGGAGGACGTGATGGACGAACTGTTCGAGCCGCTGCGGGCCGGGAAGCTGGAACTGCCGAACCGGCTGGTGATGTCGCCGATGACCCGCAGCCGGGCCGCGGCGGGCGGCCTGGTGACCGCGTCGACCGCCGAGTACTACGCGCAGCGGGCCGCCGCCGGGTTGATCGTCACGGAGGGGACGCAGCCGAGCGCCCGGGGGCAGGGGTACGTCGCCACGCCCGGGCTGCACTCGGACGGGCAGGTGGAGGCATGGCGGGCGGTGACGGACGCGGTGCACGCCGAGGGCGGCCGCATCTTCGCCCAGCTCATGCACGCGGGGAGGGTCGGGCACCCCGTCCTGTACCCGGACGGCGGGCTGCCGGTGGCCCCGTCGCCGATCGCCACCGGGGGCAAGATCTTCACCCCGGACGGGATGCTCGACCACCCGGTGCCCCGCGAGATGACCGCGGACGACATCGCGCAGGCCGTCCAGGAGTTCGCGGACGCGGCCCGCAACGCGTCCGAGGCCGGGTTCGACGGGGTGGAGCTGCACGGCGCCAACGGGTACCTGATCAATCAGTTCCTCGCGGACGGCAGCAACCGGCGGACGGACGAGTACGGCGGGACGGCCGAGAACCGCGCCCGGTTCGGGATCGAGGCCGCGCGGGCGGTCGCCGGGGCGGTCGGGCCGGAGCGGGTCGGCTTCCGGGTCTCGCCGGGCACGACCGTCAACGGCGTCCGCGAGAGCGACACGCCGGAGCTGTACTCGGCGCTGGTGGCGGGGCTGGCGCCGCTCGGGCTCGGATACCTCCACGTCATGGAGCTCGACCGGGAGCAGACCCGGCGGATCCGCGCCGAGTGGCCGGGGACGCTGATCGTCAACCCGCGCCCGCTGCCGGGGACGGACGCTGGGACGCCGGAGGCCGGCGTCGAGGTGCTGCGGGAGGGCGTGGCGGACGCCGTGGCGTTCGGGCGGCTGTGGCTGGCGAACCCGGACCTGCCCGCCCGCATCAGGGCCGGCGGCCCATACAACGAGCCCGACCCGGCGACCTTCTTCGGCGGCGACCACCGCGGCTACACCGACTACCCCGTCCTCGGCTGACCGGCCCCGCGGACGGACCCGGCGGGCATCCGGAGGCGGAGAGGCGAACAGCCGGGAGGGAAGGCGAAGGCCCCGCGCCGGGCGGGCGGCGCGGGGCCTGGCGTGCGTCCGGGGTCAGTAACCCGGCCGGACCGCGCCGTGGAAGTTGCGCTTGTAGTAGCCGTTCAGCTTGATCTTCTTGACCCGCTTGCCGGAGCTCGGCGCGTGGATCATGTAGCCGTGCCCGGCGTAGATGCCCATGTGGGTCCGGCCGCCGTAGAAGAACAGCAGGTCGCCCTTGACGGCGCCCTTCCACGAGACCTTCTTGTGGACGGCCTTGTAGATCTGCTGGGTGGTCCGGGGGAGCTTCACCCCGGCCTTGCGCCAGGAGCCTCCGGCGAGCCCGGAGCAGTCCCACGAGCCGGGGCCCGTGCCGCCGTAGCGGTAGGGGTCGCCGATCTGCTTGGCCGCGTACTTCACGGCGTAGGCCGCGCGCTTCTTCTGCTTCGCGATCCGGGCCTGCTTCGCGGTGACCGTGGTGCCGGTGACCGTCGAGGCCGGAGCAGCGGCGAGCGTCGCCCGCTGCGGAGCGGCCGACGCGGGGCCGGCCGCAAGGACGGACGCGCCGAGCGCGGTGGTCGTGGTGAGCACGAGCCCGCCCACGGTGAATCCGGCCTTCAGGGGGTTTCGAGGGGTATGCAGAATGTCTCCAGACCTCGCGGTTGATGCCTACCGGGCAGCCGTCACCCACCGGATTTCTTCGGTGGGTGGGGATGCCGCGACCGATTTCGCAGCGTCATTGGCGGAGGACGCAGGGAAATGGCGGCCGCTTCCGGTTCCGTGCCTCTCGGCTGCACGGATTCGGCGTCCGACGACGGCTTCCGGGCGAGGTCCCTGGGGGGACGACCTGGGGGGTCCGCGTCGGCCTCCCGTGGAGGCCGGCGCGCCGCCGCCGCGCGTCGGGGTGCGTGTTCTGTTGTCCCAGCGGCTCAGGTGCCGCATGAACCGGGCAGGAAGCTAGCCAGCGCCCGGCGCGGGTGGCAAATCACCAGGCCGTTGTCCATGGTGCCGGTGGTCCGTTTGAGACTGCGGTCCAGCGCCCTGCCAGCGGCGATCAATCGAGCCTTTCATGAATTGTGAACCGAGTCACACGCCATTGAGAAATGGGCAATTCCTTTATTGATCTGTGATTTGCGGCACGTTGGGGGAGTGTGCCGGAGTTGCCGGATCTGGCCGTGTCCGGCCATTGACGGGGCCCCGCGCGCCCCCTGTGATGCGAAGGAGATTCATGTCCGCCTCCGGAGGGAGCGCCCCGTGTTCGGCAGGTCCGGCAGAGCACGCCCCGTCCATCTCCTCTCGGCCCTCACCCTCTCGGTCGGCCTCGCGCTGACCGCCGCGTCCCCCGCCACCGCGTCCCCCGCCGCGTCCCCCGCCGCGTCCCCCACCGAGCCCGCCACCGCCAAGTTCCCGCCGGGCTTCCTCTGGGGCGTCGCCACGTCCGGCTTCCAGAGCGAAGGCTCCTTCCCCGACAGCAACTGGACGAGGTACGCCGACCGCAAGGCCCCGGGCGTCACCGACCCGTACGAGAACTCCGTCGACTTCCGGAACCGCTACCCAGGCGACCTGAAGCTCGCCCAGGGCCTCGGCGCGAACGTCTTCCGGACGTCCATCGAGTGGGCCCGCGTCGAACCGCGCCGCGGCCACCGCGACCCCGAGGCGCTCGCCTACTACGACGACCTCGTCCGCCGGATCAAGGCGGACGGCATGCGCCCGATGCTGACGCTCGACCACTGGGTGTACCCCGGCTGGGTGGCCGACCAGGGCGCCTGGGACAACCCCAGGACGCAGGAGGACTGGCTCCGCAACGCCCGCTTCATCGTGGACAGGTACAAGCGCCAGGGCGTCGTCTGGATCACGTTCAACGAGGCGAGCTCCTACATCTACAAGGAGCTCGCGGCCCGCCCGATGGACCTCGGGCAGATGCTGAAGATGCGCGACGCCCTCATCAGGACGCACCGCGCCGCCTACGACATGATCCACGCGGTGGACCCGGGCGCCCCGGTGTCGAGCAACGTCGCCTACGGGTCCCCGGTCAACGGCATCTTCGACGCGGCCCTGTTCAACGACGTCACCGACAAGCTCGACTTCATCGGCATCGACTACTACTACGGCGCCAACCTGCAGAACGGCACCGCGGCCAACGCGCTCATGGGCGAGTTCTGGAAGATCGACCCCGAGCCCGAGGGCCTGTACTACGTGCTCAGGAACTACCAGCGGCGGCTGCCGAACCTGCCCGTCTACGTGGTCGAGAACGGCATGTCGACCGACAACGGCAAGCCGCGCGCGGACGGCTACACGCGCTCCGACCACCTGCGCGACCACGTCTACTGGATCCAGCGCGCGATGGCCGACGGCGTGAAGATGATGGGCTACAACTACTGGAGCCTCACCGACAACTACGAGTGGGGCAGCTACCGGCCGCGGTTCGGCCTCTACACGGTGGACGCGCTGACCGACCCGTCCCTGGCGCGCCGCCCGACCGACGCCGTCCCGACCTACCGGTCGATCATCGCGAACCGGGGCGTCCCCGCCGGATACGTGCCGGTGCGCAAGCCCGGCTGGTGCTCGGTCGAGGACCCCGTCGCCACCTGCCTCGGCACGACGCCCACCCCGCCCGCCGCCTACCGCCTCGCGGAATGACGATCCGGGCGCGGCGAGCCCGGACCCGGGTCAGGAGGCTGCGCGGAGCAGGTCGAGGACGGCCTGCTCCACCGGCCCCTGCGTCGCCGGCTCGCCCTCGGCGACGTCCACGCCTAGCCGTCCGAGGGCGGGCGCGATCGTCGTGCCCTCCTCGTACAGCTCGATGATGCGCGGGTCGATGTAGGACGCCCGCGCGACGGCCGGGGTGTTGCCGAGGTAGGACGCGACCTCCTTGACGACGCGGACGACGGCGCGGTTGCGGGCGGCCTCGCTGTCCCCGGCGCGCACCGACACCGCGAGCCCCACGGCGGCGAGGACGGTGGCGTGCCACGTCCGGAAGTCCTTGGCGGTGAAGTCGCCCTCGGTCACCTCGCGGATGAACTCGTTGATGTCGGACGTGGTGACGTCGTGCCAGCCGGCCGGCGTCCGGTAGGCGAGCAGTTCGGGCGAGTCGTCGCCGCGCCGCCTGAGCCCGCTCACCACCTTGCAGACGTTCTCCTCCGCGACCGCCTGGTACCGGTCCTTCGACCCCTTTGCGGGGTACTCGAACGTCACCTGGCCGCGCCCGCAGCTGACGTGCTCGCGCAGGACGGTCGCGAGCCCGAAGGTGCCGTTCTCGGCCGCGTAGGCCTCCCCGCCGATCCGGAAGAAGCCGAGATCGATGAGGCGGACGGCCGCCGCGAGCACCCGCTCGCGCGTGTAGCCCCGTCCGGCCAGGTACTCGGTGAGCCGGTGGCGGACCTTGGGCAGGCGCTCCGCCAGCTTCAGGACGTGCTCGTGCTTCTCGCGGTCGCGCTGCTCCCGCCACGCGTCGTGGTACAGGTACTGGCGGCGCCCGGCCGCGTCCGTGCCGACGGCCTGGATGTGGCCGTCCGGATCGGGGCAGATCCAGACGTCCTTCCACGCGGGAGGGATGACGAGCGCCTTGATCCGCTCCTTCTCGGCGGGGTCGGGGAGGGGGCGGCCGTCGAGGCCGAGGTACACGAATCCCCTGCCGCACTTCCGGCGCCCGTAACCGGGTTCGTTCAGGTCGCTGCGCTGCAGTTTCACTTGTCGTTCCATCAGTGCCGTTCCGTCAGCCCGGATGGATCTCCCCGCCGGCGGGCACCAGGGTCTGCCCGGTGTAGTAGGACGACTGGCGGTTCGAGGCGAAGAACACGTAGGACGGCGCGATCTCGTCGGGGTCGGCGGCGCGTCCCATCGGGGCCTGCTGCCCGAAGCCCTCGACCTTCTCCTCGTCGAAGGTGGCGGGGATGAGCGGCGTCCAGACCGGGCCGGGGGCGACGCAGTTGACCCGGATCTCGCGGTCCATGAGGTTCTGGGCGAGGCAGGTGGTCAGCGCCATCGCCGCCGCCTTGCTGGCGGAGTAGTCGATGAGCGACTTGTTGCCGCGCAGCCCGTTGATGGACCCGGTGATGATGATGTTCGACCCGGGCCCCATGTGGTCGAGGGCCTCCTGGACCGTCCAGAACAGCGAGAACACGTTCACCTCGAACGTCCGCCGCAGCTGCGCGTCGTCGATCTCGCGGACGTCCTTCACCGGCGTCTGGGTGCCGTGGTGCAGGACGAGCACGTCGAGGCCGCCGAGGTCGCGGACGGTGTGCGTGACGATCTCGCGCGCGTGCCGCTCCTCGGCCAGGTCGCCGCCGAGGGTGACGCAGCGCCGCCCGGCCGCCTCGACGAGGCCCGCGGTGTGCCGGGCGTCGTCGTCCTCTTCCAGGTAGGTGATCGCGACGTCCGCGCCCTCCTTGGCGAACGCGACGGCCGTCGCGCGGCCGATGCCGGAGTCGCCGCCGGTGATCAGCGCGCGGCGCCCGGCCAGCAGGCCGCTGCCGGTGTGGTCGCGCATCTCGTCGCGGGGCTCGGGCGTCATGTCCTTCGTCCGCCCGGGGTAGGACTGGCTCTGTGCAGGACGCTCGCTCATGGGGGTCGGGTGCCCCTGTCGGGGAAGAGCAAACGTTCTCTATTGTGACTCCCGAGTAACATCGCGGCTCCGCAATCCGCAGGGGTGTGAGCAGAGCGCGCGACGACGTCTGGATAGCATCACCCCGAACCACATTCGGTCCCTCACGTAAGGTGTCGCTTATGGACCTGAACGGAGTTTCCGCCGTCGTATCCGGTGGCGCGAGCGGCCTCGGTGAGGCCACCGTCCGCGCGCTGGCCGCCGAAGGCGCCAAGGTCGTCATCGCCGACCTGAACGAGGACAAGGGCAAGGCGCTCGCCGACGAGGTCGGCGGCGTCTTCGTCAAGACGGACGTGTCGAGCGAGGAGCAGGCGCAGGCCGCGGTGCAGGCCGCCGTCGACACCGGCGCCCCGCTGCGCGTCATCGTCAACAGCGCCGGCATCGGCTGGGCCTCGCGGACGGTGAACCGCGACGGCAGCCCGCACGACCTGGCCTCCTACGAGACCGTCATCCGGGTCAACCTGATCGGCACCTTCAACCTCATGCGGCTCGGCGCCGCGGCCATCTCCAAGACCGAGCCCGCCGACGAGGACGGCCTGCGCGGCGTGGTGATCAACACCGCGTCCATCGCCGGCATCGAGGGCCAGACCGGGCAGATCGCCTACTCCGCCTCCAAGGGCGGCATCATCGGCATGACGCTGCCCGCCGCGCGCGACCTCGCCGCGATCGGCGTCCGGGTCAACACCATCTGCCCGGGCATCATCGACACCCCGATCTACGGCGAGGGCGAGGCCGCGGACGCGTTCAAGGCCAAGCTCGCCGCGCCCGTCCCGTTCCCGAAGCGGATGGGCAAGGCGTCGGAGTTCGCCCACCTCGTCAAGTCCCTGATCGAGAACGACTACATGAACGGCGAGACGATCCGCTTCGACGGCGGTATCCGCTTCCAGCCGAAGTGAGGCACTGAATGACCGACGCTGTCCTTACTGAAGAAGACGGCGCAGTCCTCGTCATCACCATCAACCGCCCAGAGGCCCGCAACGCGGTCAACGGCGAGGTGGCGAAGGGGATCGCGGCGGCCGTCGACGAGCTCGACTCCCGCAAGGACCTGTCCATCGGCATCCTCACCGGCGCGGGCGGGACGTTCTGCGCCGGCATGGACCTCAAGGGCTTCCTGACGGGCGACAACCCGACCGTCGAGGGGCGCGGGTTCGCCGGCATCACCGAGCGCCCGGCGGCCAAGCCGCTGATCGCCGCCATCGAGGGCTACGCCCTGGCCGGCGGCTGCGAGGTGGCGCTGTCCTGCGACATGATCGTCGCGGCCCGGGACGCCCAGTTCGGGCTGCCCGAGCCGAAGCGCGGTCTGGTCGCCGCGGGCGGCGGGCTGCTGCGGCTGCCGCAGCGCATCCCGTTCCACATCGCCATGGAGATCGCCCTCACCGGCGACAAGTACCCGGCGGAGCGGATGGCCGAGCTCGGGTTCGTCAACCGGCTCGCCGAGCCGGGCGGCGCGCTCGCCGCGGCCAAGGAGCTGGCCCTGAAGGTCGCCGAGAACGCCCCGCTGGCGCTCGCGGCCACCAAGAAGGTCATCGTCGAGTCCGCCGACTGGACGTCCGCCGAGGCGTGGAAGAAGCAGCAGGACATCACCCTGCCGGTCTTCATGTCCAAGGACGCCCAGGAGGGCCCGGCGGCCTTCGCCGAGAAGCGCAAGCCGAACTGGAAGGGCGAGTAGCCCTCCGGCCGGAGTAGCGCTCCGGCATCGCGTCGCCACGCAGAGCGCCCGGAACTTCACAGTTCCGGGCGTTTTGCGGTTTCCGTGGCGTCCTGATCCGGTCGCCCAGTAAGTTCCACTTACTCAACAGTAAGTAATGCCGTACTCTTTTGCGCACGCTTGCTGTGATCTTGGGAGCTGTGGATCTTGCGACAGATGAGACGGAACGCGGTGCCGGCGACGATCGCCGCCCTCGCCTGCGCCGCCGGGACGGTCGCGGTGGCCGCCCCCGCGCAGGCCGCCGGCTGGAAGAACATCGGCAGTACGGCGCTCGCCTACAACGGCAGCCTCGACCGCGTCGACTTCGGCGCCAAGAACGCCGGATGGGCCGTCGGCGCCGCCGGCTCCTTCTTCGGCCCGGAGGCCAAGCTCGTCAAGTGGAACGGCTCGGCGTGGGTCGCCGACAAGAGCCCGGTCGGCTTCACCCCGACCGACGTCGCCGTCTCCAGCGCCACCAAGGCGTGGGTCATCGGCTACAACATGAGCGGCACCCTCGGCCTCTACTGGAACGGCACCAAGTGGAGCCAGGTCGCCTACCCGATGGTGGGCTTCCCGACCGCCGTCTCCGCCGCCCCTGACGGCACCGCCTACTCCGTCGCGGGCGTCGACGCCGCGTCCGGCGGCCCGAGCGCGATCCTGCGCTGGACGGGCACCGCGTGGGTCGACCCCAAGGTCCCGCTGCCGGCCTCCACGTCCATCACCGCCGTGGACGTCCGGGCCAAGAACGACGTGTGGCTCGCGGGCACGACGTCCGCCACCGGCACCTCCGTGACCGGCCTGGTGATGCACTTCGACGGCACGTCCTGGAAGAAGATCGACGTCCCCGGCTCCCTGGGCGTCCCCGGCTACCAGGGCACCCTGCACCGCATCGTCGCCAACTCGGCGACGAACGTGTACGTCCTGCGCGTCCGGCAGAACGCCCAGATCACCAACGCGATCCAGCGCTACAACGGCAAGACCTGGACGACGGTGAACACGCCGCTGAACGCCGCGGGCATCGGCCTGTCCTCCGACGGCGCGTCCGGCGTCGTCATGCTCCCGATCACCACCGGGACCAAGACCCAGTACATGCACTACAACGGCACCGCGTGGACGACCCTCAACGGCCCCTCCCGCACCGGCACCGTCCAGGCGTCCGACATCGACGCCCGCCCTGGCACCACCGGCATCATCAGCACCGGCACGGCCTCCACGCCGGACAAGAAGACCCCGTTCATCGAGTACTTCTCGTAGCCTCCGCCGGCCGCTGTTCCGTCCGGGCGAGCAACCCTGACGGAACAGCGCCCGCCCGGCGGCCCGTCGCGTCCTTTTCCGCGAGCATGAAGAACCCGGCGGCCTGAAGTTCGTTCTGCGCGGTCTGGCGGTGGCCGACCACCTTCGGGACGCGGACCTTCACCGGCACCGCTCACACAGCTAGTTCTTTGTCGCCATCCGGCCACAGGGAAGCCTGCTCGGCGGGCGATCCGGTAGCCCGTCGGCGTGTGCGGCCTGGGGTGGCCTTGCTTGTGTCGCCCTCGTTGAAGACGGCGACACCTCGTCCCGCCAGGGGAGCCGGTTCAGCCGGTGATCTCCTCGGCCGCGCGGATGCCCGACAGGTAGGCGCCGTGGACGGTGGCGATGGACTTGCGGCTGGTCGCCTCACCGGCGAAGTGCACGCGGTCGCCGACGGGGGCCGCGAGATGGTCGCGCATGGCGGGCATGGAGCCGAACCTGTTGAAGGAGTACGAGCCCCGCGCGTAGGGGTCGGAGGCCCAGCGGGTGATCTGGTGGCCCGTCGGCGCGGGGATGCCCGCACCGAAGATGGTCCTCAGGGTCCGCATGGCGCTGTCGACGATCTGGGCGTCGCTCCAGCCTTCGATCGTGCGGCCGAAGGCGGCGGCGTTGAAGCCGAGCAGCACGGGCTGGCCGGTGGCGCGCGTGATGTTGATCCACTGCTCCCACTGGCCGTACCTGTCCAGGTCCGGGATGTAGGTCAGCCAGTCGGTGTCGGACCAGAACACCTTGGGGAAGCGCAGGTAGCACTTGTCGAGAACGCCCATGCCGAGCTTGCCGATGGCGGTGAGCTTGGCCGCGGGCAGTCCGGGGACGAACCTGACCGTGCCGCCCTGCAGGACGCCCAGCGGCAGCGTGACCACGACGTGCTGGGCCTGGTAGGTGGCTTTGCCGGTGGTCACCGTCACGCCGGTGGAATTCCAGTCGACCTGCTTGACGACCTGTCCGGTGTGGACGGACAGTCCCTTGGCGAGGTGGTCGGTGACGGCGCCGTAGCCGCCGGGGAACAGCACGTCCCTGCCGTTGATCTTGGCGTCGTCGTTGAAGTAGAGGGCCGACAACTGGTCGACGCCGCCTGAGTACTCGTGTTCGTAGTCGTTCAGCGCGAAGGAGATCAGGCTCTTGTCGCGGTAGGAGAGGTCGGTCCAGTCCAGTTCGTTCTGGACGACCCTGCGGACCGTGGCGTCCCGCGTGGCCTCGTCCTGGTAGGTGGAGAGCGCGTCGGCGGTGTCCTCCCGCCAGCGCTCGAGTGCTTCGGCCTGGGCGCCCTCGACCTTCCGTCCGTCGGCGAGGTAGTCGCTGGAGCTGCCGGGATCGGTCACCACCGTCCGTGCACCGGCCTTCCTCGCCAGGTCGGTGATCGGGTTGCCGTCGATGCCGTGGATCCATGACGCGCCGAGGTCGAGCGGCACACCGGGCCATTGCCGGCTGGTCCAGACGCGTCCGCCGATCCGGTTCCGCGCTTCGAGCACCGTCACCTCCCGGCCGCGGTCAGCAAGGTGGCGGGCCGCGGCCAGGCCGCTGATCCCGGCGCCGATGACGATCGTCTCCGTGCGCCGAGACGGGTGCACGGCCCTTTCAGCGCCGCCGTCGCAGGCGGGCAGGGAGGCGAGGAGGGCGGCGCCGGGCAGTCCCAGGCCCGCGCTCCGGAGGAAGCGTCGGCGGTGCATCGTCATGGCCGTTGACCGATCTGTGTTCCGGCAGGAGAAGGCGGCGAACGCTCCTTCGCGCTCGCCGAACCGTGTGGGCGAGGAACCGTGCGGGCATCGGGGGCCCGTCCGGTCGGGGCCACCCCGTGCATGCGGCGGGCACCGGCCCCGCCGGCTCGCGGGACAGGCGCACGCCATCGGGACGCCGACCAGCGACAATCCGCCTCTTTCATTACAATTGAGGCTGATACAGCAGAGCATACATTGATACATCGATGTGTCAATTGAGGCATGGGAGGGTTTGGCGCGACGATGCGTACCGACGCGGCGGAAGTACTGGAGGCGGCCATCCCGATCCTCGCCAAGGACCGTGCGGCCTCGATGCAGACCCTCGCCGCGCGCGCCGGCATCAGCCGGGCGACCCTGGTCCGCCTCTTTCCCACCCGGCAGCACCTGGTGCGGGCGATGGCCGAGAAGATCCTTGACGACTGCGATGGGGCCCTGGCCCGGGCCGAGGCCGGTGACGCCCCCGTGCGGCAGGTCCTGGCCGCGCTCGTGGCCGACTACCTGCCGTTCGCCCGCCTGTGGAACCTGGTCTACGTCGAACCCGACGTCCTGGGCGTGCCCGAGGCCAGCGAGCGCGCCGAGGAGGTCTTCACCCGGACCGTCAGGCTCATCACGCGCGCCCAGGACGCCGGGCTCCTGCGCAAGGACATGCCAGCCACCTGGCTGACCTCGACCTTCTGCGGTCTGGCCGAGACCGCTTGGGAGTTGACGCTCGAAGGGCACATGGGCCCCCGCCAAGCGCCGGACTTCATCACCTCGATCCTGCTGCACGGTGCGTCCGCCTGACCGTCCCCTCCCGTCTCGGCGGCCTGAGCGAGGTGACCTTGGTGGGGGTGAAGGCCGCCGGAAGGGACATCGGAGCCCGGTGAGTCATCACAACGCCCCCCGGGGCTTGAGGAGAGCCCTCGCTCACGGAGACGGGCACTGAGGTAGTCGGTACATGGTGGCTGTGCGCGTCCTCTGTCCTTGGACGATGTTGAACTGGGCACATTCGGCCGCTTCGACTTCGCCGGCGGGGGTGAGGGAGATGTAGTCGGCGACGATGATGGTCTCGGTCCCGTTCCGCTTGAAGGACCAGAGCGAGCTCAGGTCCCCGCTGACCATCGGCCGGACCTGTGGCTCGGTGAGGTGGCCGGCGGCCGCCGCGGTGTGGAGTTCGGCGCGGGTGGCTTCAGCGGTCTCGCGGATCTGCTCGATGGCCCGGGGACGGGTGCTGGGAGGGCGCGGGCACCGGTCGAGTCTGGACGTTTCGATACGCGGTGGTCGCCGAGTGGGAGCGCGGTCGACGGTGAAGCGGTAGCAGAAGTCGTCGACGCCCTTGCCGAACATGCCGCCGTAGCCGATCTGCAGGACGACGATCTCATCGCGAGTTCCAGTGGTCGTGAAGCGCACCAGCTGGGAGTGAGATGCGGTGGCGGCGTGCAACGCCGCATGCTGATCGATGCCGCCGCGGCGGGCCGCCGCGGCCAGAGCAGTGGTGACCTGGTCTTTGACCCTGCCCTCGGCGTCGCGTTGGGGTTCGTCCAACCACCAGGGCAGCCCGAACCACAGCAGGAACGGGACGCCGGCGACCGCGACCAGGCCGAGGAAGCAGCCGAGTCGGGCGAGCATTCGCCAGCCCCGGTCTGGTTCCGGATGGTCGGCACGTGGGCCCTGAGTCACGATCGAGACTCTCCTAGCGTCGCGGAATGCGCCGAACGAGGATGCACTGAGGCGATCTTTGATGGGGCGGCTTTCGACAGCCTGAACGCCCTCTTCGGCGGCGTCCAGGGGATGTCCCGTGCCGGACAGTTCGCCGCTCGACGCGAATGCTCGGGTGAGATGACCTTGGTCGGGGTAGAGAACGACGTGTGCTCGACTGGGCACGTTCCGTTCGGATCAGGAAGCAGAGGTGCCGCGAATGGGTTCGGGTGCTGGGCAGGTCACGGTTCTGTCCGCTGCCTCGGTCCTCTCTGTCGCCGCGGTGCTCGCGGCGGGGTTTCCTGCTCCGCAGGCGTCCGCTCAGGAGAGGGCGGTGGAGCCCTGCCAGGCGCTCGGCCAAGGGAAGGCGCGCTACGGGGCGGGTGCGGCCCGGCATGTGGTCTTCGCCGTGGCGGCCGGGTATGGGACGACCGAGGTGACCGTCACCGAATGCGTCCGGAAGGGGCGCTCGTGGAAGACGCTTCTGAGCGCTCCCGGGCACATTGGGCGGAACGGTTACGCCGAACCGGGGGCCAAGCTGGAGGGCGACGGCAAGTCGCCGACCGGCTCGTACAGCCTCACCGAGGCGTTCGGTGAAGGGGACCCGGGTACCCGCCTTCCCTACCGCAGGCTGCGGGAGAGCGGCGACTGCTGGGGGTCGACGATCGGGGACCGGCGGTACAACCGCTACTACCGGGGCGCCTGCCTGCCCGCCGACGAGGACCTATCGAAGATCATGCGGAACGGGCCCTACCGGCAGGCCGTGGTGATCAACTACAACCGGCCTCCGGACTCGCGGATCGTCCAGGGGAACGGTTCGGCGATCTTCATGCACATCGGCACGGGGCAGACCGCGGGCTGCATCTCGATGGAGCGGCCCGTCCTGGAGTCCGTCATGCGGACCCTGCGGCCGCATGACCGGATCATGATGGGGACGAGCCGGGCCCTGTTCCGCGACTGACAGAGATGATGTAGGTGAGCGCCTCCCGGCGGGGGTCTGACCCAGCGACTGACTGACCTTGGGTCCTGAACGGGATCTGTCGGCCCTGGCCGGGAGGCGCTCATGTGCACTCACTGGAC